>JAYVIO010000164.1:0-14409 GCA_043770175.1 Verrucomicrobiales bacterium | reverse complement strand
TGCTCTGCGCAGCGTGGCAGCAGACCGGCCCGGGTGAGGGACGACTTGCCGCAGCCGGATGGCCCATAGAGCACACCCACTCGAAACGCCGCAGCCGGGTCATCAGTCTCGATGCGCTGTTTCCAGAACCGCAGGCTTTCCGGCAGACCAAAGCGGTCTCTTGGCCCCGGAACCAGCGCCAGGAAAAAATCCGCGTCCCCTTGATCGAAAGCGCGAAGGCCGCGCGGCACCACGCGGGGCTTCGAAGAATGGGGTTCCGTTGCTTGCGCTGGGCTGGAACCGTTTTTAACCGCTATGTTTAATGCTGCCGCCGCTCCGACTTGCGGTTGGGCCACCACGGTCTCGCTCATGGCGGCCTGCCACTGGCGCAAATCCTCCAGCATGTCCGTGGCCATGGCGTATCGTGCCCGGATCTGTGGCTGCATGGCTTTCAAGCAGATGCGCTCCAGTTCCTTTGGCACACGCGGCTCAATCTGGCGAAGCGACGACGGCCCTCCTGACTCCAGCAGATCCAGTTGCTGCCGCGCTGAGCCGCATGGGAAGGCCTGCTGGCCCGTCAGCATCTCATAAAACACAACACCCAGGCTGAAAAGGTCCGACCGGTTGTTTACCAAATGATCCTCGCCGCGCGCCTGCTCCGGGCTCATGTATCCCGGTGTCCCGGCCGCAAAATTTTCTCCGGCCACTTCGCTCCAGCTTTTGGCCAGGCCGAAATCCAGCAGCAACGGCCGAAGTTCCGCCGTGAGCATGATGTTTGCCGGTTTCACATCCCGATGCACCACCCCAAGTTTGTGAGCATGGTTCAAAGCCTCACACAGACCAGTGGCGATTTCGACCAACTGCATGAAGCCAATCCGCCGGTCGCCAAGGTGTTCGCGCAAAGTGCGGCCTTCGACATATCGTGAGATGATGCAGTACCCGCCCTCCTCGGTCTCAACCACATCGTAGATAGGCACGATGCCCGGATGTTCCATCCTCGCCACCATGCGCGCTTCTGCCAGGAAAGCCGTGTCGGCCACAAAACCGCTGGCAGCGGTGCCGCGCCGGGATTTGCGCAGCACCTTGATCGCCACACGGCGACGTAAAAGCTCGTCCTCCGCCAGATACACCTGGCCAAAGCCTCCCCGTCCCAGCTCTGATAAAACTCGATAGCGTCCGCCAAGGCTCGCCAGCAATGCGGTCGCGGCGGGATCGGTTCCTGCGATGATCTGAGCGGCTGGATCGGCCATGGGACTGATTTCAACGCGAATACTGCGGGAGAACGCTCGGAAAGCCACTCAAACCTTTGGTTGTCTGCCTCACTTTGCTCGTCTCTGTCATTCGCATGCCCGTTTCCAACCAGCCCGAACTTCTCTCTCCCGCCGGTAATTGGGACTGTGCACGTGCAGCCGTCGCCAACGGAGCAGATGCGATCTATTTCGGCATGCCGCGCTTCAATGCGCGGTTGAGAGCTGACAACTTCACGGAGGAGGATCTGCCGGAGTTGATGAAGTTCCTCCATGAGCATGGGGTGAAGGGCTACGTGGCCTTCAACACGCTCATCTTCACCAAGGAACTGCCGGATGCTGAAACGCAGCTGCGTTTGCTCGAAGACAGCGGTGTGGATGCGGTCATCGTGCAGGATCTTGGTCTCGCGCGCATGGTCAAGGCGCTCACGCCAAAACTGCGGCTGCATGCGAGCACGCAGATGACGATTACTTCGCCGGAGGGGCTCGAATTCGCCAAGCAGCTCAACATCGACCAGGCGGTGCTGGCGCGTGAGCTTTCCATGCGCGAGCTGGAGCGCTTCAAGGATGCGCATGTGCCGCTTGAAGTGTTTGTGCATGGCGCGTTGTGCGTTGCTTATTCGGGGCAGTGTCTCACCAGTGAATCGTTGGGCCGCCGCAGTGCGAATCGCGGCGAATGTGCGCAGGCCTGCCGCATGCCGTATGAAATGATCGTTGATGGTGTGCAACGCGACCTCGGCGACAAGCGCTACCTGCTTTCGCCGCAGGATCTCGCTGCCGTGGATGAAATCCCGCGCTTGATCGAACTCGGCATCCGCAGCTTCAAAATCGAAGGGCGCCTCAAAACGCCGGAATACGTCGCTGGTGTCACGCAGGTGTATCGCGCAGCGATTGATCGTGCTTTGGCCAATCAACCGGCTCCTGCGAGCGACGCAGACCGCTATGCGCTCGAAATGACCTTCTCACGCGGCCTGTATCCCGGCTGGATGCATGGTGTGAACCATCAGGAACTCGTTGGCGCCTACTACGGCAAGAAGCGCGGCCCTTATGTCGGCCAGGTCACACGCATTCTTGGTGCAGACACGCTGGAGCTCGATGAATTGCACATCGCCATGAAGCCGGGCGACGGCGTCGTGTTTGAGAACCTCTCGGACACCAATTACGAGCAAGGCGGCAGCGTTTATGAGATGCGCGGCAGCGCCCTGAGCTTCCGCCACGGCCATCTGCGCATGGAGGACGTGCAAATCGGCATGCGCGTCTTCAAAACGAGCGATCCCGCGCTCAATCGTGCGTTGCGGCAATCGTTTGAAGGCGATATTCCGATTCGGAAGCAGCGCCACATCGACCTTCACGTCACCGGTAAAGTTGGTGAGCCGCTCGTTGTGCAAAGCGGAGTCCACAGCATTGCCTCCACCATGGCATTGCAAGCCGCGATGAAGCGCCCGCTGACGCCGTCCGCCTTCATCGAGCAGTTCAGCCGCCTCGGCGGCACCGAGTTCGAACTCGGCAGCGTGCAATTCGATGTCGAAGGCGAAGTCATGCTGCCGATCAGCGAATTGAACCGCATGCGACGCGATTTGATTGTTTTGGCGAGTGCCACCGATTCGTCGGCAAGACAAACTCCGATCAGCACGGTGACGCTTGAATCGCTCATGCCATCGCGAGTGAGTGCCGATGGGCCGAAGGAGTTCCAGCTTCATGCACTCTGCCGCACGCAGGCGCACATCGATGCGGCGCTGGTGCTCGGCATCCCGCGTCTCTACCTCGATTTCGAAGACATTCGTCGTTATGCAGATGCCGTGAAGCATATCAAGGCCGCCAGCGACACGGCGCAGGTCTGGCTGGCGACACCGCGCATTCAAAAATCCGGCGAGGTGGGCTTCTTCAAGCTTATCGAGCGTGCCGAACCGCATGGCGTGCTCATTCGCAATCTCGGAGCCATCTCGTTCTTCCAAGACGCGAAAATCCCGATGACCGGCGATTTTTCGCTGAACGTCGCCAATCCACTCACAGCGGAGATCTTGAAAAAGACCGGCCTGGAGCGCCTCACCATCAGCTACGACCTCAACATTGAGCAGGTTGTCGATTTGCTCGCCGCCGCACCGCCGTCGTGGTTTGAGCTCACGCTGCACCAGCACATGCCGATGTTTCACATGGAGCACTGTGTGTTCGCCGCCTTCATGAGCAACGGCACCGATTTCACCAACTGCGGCCGCCCCTGTGACAAGCACCGGGTGCATCTGCGTGATCGTGTTGGCATGAATCATCCGCTCAAGGCTGACGTCGGCTGCCGCAACACGCTGTTCAACGCCGTGGCGCAAACGGGCGCGCAATTCTTCGACGAACTCCGCGAGCACGGCCTGCGCTGCTTCCGCGTCGAACTGCTCGAAGAAGACGCCGATGAGGCGATGATCGTCCTGCGCACCTATCAGGAGCTTTTGGCTGGCCAGCGCGATGGTGAGGAGATCTGGCGCGATCTGAAGGCCCAGAGCCAGCTCGGGGTTACGCGCGGAACTTGGGCGGAACTTTCTTGAATCGGGCGCGTTTACCACGACAATCAACCCCGCCATGCCTAGGCACGTCCCTGACGACTTTAGTTTTTTGCCAACCGTCGATTCGACGGAGGAAGAGGTCATGGAGAAGGAGGCGCTGTGGCAGGCGGGACGCCGCGAGCCGCAGGAGGCCGCAGCAGCGCCGGAGCAGCCGGTGGATGAAGAGCCAGCCGTCATCGAGCCACCGCCGCAGGTGGCGCCACCCCTTTCCGTGCAGGCGCCGCAGTCAGCGAAGAAGGTGCGCCTTTTTGAGCCGGATGTTTCTGAGGCAGGACGACTGCCAAAAGCAGCCGCAGAACCGGGGCAGGATGGACGTGCCCTGTGGGAGGCGTTCGAGAAGGAGCAGGCCACGGCGGCCGATCCGCCTCCTGAAAAGGCGGTCGTAAAGCCCAGACAGCCGGAGGCCGAAGCGCCGCTGCCAATCCCGCGTGCTCCCGAGGCCGTGCGGCTGCGCGATGAAAAAACGAGCGGACCGGTGGCGACGCCGGCGGTCACTTTGGGTGGACGACGTGAGGTGGAGGGGGCTGGTGCTCCGGTCTCACCGCCGCCACTGCCGACAGGAAAGGCTAAAGAAGAGACTTTGCCACGCGCACAAGACGCAGCCGATGACGTGGCAGATGCCAAGCCGTTCATCGCCCCGAAACCTGCGCCGACAGAACCTGAAGATCCTGAAACAGCTAAAAAAACGCGCTGGCGGAAGCTGGGGGAAAAAGTCGGCCTGAGTTCACTGGCTCTGAGCGTTGGCATTCATCTATTGCTGCTAACTACTGGGGCACTGGTCGTGGTGCATCAAGTCATGGACACGCAGGTAGATTTCCTGCCGGGTGGCGGTTCTGCCCAAGGCGAGCAGGCTGCGCAGGCACTACAGCACAAGATTCAGCAGAAGAAAAATCCATGGCTGAAAAAGACGGCGCCTATTCGCAAGCTCGCTGTTGAGAACAGCATCGCGAATGTCGTGTTGCCTACTGATGCTCCGGATATGCTCGACATTCCCGATACCTCGAAGACCCTGGGCGGCGGTATGGTGAGCGGTAGTTTCGGTCTTGGAGGTGCGGGTGGGGGTTTTGGCAAGGGACTGGGATTGGGCGGGCGCAATGGCATGGTGTTCGGCCCGCTCTTTGGTCTGAACATCAAGGCGAAGAAACTGGCCGTCGTTCTAGATGTGTCCACTTCCATGGCACCTCATCTGGAACGCGTCGTGAAGGAAGTGGACAAGGTAGCGAAAGGCAGCGTGGTCGTGCTATATTTCGGTTGCGGTCTGGAACCACCGCCGAAGCCGCTGGTTGGCACGAAGATTTTCCGCACCTCAAGCATCGAGTTTGAAAAATTCTGGCGTCTGGGTGGGGCAACTTACATGGACACGGCCAAGTTCAAAATTGACTCCAAGATTCCCATTTCTAGTGAGTCCGTCTTCCGCACGCTCTCCAAACGTCCACAAACTTACTTCATTCACCATGTCGGCTTAGGCTACACATGGCTCGCATTGCTGAGTGAAGAAGTTCGTAACTCCGATGGTCTCTACTGGTTCTCTGATTTTCAGGACATCGTCGAGTTCAAGCAGACTTCCGTCGTGCTCGATAATCTGCTGCGCCGCAAGCAGCACTTATATATCCACTCCTACGGGAAAGGGCAGTACTTTGAATTGGTCAAAAATCAGCTCGTGGTTCCTACCAACGGGGATTCCTACATTGAGGAATGATTGGCTACAATCACTCTGCGTATTCAGCCCATCGGCATATAGCGGACAATCTGAAGTAGGGCGTGTCACGGCAGCGCTCTGAGCGCCGCAGCCACCCCATCCATCGGCAGGCCGACGACGTTCGTGAACGATCCTGCCATGTGATCGAGGAGCATCTCGGTGCAGGCCTGGATGCCGTAGGCACCCGCCTTGTCGAGCGGGTTCACGCGCGTGTGGTAGTCGCGGATGAGTTCGTCAGTCAGTGGCTTGAAGGTGACGTGAGTGATCACATGCAGGGCGTGCTCCACGTTGCCGTCACAGGCAAACACCACGCCGGTGCAGACCTCATGCGTGCGGCCGGAAAGGCGGCGCACCATGTGCAGTGCTTCGTTCAAGTCGGCGGGTTTGGCCAGTGGGTCACCATCCACATAGACCAACGTGTCAGCGCCCAGAACGAGCGCCCCTGGCTTCAACCGACTTCCGGCGAGTGCTTTGCGCCGGGCGTTTTCAATCGTGAGAGCTTCCGGCGTGAGTGCAGCATCGTGCGCCTCCTCGACCTGCGGCACGACGATTTCAAACTCAAAGCCCGCTGCGCGTAGTAGTTCGACGCGACGCGGTGAGGCGGAGGCGAGCACCAGGGGCCGGCAGGTCCCGTGCCGACTCACGCGCGTTGCTCCACGATCTTCACCACTTCATCCGCACGGATCAGCGCATCGCGCTTTTGCTGGGTGCGGTAGCGGTAGTAACCGGTCTTTTCCTGATACTGCGGCTCACCGGAACTGAGCACCTCACGGCCGTCCTTCAGCTTGATCGTGTAAGGTGTGGTGGACACCAGCAGGTTGGGCATGGAACAGGCAGCGAGGAAAATGGCGGGCAGGATCAGCAGGAGGCGGCGCATGGCATTCATGGCGATGGAGGTGAATTAAACGGCAGGTCTCAGACGCGACTTTCGATGTTTGTGTTCATCCTTCATGCGGACGGCTTTTTCAAGCATGAGGATGAAGCAGGTTGAAGCAGCCTCCGTGCCTTTTACTCTGCCAGCATGAGTGAAAAACTTCCCCCAGCCATCGGCATCATCGGCGGTTCCGGCCTGTACGACCTCGACGGCTTGGAAAATCGTGAGGAAATCACCGTGGCGACGCCGTTTGGGCACCCTTCGGATGCGCTGGTGACGGGGACGATGGCCGGGCGCCGGGTTTATTTCCTGCCACGGCATGCCAAAGGCCACCGCATCCTGCCCACGGAGCTGAATCATCGCGCCAACCTCTGGGCGCTACGCAGTCTGAACGTGCGCTGGATCATCGCCGTCACCGCCGTCGGCAGTTTGCAGGAGCAGTATCACCCTCGCGACATTCTGTTGCCCGACCAGTTTTTCGACCGCACCAGCCGCCACGACCAGCATACCTTTTTTGGTCGTGGCATCGTCGGGCATGTCTCCTTTGGCGATCCGATTTCTGACAAGCTGCGGGCACTGCTGCACGAGGCCGCTGTGGCCCAAGGCCGCCGTGTTCACAATGGCGGCACCTACGTCTGCATGGACGGCCCCGCCTTCTCCACGCGGGCGGAATCCAACGCGCATCGCCAGCTTGGCTTCGATGTCATCGGCATGACCAACCTGCCCGAGGCCAAACTCGCCCGCGAAGCGGAGATCGCCCTCGCCACGCTGGCGATGATCACCGATTACGACTGCTGGAAGATCGAAGAAGAAGCCGTCACCGCCGAATCCGTCATCGGCCACCTGCATGCCAACGTCGCCGTCGCGAAGGCCGTCCTCGCGCAGGTCATTCCGCAGATTCCCACGGAGCCAAACTGGCCCGAGCACCGCTCCCTCGACACCGCCCTCATGACCGACCGCAAATTCTGGCCGGAACAGACGGTGGAGGAACTGCTGCCCATCCTCCAGCGGTTCTTGTGAGCCGTCTTTTGTGGAGAGATCAATCACGCGGCAGGCTGCGGCGGCAGGTTTCAGGACGCACGGCCAAGCGCAATCGCAAACCCAGCTGGTGTGGTTCTTCGCGAATTTGAGGTCAATCAATTGCCTGCCCTGTCATTTTTCTGCACGCTTGACCGACCCCATTTACACGCTTGATGAGCCCGCTCTCGGTTTGCCATATGCAACCATATTATTGAAGATACAGTCGTGCTCATGCTCTACTTCATGCAGGCAGGGAACAAGATCAAAATAGGCAAAGGCATAGTGCCTAGCCGTCTGAAAATCGCGAATACTTGGTCGCCGGAAAAGCCCCAACTCCTTCTCGCCATTCATGTGTTCAATGAGCACGAAGCCGAGAAAAGGCTCCATGAGCACTTCCGCAAGCATCGGTTAAATGGAGAGTGGTTTGAGATCAATTTTGCCACTGCATTCCGGGCTCTATTGGATTTGAACATCGTGCCTGATGTTCCTCAGCCAATTCTCGAATTGCCAGTTGTTCCTCCGATCCATCCTGATTTTCGGCGATGGTATGTGGGTGTTGATTGGAGAACAATGAGCCCGGACGCCAGTCCATATTTGCCAAGTCCTGGACAAGTGCAAAACGACCCAGATGCTCTCAGGGGTATTGATGCGAACATCGAAGAGTTGTGGGGAAGACATTACCGTAGATTTGAAGAAGATTTCGCGAAGCACAGCGGAGATGTCGATGCAATGATTGCAGAGCATCATCTTCTGACTGTTGAACAAACGACTCAGGTTTTTGAAGACGTTAGGAAGATGCTAAAGAAGTTTTGATAAACTGCCGTCACTTGCTGTGCGTACCGAGAGCAGCGAGTGAAACGGGGTCGGCCTGCAAAAAATTGATAGAATGAATTGGGGAAATCGCCATGCAGGTTGCCCACTGCCTTTGGGCGAATGACCTTAAGCCGTCCACAGTGGCATGCGGGTTCGTTTTCCTGGCGCTGCTGCGGTGGATTCGGTGCGTTTTTTTGCCGCCGTGACTGGGAATGCTTGCCAGACCGTCGCGCTTTGCCCCAGAGTGCGGGCATGAATCCGCCCGATCTTCCTCCTCCGCTGCCGAATCCACCGCCTGCGATGAAGTCGCAGCGGAAAAGCATGAGCATCGCCATGATCGTGCTGATCGTCGTGGGAGCGGTGGTGCTGCTGCTGGCGGTGCTGGCCGCGCTGGCGATTCCCGCCTTCCAACGGGTGCAGAAGCTGGCGGAGGAAACGAAGGCGAAGCAGGTCAAGGTCGCGCAGCCGCCCCCGCCGCTGACGGCGGAGCAGAAAGAGGCGCTCCAAGTGTTTGGCGACAAACTGGCGGAGGCTTTGACGGAAGGTGACGACGCGAAGGTGAAGAGCCTGCTCGACCCCGATGGTCTGGCGGATCGGGTGTTCGACGCGCGCACGGCCGGCTTTCCCCAGGCGGCGGAAATGCGGAAGGGCTTCATGAACGGCGCGATGAAGCATCCCGGCGGCTGGCTGCGGAACCTCATGGGCAACGAGATCCAGGCGCTGCGTGTGCGCGAGCGCGACGGCTTCCCCGCCGTGGTGCTGCGCCTGAAGCCGGAGGACGGCGGCGTGAACTACGTGGACATCATCGCCCGGCCGCAGGGCGGCGGCTTTCGTGCGGTGGACATGTTCACCTACATGTATGCCAGCTACCTTTCCGACGAGATGCGCAATCTGATGGCGACGATGCTGCCGGACTCGGGCGCGGGAAAACTGGCCGCGTGGTTCGGGGCGGCGAATTTCGACAACGAGATGATCGACCGCCTGAAAAGCGGGGGCGAGCTGATGAAGTCCGGGAATTTCGTCGGGGCGCTCCGCCTTTGCGACGGCCTGCCGCAGAAATACCGCGCGCACCGGATGTTCTTCATGCTGCGCATGCAGGCACTCATGGCGCTGAACGGCACGGAGGACGGGAAGCATGACGCCGCCTACCGGGAGGCGCTGCGCTCCGCGCCGGACATCCTCGGCAAGGACAGCACCACCGACCTGCTCCTGATCGACCTGCATTTCCTGGACAACAACCTGGCGGAGGCCGAGACCAGCATCCTGCGGGTGCAGAAGGTCATCGGCGGCGATCCGTATCTCAAGGTGCTCCAGGCGAACACCCGGCGCATGATGAAGGACTACGAGGGCGCGCTCAGGCTGGCGAACGAGGCCCAGCGGGAGGGGCCCGACCTGCATGACGCGGTCGATGCGCGTCTTACCATCCGCTTGGAGCAGAAAGACTATCCCGCTCTCGTGGAGGAGCTGCGCGCCTTCAAACGCGGCAGCGGCGTGGTGCTGGACCGCAAGTCGCTGGAGGATGATGCGCAGTTCAAGGAATTCCTCGCCTCGCCGGAGTTCGCGGCGTGGGAGAAGGAGGCCGCCAAGCCTTAGTCCTCCATCAGCTTCACCGCGAGGCGGCGCATGAACTGGCGCTCCTGGAGATTGCCGAGGCGTTCGTAGGCTTCATCGAGATTGCGCAGGATGCGCAGCAGCGTGCCGTCGGCGGTGGCGGGTTCGCGGATGAGGTCTTCCATGCCCGGATTGGCGGCAGGATGATGCTTTGCCACGTCAGCGGCCAGCATGAAGCGACCGCGGTTGAAGCAATCGACCAGCCAGGTCTTGTCGCGGTAGGTGACGCGGGAGAGGAAGTGGCCGGGGAAGTTGCAGCCTTCGATTTCGAGGCCAAAACGCTGGCCCAGCAGTCGATAGAGGCAGCAGAGGCTGATCGGATTGCCGAGGCCGGTGTCGAACACCCAGAACAGGTTGCTGTTCGCGGGTGAGTAGTAGTCCTTGCTGTTGCCACGAAAGCGCGTGATGCCGCCACGCGGCGCGAACAACCACTGCGCGAGTTCGTGCGCGTCCATGCGGCCGTTTTCGGCAAACGCTTCCTCCGCCATCGCATCGAGACGTTTGGCGAGATCGGAGGATTGCGTCTTCCAGCCATTCAAGAAGGCGGAAAGCTGGCTCAGGCCTTCTTCAAGCTGCGCATCCGGCCCGTTCATCCAGCGCCAGCGCATCCAGGTTTCCTCCAGCTCGGTGCGGCGTGCAGGTTCGAGCATCTGCGCCACGAGCCGTTCTTCATCCGCGCTCAGTGGCGTCTCCAGCGTTTCCATCTGCTGCGGCAGCTCGCGTCGCATGCCGGTCAGCTCCTGTTTCACCGCCTGACGCACGACTTCGGAGTCGTCGTCCAGCAGTTTGATAAGATGGCTCAAATGAGCAAGCGCGGGCATGGCAAGGTGTTAGCATGGCGGGCGCGTCCAACGCAATGACGAAATGCATCACAGCCGGATTTCCATCGCTTTGGCGGCGCGGTGGGCCTTGGCGCGGGCTTCGTTGATGTTCTCGGCACGGGCGAGGGTCACGGCCATGCGGCGCTGGCCGCTGACGCTGGGTTTGCCGAAGAGGCGCACCTGGGTGTCGGGTTCGGCGAGGACGTGATCGAGCGCGCCGAATTGAACCTTGGCGGATTCACCTTCCACGAGAACGGCACAGCTCGCGCTGGGGCCATGCTGATGGATGTTCGGGATCGGCAGGCCGAGGATGGCGCGCACATGGAGCGCGAACTCGCTCAAGTCCTGCGAGATGAGCGTGACGAGGCCTGTGTCATGCGGGCGAGGGGAAACTTCACTGAAGATCACGTCGTCACCTTTGATGAACATCTCGACGCCGAAGAGCCCACGACCACCAAGGGCTTCGGTGATAGCTCCGGCCATGTGTTCGGCGGCGGCGAGGGCCTTGTGTGACATCGGATGCGGCTGCCAGGACTCGCGGTAGTCGCCTTTGATCTGCGTGTGGCCCACCGGAGCGCAGAACGAGGTGCCGCCGGCGTGACGCACGGTGAGCATGGTGATCTCGTAGTCGAACTCGACGAAGCCTTCGACGATGACCTTGCCCTTGCCGGCGCGACCACCTTCCTGGGCGTATTTCCACGAATGCTCGATGTCGGCGGCGGTCTTGACGACGCTCTGACCCTTGCCGGAGCTGCTCATGATCGGTTTCACCACGCAAGGCATGCCGATTTTTTCAATCGCCGCGCGGAACTCATCTTCGGTGGCTGCAAACACATACGGCGACGTCTTGAGGCCAAGTTCCTCGGCGGCGAGGCGGCGGATGCCTTCGCGGTTCATGGTGAGTTTGGCCGCACGGGCGGTGGGAACGACACGGAAGCCTTCGTTTTCAAGTTCCAGCAGCGTGTCAGTGGCGATGGCCTCGATTTCGGGGACAATACAGTCCGGCTTCTCCACTTCCACGAGTCGGCGCAGCGCCTCGCCATCCAGCATCGAGACGACATGGCTGCGATGCGCGACCTGCATGGCCGGAGCATTCGCGTAACGATCCACGGCGATGACTTCGCAGCCGAGACGTTGCAGTTCGATGACGACTTCCTTGCCCAGCTCGCCGGAGCCGAGGAGCATGACTTTCGTTGCGGTGGAGGAGAGGGGGGTGCCGATGCGTGCCATGCGCGCAATTAGGCTCGCAGTTGGCATGCTTCAAATCGCAATTAAACTTCGCCGATGTCCTTTCCCGGTCCTCCTGCCGAATCACGTCTGCAACAGTTGTTGCAACCGGCGTGGTCGGCATTCGTAGATCTGATCTATCCGCGATTGTGCTGCGTGTGCCATGTGCCGCTGGGAGACGGAGCATCCGGGCATTTTTGCCGGGCCTGCGAAGAGGCGCTGCCAATGGTGGAACCGCCTTATTGCAAGGTGTGCGGCGAGGTCTATGACGGTGCGTTCACGAACGAGTTTCGCTGCGCCAATTGTAGCGGCCGCAAATTTGAATTCGATTTCGCCGTGGCGGCGTGCCGTGCGGAGGAGGCGGTGCGGGAACTGGTGCATCAGTTCAAGTATGAGCGGCGGCTGCATCTGCGGGGTGCGCTTGCCACGCTGCTGCTGCGGACGTTGAATGAGCTCCGTCTGGCGGATGAAAATCTCGCGGACTGGCTGCTGGTGCCGGTGCCGCTGCATCGCAGCCGGGAACTGGACCGGGAATTCAATCAAAGCTGGGAGCTGTGCCTGCGGCTGGCGCAGTTGACCGGAATTCCCGCTGAGAATGCACTCGCCCGCGTTCGCGAGACGGACTCGCAGGCAAATCTGGATCGCGAAGAGCGGCTGCGAAACCTGCGGGGTGCCTTTGCGCTGCGAAAACCCCGGTTTTGGGAAAAAATCAGCAGCACGCAGGGCCGCCGCGTCCTGCTGGTGGACGATGTTTTCACCACGGGAGCCACGACCAGCGAGTGCGCCCGGATTTTGCGGCGTGAGGGCGGGGCAGAAAAAGTGGTGGTCATCACCGTTGCACGCGGCTAGGATCGGACCCGCGTCCGGCCTTGGCCGGGCCTGACAGTGCGAACGCCAGGCGGCTTTCCGCCCGGCAACTCCTGCGACATGCCACTCGGGGAGACGCGCCATCAGGTCCGCCACCGCAGGATGCCCACACCGACTGACCTACCATGGGATTTTTCAAAAAACGCTCCGTTGACGATCTAGGCGAAAAGAAACGCGACATGCCGGAAGGCCTCTGGACGAAGTGCCCTTCGTGCAATGAAAGCCTGTTTGAGCAGGCGCTCGCCAAAAACCTCCGTGTCTGCACCAGTTGCGGCTACCACTTCACCATCGGCTCGGACGAGCGCATCGCCAGTCTCGTGGACGAGGGCAGCTTCGTCGAGATGGACAAAAATCTCGATTCCGTGAACGCCCTCGGCTTCAAAGGCTATCTGGACAAGGTGAAGGCGTATCAGGTGAAAACCGGACTGACCGAGGCCGTCGTCACCGGTCGTGCCACCATCGAAGGCGTCGCCGTGCTGGTCGCCATCATGGATTTCCGCTTCCTCGGCGCCAGCATGGGCAGTGTGGTGGGCGAAAAAATCACCCGCGCCATCGAGGCCGCCACTGCCGAGCGCAAGCCGGTCATCGTCTTTTCCGCCTCCGGCGGCGCCCGCATGCACGAAGGCATCCTGAGCCTCATGCAGATGGCCAAGACCAGTGGCGCACTCGCCCGGCACTCGGAAGCCCGCCTGCCCTACATCTCCGTGCTTACGCACCCGACCACCGGCGGCGTCACCGCCAGCTTCGCCACCCTCGGCGACATCATCATCGCCGAACCGAAGTGCATGATCGGCTTCGCTGGTCCCCGCGTCGTGAAGGAAACCACGCACGCCGATCTCCCCCCCGGCTTCCAGACCGCTGAGTTCATGATGCAGCACGGATTGGTCGATATGATCGTGGACCGCAAGGACATGCGTCCCACGCTGGCGAAGGTGCTACGTTACATGGTGGTGGCAAAGAAGGCCTAGCGGCTGCGATTCAGCCCCAAGTGTAGGTGGAACGGTTCAGGCTTAAAATCACGGCCTGACGCGTTCGCCATGAATTTTGAGGCCGCCGTTGCTCTTCGCCATGCCTTCAAACTGGAGATCGCCCTTCATGGTGACAAACCAGTCGTCATCGACGGTCTGGCCCCAGATATGAAATTTGCCAGCGTGGTGATCCACGAAGCCTTCCCCCATTTTGTTGGAGACCTTGAGGCTGAAACCGTTGCTCGTGATCGTCCAGACATCCTCTTTGCGATTGGACTGAACAATCTCCCACTGGCCCACGATCTGGTCTTTTCCTTCGTATGAGATGAAATCCACGTCCTTCGCGAAATCCATCGTGCTGGGCCGCTGGGAAGCAGCGGCTAGGCCCAGTTTTTTCAAAGCTTCCAATTGCAGCACCGATACCTCCTGAAGATATTTTTCTTTGAGCTTCCCCCACTGCAGCTCCGGCTGGATGGACAGCTTGTGAAGCGCGGAGCGATACGTCTGGCGCAGGGTTTTGACCGAATACGCCGTGCCGTCGAAGTCCAGTGGCGGCATCTTCTCGTCCTTGGCAATCTCGTCGCGCTCCTGCTGGAGGGCGGGCAGTTCAGAGGCGTTTAATCCCGAACGCCGCGATTGAAGAGGGTCGTTTTGCGCGGCGGAGTCGGTGCGATGGGTGTTTGTGAACACAACCCCTACTCCGCCCACCGCACAAAACGATGCCATTGATT
>JAYVIO010000163.1:0-14419 GCA_043770175.1 Verrucomicrobiales bacterium | reverse complement strand
TCGCTCATGAAGCTGGCGTGGGAAGAGGAAGGCTGCCGACCCTGGCCTTGGTCGGCCAGCGCAAGCGCCCGGAAGTCTCCCACTAAAGCATCGTATTCTCAAGCCCCTGAACTTCTTTCTTCACTAGCGCCCCGACCCGGTGTTTGGCCAAATAAACCTGCGCGGCATTGATGCCGAGGGCTTCGGAGGTCTTCTTCACGCCCCAGCCCTTCATCACATAGCAGTCAAAAATCTGGAACTGCCGTGGGGAAACTTTGGCTTTGACGCGTTCAAGAGCCGCAGCGGTGATGTTGTCACGCCATTCGCGGTCCCAGATGTTTTCCAGCAGGTTGTCCTTGTCCTGGGACAGGCGGTCAACGATCTGCCCGCTGGTGTCTTCGGTGTCGGCATTGCCTTGATCGGCCAGCGACGGCTGGCGTTTGCGGGCGCGGAACACGTCCAAAATGCGCCAGCGGGTCATTTGCAGCAGCCAGGCCTTAAACGAGCCGGCACGCGGGTCATACTGGCCTTTTTGCACCTGACGGGCGATGGCGATGACGGTTTCCTGCACGACGTCGAACGCCTCTTCGCGGGTGAGGCCTGCCTTGGTGCCAACGCTGAAAATGAGACGCCAGTAGGTCTGGTAAAACTCGTTCCAAGTCTTCTGGTCTTCCCAGTTGTTCAGACGCTCAATCAGGCTCTTGCGGGTCTTCTCCCACAGGCCTTTCTCTTTTTTAACGTCTTCCGGGATCGGAATGTCTGGCTCCGGTTTGCTCATTGGGGGCTGATTCTCAACGGCTGAAACGCGCTGTCAAACCTTTGAGTCCCTTCATGCGCAAAGAATTTCGGCGATAGAGACGCAGCTTTTTGGCGGGATCATGGATCGGAGCCGTTCATAATGGTGATGAAGTCATTTCATCCATCTGGCGGGTTGGAGCAGGCATCACGGGTTGCCATCAGGGAGGGGCGGGTTAGTCTGGCAGTCCTGCGTCGTCTTTGTGGCGTAGTCCTTGCTTAATCACCATGCCCGAACTGGAAAATCCCTTTCAAGAGACCCTGCTCTCCCGTCATCGTGCGGAACCTTGCACCGTGGTCATTTTTGGCGCCACCGGCGACCTGACGCATCGCAAGCTGATCCCCGCCATCTACAACATCGCCGCCTGTGGCGATCTGCCGCCGCAGTTCAAGGTCGTGGGCTTTGCCCGTCGCGACAAGACGGACGAAGGCTTCCGCACCGAATTGGAGGAGGGGAACCGCAAAAACAGCCGCCAGGGCCACAACGATGAGCTGTGGAAGAGCTACTCGCAGTGCATCCACTACCACCGCAGCGAGTTCGAGGATCTGGAAGGCTATAAGTCTCTCGGCCGTCTCCTGGATCAGTTCGATGTCGAACGTGGCGCACCCGCAAACCGGTTGTTTTATCTCGCCTCAGCCCCCGCGGCCTTCAAACCGATCTTGGAGATGATCCGTGCTGCCGGCTTGAACCAAGGCGTCGGTGACAAGTGGGCGCGGGTCGTCTGCGAGAAGCCGTTTGGCAAAGATCTCGCCACCGCTCGCGGTCTGAATGCCGTAGTGGCCGAAACCTTTGCCGAAAAGGACACCTACCGTATTGATCATTACCTCGGCAAAGAAACCGCGCAGAATATCATGGTGCTGCGTTTCGCGAACTCGATCTTCGAGCCGAACTGGAACAGCCGCTACATCGACCATGTGCAGATCACCTGCGCGGAGAATCTCGGCATGGAAGGCGGTCGCGGCGGCTACTATGACACCGCCGGGGCGCTGCGTGACATGGTGCAGAACCATTTGTTCCAACTGCTTACGCTTGTGGCGATGGAACCACCGACCGATTTGAGTGCTGACAGCGTGCGCGATGAAAAAGTGAAGGTCATCCGTGCCCTGCGCCCGCTTGTCGGTCCCGAGGCCGTCGGCAAGAACGTGATTCGAGCCCAATACACCGCCGGCAGCGTTGATGGCGTGCCGCGGGTAGGCTATCGGCAGGAAGATCGCGTCAATCCCGAGTCCAAGACCGAGCCGTTCGTTGCATTGCGCATCATGGTCGATACCTGGCGCTGGCAGGGCGTGCCGTTTTACATTCGTGTCGGCAAACAACTGCCGAAGAAGGCCACCGAGATCAGCGTGCACTTCAAAAAGCCGCCGCAGGTGCCCTTTGCCACCAGCAACATGCTCAGGAACAGCGAGAACACCCTCGTCATCCGCATTCAGCCGGATGAGGGCATCGCCCTGCGCATCCTCTGCAAGCAGCCCGGTCAGGCGCAGAACGTGCAGCAGGTGAAGATGGACTTCCGCTACTCCTCCAGTTTCGGCAAAGCCAGCCCCGAGGCCTACGAGCGTCTGCTGCTCGATGCGATGGCAGGTGACGCCACGCTCTTTGCTCGTCGCGATGAAGTGGAAAATGCCTGGAAGTTCATCGACGAAATCGAGCACGCCTGGCACCAGTCCGCCACGCCACCGACGATGCACGAATACCCCGCTGGAAGCTGGGGACCGAAGGAAGCGGACGATCTGCTCCGTGCCGACGGTCGCGAATGGCGGCTGCTTTGATTTGGGAGGATTCCAACCATGCCTGCTGCCATTCTCAACGACTCTGATCTCGGCCGCCTCGGCCTCGAAACGCCCATCTCGCGCATTGACCGCGCCTTGAAGCAGCTGTGGGAGAGCGACGAGGCCAAAACGCGCGCCTCACTCATCAATCTGGCGATTTATACCGAGGACAGCAGTCTCCTGGCTGCTGACAACGACCTGCTCGACCACGTCGCTGCCGAGCATGCCTGCCGTGCTCTGCTCATTCTCGCCTTGCCCGAGTCACAGCCGCCGCGTGCGCGTGCCTGGATTCAGGCGCTGTGCCGTCCTTACCAGGGCAAACAGGCCGTGTGCAGCGAGCAGATCAGTTTCGTCCTCGAAGGCGGTGATGCCGCGCAGGTGCAAAACATCGTCTTCGCCCATCTCGACAGCGATCTCCCGCTCGTCGTCTGGTGGCAGGCCGATCTCACCCAGCATTTCGAGGAGCGCTTCTACTCACGCATCGACACACTCATCATCGACAGCAGCCGCTGGAGCGATCCTGCAAAGCAGTTTGATGCCCTGCGTGCTGCCATGAGCGCCGAAACCGCCGACTTCGACGTGCGCGACCTTGCCTGGACACGCTCGCACTTCATGCGCACCGCGCTCGCCAGTTGCTTCCAGGATGCCGCCGCGCTGCAAAACCTCGCCAAGCTGCAAATCATCCGCATCACTCATCTCCAGGGACAGCGCACGACGGCTCTCCTGCTGGCGGTGTGGATCAATCAGCGCCTCGGTGTCACGTTGCCGCTCGAATTGATCGAAAAAAACAGCGGCCCCGCCCTGCAGAGCCTCGTCCTTGAAGGTGACGGCGTCCGTGGTGAAGTGCGCCGCGACTGTGACTCGTCCTTCATCCACGTCTGCACCTCCTGCGGCCAGCATGAGCACAAGGATCTCCTCCCTGCCGATGTGGACAGCGACGCCGAACTCGTCAGCGAGCAGCTCTCGCGTTTCCATGGCAGCACGCTCTACTCCAGCATGCGTCCCTTCGTTCGCAGCATGCTCAAATGATGAAACCCTGGCTCCATCTCGCCCGCATCTCCAATCTGCCCACGGTTTGGACCAATGTCACCGCCGCCTGGCTCCTTGCGGGTGGTGCATTCGGCGATTCGCGCCTCTACTGGCTCGTTCTCGCCGGTTCCTTGCTCTACACCGGCGGCATGATCTTGAATGACGCTGCCGATGTGAAGTTCGACCGCGAACATCGCCGCGCGCGCCCCATCCCCAGCGGACAAGTCAGTCTGAACACCGCCTGGATCGTCAGCATCGCCATGCTGATCGTCGGTGCCACACTGGCCACCTGGTTTGGTGCCAATCCGCGCATCACCGCCATTCTCGTGGCCGCCATCGTGTTCTATGATCTCTATCACAAGCAGTGGGCTGGTTCCGTCATCATCATGGGCGCATGCCGGATGCTGCTGTATTTGATGGCCGCCAGCGCTGCACCCGCCGCCGCTCTGCCTGCTGCCGTCGCCCTCGGTTGCTACGTTGTCGGCATCACCATCGCTGCACGTCTGGAGCACAAAAATGGCGTCTTGCCCGCTGCGTCGTCCCTGCTTGCGCTCGCGCTGCTGTACACGCCTGGGATCGTCTTTGCGATGCGTTTTGCCTCAGCGGGCGGTTATCCGATGCAACTCGTCATCCTCGCTGCCTTTGCCATCCTCATCGCCTACGCCACTCAATTGCTGCGCAAAGGTGGTCCCGCCATCGGCCAGGCCGTCGGCACATTGCTCGCGGGCATCGCCATCGTCGATGCTCTCGCCGTTTCCACCGTGTCTGTCACGCTCGCGCTCGGTTTTGTCGCGCTGGCTCCTCTGCTGCGCTTCTGGCAGCGCTGGGTGGCCGCAACGTAGAATGAGTTTTTCAACTCGCTCTCAAAACGAGTTAGAAAACTCGTTCGATGCCCGTTTGCCCTTTCCCTTTGACCGCAAGCCCGGTCACCGCCAAAGAAACCGCCCCTAATGCTGGAGAAACAAATCAGGCTCGAACACACCCACCGCATCTTGTTCACGAGAGAAGTCTTTGCGCCCAGGAACAACACGATCCGCGATCTTCTCAAGCTCGACCAACCCCACAAGCTGCCGCGCGTCCTCGTCTTCGTCGATGAAGCTGTCGCCAACGCGAATCGCGATCTTATTGACGACATTGTCGGTTATAGTGAAGCCCATGCGGAAACCTTCACGCTGACAGACACGCCCATTGTCATCCCCGGCGGTGAATCCTGCAAAAACGATCTGCGCCTCGTCGAATGCTGCTGGGATGCCATCAACGAGGCCGCGCTGGATCGTCACAGCTACGTCTTCGTCATTGGTGGTGGCGCCATTCTCGATCTCGTCTGTTTCGCGGCCTCCACGGCGCATCGCGGCATCCGCCATGTGCGTTTTCCCACCACGACGCTGTCTCAGGGCGACGGCGGCGTCGGCGTGAAGAACGGCGTGAACTACTTTGGCAAAAAAAATTGGATCGGCAGCTTTTCCGTCCCCTTCGCTGTGGTGAACGACTTCGCCTTCCTCGAATCCCTGCCGCAGCGTGAGCGCCGCAACGGCATCATTGAGGCCATCAAAGTTTCGCTCATTCGTGACCGTGCCTTCTTCGAGCAAATTGAGGCCATGGGTGATGATCTCGCCGCGTTGAAGCAGGACGCGCTCGAAAAAGTCATCCAGCGCAGCGCTGAACTCCACGTCGAGCACATCGCCACCGGTGGCGATCCCTTTGAACTCGGCTCCGCCCGGCCGCTCGACTTCGGCCACTGGGCTGCGCACAAGCTGGAACAGATTTCCCGTTTCGCCGTCACGCATGGCGAGGCCGTTGCCATCGGCATGGCCGTCGATCTCGTCTATTCCCGCATGCAGGGCATTCTCGATGCCGAAACCTGCGAGCGCGTGCTCCAACTCATCGAGCGCATCGGCTTTGCCACCTACTCCGCGCACCTGCTCGACAATGGCCGCAGCGGCGAGCCCGCCATCCTTGAAGGCCTCGAAGAATTCCGCGAACACCTCGGCGGTGAACTGACCGTCACCCTCATCTCCGAAATCGGCACCAAGCTCGAAGTTCACGAGATGAACCGTGTGAAGATCCTCAACGCGCTCGTGGAGCTGAAACAGCGCCAGACAGCGGCGGATTGAATTCGTGGTTGCATGATGCGTCTGAGCGACGTTATCATCTGACTGTCATGCCGCTTCTTCGTCTGCAACGTCTCACCTTTGGCCTCGTCGCGCTGTTCGCGGTGGGCTGGGCGCAGACGTTTGGCCTCCATCGCGGTTTCATGTGCGATTGCGGTGGCCAGGAGCAGATCACGGTGGTGGATCACTGTCACGGGCCGCATTCCACCGCCTGTCACGAAGACGATGACCATGCCGTGCCTCACCAGCATGATGAGGACGATGGCGACACCCACCAGCATGCCGCCGTGGTCGATTCCCTCGTCGCCAAGCAGCAGAATGATACTGTGCCACAGCTTGCCGTACCAGTGAGCCTGCTCAGCACGTTTGATCTTTGGGAAACCAGCCGCCAAACTCTTGCCGGCGTTCGTTTCACCGCAGAAAAGCCGCCGCAACGAAGTTTGCCGCCGCAGGAATGGCCGCGCAGACTCGCGCAGACCATCGCATTGAGGATTTGAGAGACACGCTCAGCGCCGGACACGATTTCCGGCCCTGCTGACGCATTTACCCGCATGGCGCAGCGCCATGTCCGCCTGTCGCAATCCTCAACTCATTCCCTTCATGTTTCGCCTTCTCCTATTTCTCAGTCTGCCCGCGCTCAGCCTCGCGGCAGAGTTCTCGCTCTCCGGCATCGCCGCCCGCGTGCGCACGCATCATCCCATGCTTAAAGCGGCTCGTATGGCCGTCGAAGAAGCACGCGGACGCCAGCTCGGCTCTGGCAGGCTTGCCAATCCGACGTTTGGCTACGATTTCCAGAATCAAAGCAACGTCAGTCCGCAAACCGGCGTCTTCTCCATTGATCAGGCCTTTCCCATCACGCGCAGGCTGAGCCTGGAAAAGCAGCTCACATCGCAACTGGTGGGCGCGGCGGAACTGGAGGTGCGCGATGCAGAGCGCCGTTTCATCGCTGAGGCGCAGAGCCTGGCCGTGCAACTGCTGTCGCTCACCCAGCAGCGAGCGTTGCGCCAGCAGCAGACGGCGCTGGCGTCGAAGCTCTCCGCATTTGTACGTGAGCGTGCCAAAGTCGGGGAAATTTCCGCTCTCGATGCCGCTCAGGCGCAGGTGGACGCACAGCGGCTGCTGCTCGAGACACGAAAACTGGAGACGAGCAGTGTCAGTTTGCTGGGCCAGCTCAAGCCGATGTTGGGATTGCAGCCTTCCGCCGCGCTGACCCTCTCCGGCGAACTTCCAGCTCTTGCCGTTCCTGGCATGGGCGCGGGCTGGATGCAGCGCGCCGACTACCAGCTCGCCCAGACCAAAATTGCAGCAGCTCTGACGGGCAAAGACCTCGCCAAGGCGCGACGCCTGCCGGATGTGACCGCCGGGCTGTTTGCCTCGCGTGAAATGCAGGACGTGACGCCGACCAACCGCGAGCGCACGGGGTTTCTGGGCTTCCGCATTTCCATCCCGCTGCCGTTCTGGAATCGCAATCAAGGCGAGATTGCGGAAAAGTCCGCAAGCGCCGAACGTGCCCGTCTGGAAAGCGAGGCGCTGGGCAATCAGATCATCAGCGAAGCCGAAACCGCCCGCCGCGAGATGCAGGCGAATGCCGATCTTACCCACGAAACACGCAACAAGCTCCTGCCGCTCGTCATCGAGCAGACGGACAAGCTCGAAAAAGCCTACGAGAGCGGGCAAACCGATCTCCTCACTGTTTTGCGCGCCCGTGAGCAACGCCTGCAGCTCGAAGCCGCCGCCTTGGATGCCGTGCGTGACTTCCATCTCGCGCGCATCCGCTATGAAGCAGCCATCGGCAAGCACGCGCCCGCTTTACCTGCCGCCTCCGCACCCGTGATAACACGCTAACCACCTTTGATTCTCCCGTTATGAAACCCTCACTGGCCCAAACGCTCCTGTTCGCACTCGCCTCCTTCAGCGTGGTGCATGCCGCCGATCCGAAGCGGAAGGACAACACCATCATCCTCGAAGAGGCGGCTGTGGCGAATCTGCAACTCCAGTTCACCGAAGCCGAGGAAACCACGTTTGAAGAAACGGTCTTTGCGCTTGGCAACATCGAGGTGCTGCCCGGCAAGAAAGCCGTCGTCAGCAGCCGCATTCCCGGTCGTGCGTTCTCCGTGCTCGTGATTCCGCATCAGGAGGTCGATGTCGATGCCGAGGTCGCATGGGTGGAGAGCCGCCAGCCGGGTGATCCGCCGCCGGTGATCAAACTCACCGCGCCAATCAGCGGCACGGTTTCCAAAGTGAACATTGCGCAAGGCCAGCCGGTGTCGCCGGATGCCGAACTGATCGAGATCCTCGACCTCAGCATCATTGAGGCCGCCGCGCATGTGCCGCAGCATCTCGCTGGTAAATTGCAGCCAGGGCAGCTCGCACACATCCGCGTGGCCGCGCTGCCGGACAAAGTTTTCGAGGCGAAGCTTGCACACATCGCCGCCGTCGCAGATGCGGACACCAGCACGATCGAGGCCGCGTTTCATGTGCCAAATCCTGACAAGCTGCTGCGCCCCGGCATGAAGGCGGAGTTTAGCATCGTCGCCAGCAAGCGGGAGGGCGTGATGTCCATCCCGCGTGGTGCGGTGCAGGGCGATGCGGCGGAGCGCTTCGTCTATATCAAGGACTACGAATTGAAGAACGCCTTCGTGAAGACCAGCATCGTGCTCGGCGCGCAGAACGATCAGTTCGTTGAAATCGTGAAAGGCTTGTTTCCGGGGGATGAAGTCGTGACGCGCGGTGCCTATGCGCTCGGCTTCGCCGGCAAAGGCAGTGTCAGCCTAAAAGAGGCGATGGATGCCGCCCACGGCCATCCGCACAATGAAGACGGCAGTGAGATGAGCAAAGAGCAGATCACCGCCGGCGGTGAGCATGAGGATCATGACCACGCCGGCGGCTCCGGCTGGAACATGCTGACGATTTTCTTTGCGGGCACCAGCGGCCTGCTGCTGGTCCTGTTGGTCCTGTTGGTCCTGACCTTGGTCATGAGCCGAAAAACTGCTGCGGCCTAACACCATGCTGAACAAACTCATTCGCTTTTCCCTGCTGCACCGGCCGCTGGTTCTCATGGCGGCGCTGCTGGTGATGTTGTTTGGCTGGCAAACGCTCACGCAACTCCCGGTCGAGGTGCTGCCGGACATGACGAAGCCCACGGTCACCATTTTGACCGAAGCCCCCGGCCTTGCGCCCGAGGAGGTCGAGAACCTCGTCACACAACCGCTTGAAAGCGCCGTGCAAGGCGTCAGCGGCCTGGACCGGTTGCGTTCGAATTCGGACGTGGGCTTGTCTCTCGTCTTTGCCGAGTTTGGCTGGGGCACGGACATCTATCGTGCGCGGCAGTTGGTGCAGGAGCGCATGCAATCTGTGCTCAATTCACTGCCAGCGGGAGCCAAACCGGGCATGACGCCGGTGTCATCCCTCATGGGCGAAATTTTGCTCGTCGGCTTGCGCAGCACGGATGGCAAGATCGCCCCGATGGATCTGCGCACTCTCGCGGATTGGTCGATTAAACGGCGTTTGCAGAGCATCGGTGGTGTCGCGGAGGTGCTGACCATTGGCGGTGGCGTGAAGCAGATCCAGGTGCAGCCGAATCCGCACCGCCTCGCGGCTTTTGGCATCACCTTTGAGGAAGTCGAGGCCGCCGTGAGCCGTGCCGCTGGCAATGCTACCAGCGGCTACCTGCAAGCCGGGCCGCGTGAGATCATGGTGCGCAATCTCGGCATGACCACGTCACTGGCGGACATCGCGCACACCGTCGTCAAGACCGTGGGAGACCGCCCCGTGCTCATCAGTGATGTGGCGGAGGTGAAACACGCGGTGCAGACAATGCGTGGTGACGCCAGCGTGAATGGAACGATGGGCGTGGTGCTCAGCATCGACAAAGCGCCCGGCTTCGACACGCTCAAGCTCAGCTCGCAGATCGAAGCCGCGCTGGAGGAGTTGCGCCCTACGCTGCCCGTCGGAGTGACCGCCGAGATCATGTTTCGCCAGGGCGATTTCATCGAGCACGCCATCGGCAATCTCAAAGAGGCCATCCGCGATGGCGCGATCATGGTCACGATCATCCTGTTTCTTTTCCTGCTCAATCTGCGTACCACCGCCATCACGCTCACCGCCATGCCGCTGTCATTTGCGGTCACGATTTTGATCTTCAAACTCTTCGGCATCAGCGTGAACTCCATGACGCTCGGCGGACTAGCCGTCGCCATCGGCATGGTCGTCGATGACGCCATCGTCGATGTGGAGAATGTTTACCGCAGGCTCAAGGAGAACTCCGCCAAGTCCACGCCAAAGCCCGCGCTCGAAGTCATCGCCTCTGCTTCGGGTGAGGTGCGGAACTCCATTCTCTATGCCACCGTGCTCATCATCCTGGTCTTTCTGCCTTTGTTGGGCCTGGAAGGCATCGAAGGCCGGCTGTTCACGCCGATAGCCATCGCCACGATCACCAGCATGGCGGCGTCGTTCGTTGTTTCTCTCACCGTGATCCCGGTGCTGTGCTCATTTCTGCTGCGGATGAATAACAAGCCGTCTCAGTCAGGCGGACAGCACGATGGGTTTCTTGTTCGCTCCATGAAGTGGGGGGTTGAACGCACGTTCCTCCGTGTCGCACTCGGCGCACCGGTGCTTGTCATCGCTTTCGCAGGCGTGCTGCTCTTCGCCGCGCTCCTGCTGTATCCGCTGATGGGAAAAGAGTTCCTGCCCGCCTTCAATGAAGGCAGCGCCACCATCTCGCTTGCCAACGCGCCAGGCACCTCACTAACACACTCGAATGAAGTCGGCGAAGTTGGCGTGCGCCTGCTGCAAAGCATCCCTGAGGTGAAAAGCGTGGGCCGCCGCGCCGGACGTGCGGAGAAAGACGATCACGTCATGCCGGTGAGCGTGAACGAGTTCGATGTCGAATTCCACGAGTCAGGCAGGGCACGTGAAGTGGTCTTTGCCGAGATCCGCACCAAGCTCAAAGCCATCCCCGGCACCTTCCTCAATGTCGGTCAACCTATTGGTCATCGGCTCAGCCACATGCTCAGCGGCGTTTCCGCGAAGATTGCCGTCAAGATCTTCGGTCCCGATCTTGAGGTGCTGCGCGCAAAAGGTGCGCAGGTGCGCGATCTGGCCAAAACGATTCCGGGTCTGACCGATGTGAATCTCGAAGCCCAGGTGCCGATTCCTCAAATAAAGATCGAAGTAAACCGCGAGCGCGCCGTCGCATACGGGGTGCAGCCTGGAATACTCAATGAACAAGTCTCGACGCTCCTCGGCGGCAAGACACTTGCCGAACTTCGCGAAGGCCAGCGCACCGTCGATCTCGTGATGCGTTTACCAGAAAGCTTTCGTGATTCACCTGAAAAACTCGGCGAACTGCTCATCGAGACCGATCGTGGCCAGCGCATTCCGCTGCGGCTCGTGGCGGATATCCGCGAGGGCAAAGGCCCGAACGTCATCAATCGCGAAAACGCCCAGCGCCGCATCGTCATCGGCGCCAACACCGCCGTGCGTGACCTCGAATCACTTGTGGATCAATGGGAGACGGCCGTGCGCGAAAAGGTCAAGCTGCCGGAAGGCTACTTCCTGCGTTTTGAGGGCGAATTTCAGGCGCAGCAGGCGGCGGCGAAGCGGATTGCTTTCTACTTTGGACTCGTGCTGCTCGCTGTGACGATCCTGCTCTATGGTTACTTCGGCAGCCTTTCACTCGCCCTGCAAGTCATGCTGAACATCCCGCTCGCACTCATGGGCGCGCTTGGACTGACCTGGGTGCTCATCAACAACATCAGCATCGCCACCATCGTCGGTTTCATCGCCGTCGGCGGCGTGGCGGCACGCAATGGCATCATGATGATCAGCCATTACCTGCACCTCATGAGGTATGAGGGCGAGGGCTTCACCCGCCAGATGATCGTGCGCGGCACGTTGGAACGACTCGTGCCTGTGCTCATGACCGCGCTGAGCGCCGGCATCGCTTTGATCCCGCTGCTGCTCGCCGCGCATGAGCCGGGCAAGGAAATCCTCCATCCCGTGGCCGTCGTCATCGTCGGCGGCCTCATCAGCAGCACGCTGCTCGATTTGATGATCACACCCGCCGTTTTTTACCTCTTTGGCCGCCAGGCCGCCGAATCTGCTGTGCGCGGCCATGCCGACTCAGCCCAATAAAACCCCAACTAGCACACCACCCACCCATGAAAACCAAACTCATCACCCTCCTCAGCCTCCTCACTGCCGCCGCGTTCGCGCACGAAGGCGTCGAACTCGGCCCCAACAAAGGCCGCATCCTTGAATTCAGCAAAAACGAAACCATGCACGGCGAAGTCACCGTCAAAGGCGACAAGTTCCACATCGCCTTGCTCGACAAGGACATGAAGGCCGTCACCATGACCGAGCAGACGCTCACCGCCACCACCGGCGACCGCGACAAGCCCGTCAAGCTCACCGTAGAAAAGGATGCCAAGGGATTCGTCGTGCCATTGGTGAAGGCCGGCGAATGGCTCATCCTCCAATACAAGAACGCCCCCAAGGCCAAGGCAATCACCGCCCGCCTGGAATACAACACGGCCACCTGCGAGGAATGCAAAAAGGCCGAGTGGCTGTGCGAGTGTAAAAAGGCCGACGAGAAGAAATAACTCCAGCCTTGCTTGTTCCAGCGTCGCATCTTGCGACGCTGGGCTGTAGTTCATCCCGCCCATGTCCGACATCACCCAGCTCATTCAAAGCGGCAGCGCCCATGTGTGGCTCTACGTCCCCGTCGCCATTCTGCTCGGCGCGCTGCATGGCATGGAGCCGGGCCATTCGAAGACGATGATGGCCGCTTTCATCATCGCCGTGCGCGGCACCGTCTGGCAGGCGGTGCTGCTCGGGCTGTCGGCGGCCATCTCGCACTCGCTGCTCATCTGGCTGCTCGCCGGGCTGGCGCTGTATTACGGCGGTCAGTGGAATGTGGAGCACACGGAGCCTTACTTCCACCTCGCCTCCGCCGCGATGATCCTCGCGCTGGCTGTGTGGATGTTCATCCGCACCCGCCGCGAGGTCGCGGAAGCCCATGCGCATGATCATCGCGATGGTCATGATCACGGCCACACGCATGAGCACGCCGCGCCAGCCGTCGCGGCCAAGGCCGGTGAACCAGATCACTGGGAGGCGCATTCACACTCACACGCCGCCACGCCGCGCTTGCTCACGGGTGAAACGATGACGCAAAGCGGCCTCATCTTGCCCGCTGGCATGGCCGCGTCCACGGCGGCTGCAGCTCGCAGCACCAAACACGGATCACACGGCGGCATGTTGCTCGACACCGGGCACGGCTGGCTGGAGGTCTGCATTTTTGAAGACGGCGTTCCCCCGCGCTTTCGCATCTATCCCTGTAGAGCCTCCGGTGATCCCGTGCCGCTGCCCAAAGGCACGCAGCTCGGCATCGAAACCGCCCGCCTCGATGGCCGCACACAGAAGTTCGCTTTTGAAGCCAAAGACACCTTCTGGGAAGCCACCAGCGAGCTGCCAGAGCCTCACGAATTTCTTGCGGTGGTCAGTCTCGGTCACAGCGACCACGCGCACACCTACCGGCTGCGTTTCACGGAGGATCATCACCATCATGCGCCTGTCGCTGTCGAGGAGCCGGAAGAAGACGGCGTGGAGTATCAGGACGCGCATGAACGCGCTCATGCGCAGGACATCGCCAAGCGCTTCGCCAACCGCGCCGTCACCACGCCGCAGATCGTGCTCTTTGGCATCACCGGCGGTCTCATGCCATGTCCTGCGGCATTCACCATCTTGCTGGTGTGTCTTCAGGTGAAAAAAGTCGCGCTCGGCTTCACCCTCGTCGCCGCGTTCAGCTTTGGACTCGCTTTAACGATGGTGGTCGTCGGCGTCATCGCCGCGTGGAGCGTGCAGCACGCGCAGCGCCGCTACAGCGGCTTTGGCGAGTGGATGCGCCGCGCTCCTTACATTTCCTGCGTCCTGCTGGTGCTGCTGGCCGCCTTCATGGCGTGGCAGGGCTGGCAGGGGCTCTCACACCCGCACGGCCATTGACGAAGCGAATGCAAAGCCCACCAGCGAGTGATCACTGGTGGGCCAGGACTTCGCATCAATGATGCCCGGGGCACCAGAAGTGCTCGTAGCCGCCGCACCACTCATGGCCGTGGTGATGGCAATGATGGCCGCAGAAGCGCGTGCAGAGATGCTCGCGGATCGTGGTGGTGGCCTGGTCGAGCAGGGAAACCGCCTGAGCCGGCATGGCAAAGGCGACGAGGGTGACGAGTGCGAGCGCCGCACCAGCCCAAGTGAGAGGGCGATTGAGTTTGCTGGATGATTTCATGATGGATGTTGGCTGTTGTTGAAACGACCCACGATCCCGTGAGGAATCGCAAAGTCCGGGCTTCGACGCGCCTGCCGCAGGTCTATTCACGCCGACTGCGAATCATGGAGAAGCAAGCGCCAACCGAGGGGGGCAAGAAAGGAGAGGCCGTCGGGGAATTTTTGGCGTAAGCATTCGTCACATCATGCGTCTGCACTGATGAACCCATGACTCCGCTTCACTCCTTCGTCCTCCTATTCGCGCTGCTGGCGCAGGCCTGGCCTGTGCAGGCGATACGACGCGTCGATGAGCCTGCGGCCTGCGGCATGGACTGCTGCGCTGCGCTGGCAGCGGCGGAAATGAGCGCGTGCGGATGTTCCGAGGCACCGAAGCCGTCGGAACCGGCAAATGTGCCGCCTGCGGGTGGTCGTGATCGGGTGCCGCAGGTGGTTTGGATGACTTCTGA
>JAYVIO010000162.1:0-14515 GCA_043770175.1 Verrucomicrobiales bacterium | reverse complement strand
TGCACCCACACGCTCTGCACCTGCGCCTTCGGAAACGGCGCGATCTCCTGGGCATGCAACGACGAAACCAGCATGAGGGCAGCAAAGAACGTTCTCATGCTCTTCCAAACGCCACCACTCAGCCATTCTCGCTCTCCGTCAGTTCGAATCCTTCATCACCACTTCCTCCGGCAGCAACAATTCACTCGCATCGCGAGCGAGACATGGCGGCACGGTCATGAGGAAACGGTTGCCGGCGCAGTGCTTGAAACTCCACAGCTTGCCATCCTCACCCGCTGGCACGTGGATGCTGAAGTAGCCGGGCTTATCACCAAAGGTGTGCACCGTCTTGTGCGTGGGATTGAGCACGAAACCTTCGCCTTCGCTGAAGCCGCCGATGATCTTGGTGCCCTTCGGCACATAGAAGTAGAGGTGCCAGCGACCAAAGAGCTTCGCAGGCTGCTCCTGACTGCTGACGATGGTCATGGGCATGCCATCCGACCACGAGATGAGCGTTCCTTGCGTGGCATCGCTGACTTCGATGCGATGCAGGCCGGGGAAGTTGGTTTTGAATTCGATCGCGTGATCCGCTTTGTCCGGCGGGATCTCAAAATGAGCCACCGCTTTGCTTTCGACTTCCTCAAGCGGGTAAAGATCGACCTTCGCGTTGCCACGGCTCGGGTAGATGATGCCAGCCTTGCCGGTGAGTTTGATGGTGGCCGGTACTTTGGCAATCCACGTCCAGAAATCGCGCACACCTCTCAAATAGATGCCTGCATTGCCCTGCGGCACTTTGGGGAGCTTCAAGGCGGTCGCAGGCACGAGTTTGTTGCTGTAAGCGACGGGCGCAAAGTCGAGCAACTTGCGATTCGCGATGCCATCGCGGATGAGGCCGGCGATTTGATCCGCCGTGAAGCCCTCATCCGACTTCCACGGATTCGTGGCTTCAGGATCGCTGTATTTAGCCAGCGCTGGCAGTGCGATGGACTTGTCGCGGTTCGGCAGATCACGCCAAAGTCCCTTCACATGCACCATGCCCGTGTGCCGGATGCGCCAGATGAAGCGAAACATCTGCTCAAAGGCCGCCTGCCGCTCCTTGCCCTGCGCGGAGGCGTAGTCGTGATACAGCTCCACATAGCGCGTGTAGAGCGTCAGATCATCCAGCCGCGCACGAATCGCCGCATCGCTGGTCAAAGCGTGTGCTTCATCCAGCAGGCGAAACATTCTGCCGAGCAAGTCATCGCTGAGTGCTTGGCGCTTCGTGCCATCCAGCAGAGCATAAAATTTTGCCATGGGAGCGCGGGCTGGACCAAAGGAGTTGTCGAGGAAGTCAGCGGTGAGCGCCTCGATCTTCTGCGCCTCCTTCACATCCCACATCATTCGCGTGGCGAGATAGTAACCGAGACCATTCGGGCCGAAGTTATCGCTTGATTCCGCCGACATGAAGCGCGCACCGCTTTCATAAAAGTGCGGGATCGTTGTGCGCAAATACTCGATGCTCCCGCCGCGTGCCGCAGCAGGCAGATCGCGGTCCCAAGTGTTCACGCTGTAGTATTCGCGGATGCCCAGCGTCTTCGCTTTGGCCTGCCAGCCAGCGATGAGTTGATCGATGGTGTAACCACCACGGATGAAGCCCGTGGCCACACTGATGACGACCTGCGGATGCGCCTGAATGGATGGCGGCGGCGAATGCTCGCTGTAGGCATACATGCCTATCAATCGGCCCGGCTTGACCGCATTCACCGCTTCGGCCACGTCATTGGCCAGCAGCAGCGCACGATCCGACACGCTGCCGATCTTCGCGCACTCCGCACACTCGCACCAGCCACCGCCGTCGCTCGGATCGCATGAAATCGAGTCCAGCGCCGGATCTTTGGCAAATTGCTCCAGCGCATCCTTCACGACGAGTTTCCTCAATCCCGCGTTCGCGATGCAGAACTTCGGCTTTTGCCGTTTTCCGTCCACCAAGGCTAAAAACTCCGGATGCTTCGCGAATTCATCCCTCTGACGATTCATGATACCATCATAGGAATGACCTGAAATCAGCGTGATACCCGACGTCGCGCGATTTCGCCTGCACCACTCGTCATAGACCTCATCACGCTCCTTCAGATAGCCAAAACCCGCCCAAATCTTCCGCGCGTGGTAATCCGGCGACTCGCTCACGCTCACGTCAATACTCAGCGACGGCTTCTGCGGCACGATCTCCCACGTCTTCCCCGGAAAGAACTGCCGAAAGCCCAGACGATGCAGCAGATCCCACATCGCATGCTCCACGGCCTTCGGCGTGTTGCCCATGATGATAAGACGATCTTTCTCGGAACGCAGCGTGTAGTTCTCGCGATCCGTGATCGCGTGTGGTGCCGTGTTGAGGCCAAGGTAAATCCCATGCGGCTCCGCCGAGGTCTCGATGGCAAATTCCGCCCCTGCCATGCGCTTGAGAATCGCTGCGAGTTCAGCACCGATAGTCTTGGTCTGCTGCGTAACGACGATGGGAACCAGCGCGCGGCCACTTTCAGACACCGCAAAATTTTCAGCGTGAAGCCGTGAAGTGAGGAGCAGAAGGATAAGCGCGCGAGTCATGCAACCCATACGTCAACGGGAGCGTGAGTATGTCGCAGACCACTCGCCGCGCGGCTTTGATGGCGTGATCGAAAGGAAAACATGGGAAGTTGAAAACTCGCACTCCCGTCATCCGAACGACAAGATTCCCGTTCTGAGCCCGTAGGTTGATTCTGTTATGAACCTTCCACGCCTCATCCTCCTCGCCGCTTTGTCTGCTGCCGCGCCTTGCTTCGCTGCTGAAGTGCTGCGCCCATTGAACTTTGCGAACGACATCGTGCCCATCCTCACCAAGGGCGGCTGTAACTCGGGCGGCTGTCATGGCAAGTCGGGTGGTCAGAACGGTTTCAAGCTCTCACTGCTCGGCTTTGAGCCACAGGAAGACTATGAGCACATCGTGAAGGAAGCGCGTGGTCGTCGTATCTTCCCTGCATCGCCGGAGCAGAGCCTGTTCCTCACCAAAGGGACCGCACAACTCCCTCATGGAGGTGGTAAGAAGCTCGATCCAAACTCCGAGGACTACGCCGACCTTGTGCGCTGGATTCGCGAAGGCATGCCCTATGGCAAGGACACCGATCCAAAGATGGCCAGCATCAGCGTCGAGCCCGCGAAGCTCACGATGCCTCTTAAAGCCTCGCAGCAGCTCAAAGTCACCGCGCACTACACCGACGGCAGCACCCGCGATGTCACCAAACGTGCGCTGTATGAGCCGAATGAAAAAAGCATGGCTGAAACCACCGAAGTAGGCCTTGTGAAGCTCTTTGATTATCCCGGCGATGTCGCCGTGATGGTGCGCTATCAGGGCAAAGTCAGCACCTTCCGCGCTACCGTGCCTCTGGGCGCTCCCGTGGAAAAATTGCCACCCGTGCGCAACTACATCGACGATCTCGTCATCGCGAAATTGAAGACCATTGGCATGCCGCCTTCCGAGATCGCTGACGACGGCACCTTCGTGCGCCGCGTCACACTCGACATTACCGGCCGCCTGCCCACCGCAGCGGAGATGAAGGACTTCATGGCCTCTCAAGACGCCAACAAACGCGCTGCGCTCATCGACCGCCTGCTCGACAGCCCCGATTACGCCGAATACTTCGCCAACAAATGGAGCGCCCTGCTGCGCAACCAGCGCACACAGCCCACCTTCGCCCGTGGCAGCTATTTGTTCTATTCGTGGATTCGTGACAGCATCGCCGACAACAAGCCTTACGACCAGTTTGTGCGTGAAGTCGTCGCAGCCTCCGGCGAGATCGATCAGCAGCCGCCTGTCGCCTGGTATCGTCAGGTCAAAGAGATGAAGCAGCAGATGGAGGACGTCGCGCAGCTCTTCCTCGGCACCCGCATGCAGTGCGCGCAGTGTCATCATCATCCCTTCGAAAAATGGAGCCAGCAGGACTATTACGGCTTCGCGGCCTTCTTCAGCAACGTGAGCCGCAAGCCCTCATCCTTCGCTGGCGAAGAGATGATCTTCCACAAGCGCGGTGTCGCACAGACCACCAACATCCGCACCAAGGAAGCCGTCACTCCCACCAGCCTCGGCGCAGCCGCTTTGAAGCTCAAACCCGAGCAGGATCCACGTCAGGCACTCGCTGAGTGGATGAGCCAGAAGGACAATCCCTTCTTCGCGCACACTTTGGTGAATCGTTACTGGAAGCACTTCTTCAATCGCGGCCTCGTCGAGCCCGAGGACGACATGCGTGAAACCAACCCACCGGTGAATCCCGAACTTCTCAGCGCACTCGCCGCCGACTTCATCAAAGGCGGCTATGACATGAAGAAGCTCATTCGCACCATCACCAACTCCAGCACCTACCAGCTCAGCGCCATTCCAAACGCACACAACGCCAAGGACCGCCAAAATTTCAGCCGCTACTACCCTAAACGCCTTAACGCCGAAGTCCTCTACGACTCCGTCAACACGCTGCTCGATGTTGAGACCAATTTCGCCGGCCAAGCTCCTGGCACACGCGCCGTCGCACTCCCCGACAACAGCTACAATCAGAGCAACTACTTCCTCAGCGTCTTCGGCCGTCCCGATTCCTCCAGCGCCTGCGAATGCGAGCGCACCCAGGAAGCCAGCCTCGCCCAAAGCCTGCACCTCTTAAACGCCGCCGAGATCCAAACCCAGCTCTCACGCGGCAATGGTCGCGCGGATGCCCTCACCAAGGACAATCGCCCGGACGACGACAAAATCACCGACCTCTACCACATCGCCCTCAGCCGCGATCCGAACGCCGACGAAGTCAAATTCGCCCACGCGCACCTCGACAAGAAAACCACCGGCAAAACCGGCGACGAAGCCTTCAAAGGCAAAAAAGAAGCCTATGAAGACATCTTGTGGGCGCTGCTGAACACGAAGGAATTCCTGTTCAATCATTGATCGACAACGTCGTTTCATGCGGAGCGCGGACGCCCTCGTCCGCGTTTATGCAATGGAAGATTGGAGGAACTGAAAACTGCCAAATGAACACCCGCGCCATGCATCATCGCCATTTTCCATTTTCCATTTTCCATTTTCAGTTTGCCATCCTGCTGGCCTTTGCTGTCTCCGCCTTCTCTCAGGCCACCTTTCCTACTCCGGCGCTCACCGGCATCGCCCCGCTCGGTTCCAAGCCCGGTGCCACACTTGAACTCACTCTCCGCGGCACCGATCTCGATGCTCCCATCGCCATCCTGCTCAACGAGCGCTCCATCCCCGCGAAGAGCACCAAACCGAACGTCCTGAGCATCACCCTGCCCGCCGATCTCAAACCAGCTCTCTACGATCTCCGCTTTGTCGGCCGCTACGGCGTTTCCAATCCGCGTGCGTTTGAAATCAACACGCTCGACACCGTCGAATCACCCGGCGCGAACACCAAGGCGGACAAAGCACAGAAAGTCGCACTCAACACCGCCATCCAAGGCACCTTCAAGTCTGCCTCACCTCATTGGTTCACGATTGACGCCAAGAATGGCCAAACGATCACCGCCACTTTCAGCGGCCGTCGATTCGATACGCGCACCGAACTCCTTGCGACGCTCAGCGCCCCCACCGGGACTGAACTCGCCCGCATGCGCGACGGCGTACTCACTTTCACTGCAAAAGCCGACGCCACTTACCGCCTCCGCTTGAACGACCTCATGTTCCGCGCTGGCGACGACTACTCCTACCGCGTCACAGTCACCGACAAGCCTGCTCCGGTTCGCCCAGCCAGCCCGACCCCGCCAACGAGCCTGACCATCCCCGCAACCATTCAAAGCTCGTTCCTGCCCCACGGCGCACCTGCCATCTTCGACCTCGCCTTCAAAGCCAACGACAAGTTCATCATCGAAGTCCACTCGCATCAGCTCGGCTATGCCACTGACCCTCAGCTCATCATCGAGAACGTCAAAAAAGACGCCGCAGGCAAAGAAACCGTGACCGCACAGGCCGAGATCGCCGACGCACCCGCCATCACACCCGCGCCCAGCATCAACATCGCCAACCGCGATCCATCCTATGCCTTTGAAGCCAAAGCCGATGGCAACTTCCGCCTCTCCCTCAGTGACGCCTTTAATTCCACCCACCCCTTTGAACTGCGAATCATCAAGGAAGCGCCTAAACCCGCACCCATCATCGCCATCAATGCCACGCTTCCGAAAGCCGCCAACGCCAAGACTGGTGACCTCGGCAGCGCCAATGTCCCGCGCAATGGCATCGCTGCCCTCGAAATCATCGCTCCGAATCGCAACGCACTCAGCGAGCCCATCGAGTTGAAAGCCACCAACCTTCCCGCAGGTGTCACCTGCCTCGGCGGCTTCATCGGCAAAGGCCAGTCGCTCGGCTACATCGCCTTCCAAGCCACCGCCGATGCCCCCGCTGGCGGCACGATCCTCAGCGGTATCCCGCAAAGCCGATTCGTCAGCTTCCCCGTCGCGGATGCCACCAAAGACAACCTTCTCTACCGCACCACCGGCGCTCCCGCTCTGGGCGTCAGCACACAGGCCTCCCCAGCACTCATCCAAACCGAAAAAACCGACATCCTCGAAGTCGCTGCCGACGCCAAACTCGAAATCGCTCTTAAAGTCACCCGCCACGCCGATTTCGCCGATGCCCTCAAACTCAAATCCCTCGGCCTCATCGACGCCGCCAAAGCCCCCGAGGCCGACATCGCCGCCAAGGCCGTCGCCGGTAAATTCACGCTCGATGTGAAAGCCCTCAAACTCGCCCCCGGGGACTACGGCTTAATCCTCCAAGGCCCCGCCAAGATGAAAATCCGCCGCAACGTCGAAGAACTCGCCGCCGCCGAGTCTGGTGCCAAGAAGGCCATCGAAGCTCAGGCCACTGCCAAGAAGCAACTCGACACCGCCAACGCCGACGCCACGCCTAAAAAAGCCGAACTCGTCAAAGCCGCTACTACCGCCCTGAAGCTCGCAGACACCGCCAAGGCAGACGCCGACAAACTCGTCAAAGACCTCACTGCCAAAGCCGTGGCCAAAGAAGCCACCTTCATCGTGTACTCCAATCCCATCCGCTTCCGCGTTAAGGAAGTGGCAAAGAAGTAGCGGATCCACGCGATGGATGGCGTGAGTGTCACGCTACAAAAGCGCCATGCTGTTTCATCGGGTGCAGTTTCAGCACATCATTCATGCCTTGGCTGACTCCGGCCAACTCCACGCCACCGGCGTTGGCGGCCATCAAAGCCGCACTGCCAAACTGCAATGCCGATCACCAACCACTGGGCGATGCTGGTGAAGAGGGCGCGGCTTTCTTTGATTGTCAGACTTCACCTGTCTCGTTCGTTTCAGCCTCCAAACTTATTATGAACATCGCCACCAAACGCTGCCTCGACCGCCGTGCCTTCCTGCGCGGGACGGGAACCATCCTCTCACTGCCGTTTTTGGAGGCCATGGTGCCTGCATTCGCCACGCGGGCGCAGGCCGCCGTCGGACAGCCGCCACCGCGCTTTTTGGCGATGTGCGCCACGCTGGGCTTTCACACGCCGTTTTTGTTTCCGCAGGAAACCGGGGCGGACTACACGCTCACACCGTATCTGGAGCCGCTGAAGGACTTGAAGGGTGATTTTTCGGTCATCTCCGGTCTCCAGCACATGGAGCAGAACGGCGCGAACGGCCACACATCAGAGATGACCTGGCTCACCTCCGCGAAGCATCCGGGTCTCGCTGGATTCAAGAATACGATCTCCATCGACCAGCTCATCGCCGAGAGCATCGGCACTCAGACGCGGTTTCCGAGCCTCATCCTCGGCACTGGCAGCGATTCACTCTCATGGTCGGCCAGTGGCGTGCCGCTGCCGGCGGAAAGCTCGCCCTCGAAGGCATTCCAGCAGCTTTTTGTCGATGGCACCCCGGCGGAAGTTCAGGCGCAGGTGCGTGGCTTGAAACGCGGCCGCAGCATTCTCGACACCGTCATGGGTCAGGCCAAGAAGCTCCATGGTGAACTCGGCAAGCGCGATCAGGAGAAGCTTGATGAATACTTTTCCGCCGTGCGCGATCTCGAAGGTCGGCTCGTGCAAAACGAGGAATGGGTACAGAAACCCAAGCCCAAGATCAATGCGAAGCCGCCGACGGACATCCAGAGCCGCACCGATGCCATTGGCAAGATGAAGCTGATGCAGGATCTCATCGTGCTCGCGCTGCAAACCGACTCCACCCGCACCGTCACCCTGCGTCTCAGCGGCATGAATGCCGTCCCTGAAATCGAAGGCGTGAAAAACGACTGGCACAATCTGTCCCATCACGGCCAGGACCCCGCGAAGATCGAGGAGCTCAAAGTCATCGAGAAAGCCGAGTTCACCGCCTTTGCCGACTTCCTCACGAAATTGAAGTCCGCGTCATTGCTGGAGAGCGCCGCCGTCATCTTCGGTTCAAATCTCGGCAACGCCAGCGCCCACAACACCGCGAACCTCCCGCTCGTCCTCGCCGGTGGCGGCTTCAAACACGGCCGCCACATCGCCATCGACAAGGAGAAGCATGTGTTCTCGAATCTCTTCGTCTCCCTGGCGCAACGGATGGGCGTTGAAGCGGACAAATTTGGCTTCAGCACCGGCGTTCTCGACATCAATCAGGCTTGAACATGAAGTCCCGTTTCCTCGCGGCCTTGCCGCTGCTTGTTTTCACGTCGTCCGCAGTTGCGGCCCTGCCCGCCATCCAGCCGTTTCTGGATCAACACTGCATGGACTGCCATGACGGCGATGTGAAGAAAGGCGATCTCGACTTGTCCTCACTTTCCACCGACGGAGCCGATGCGGCGGCGTTGAAGAAGTGGGTGCGCGTGTTTGATCGCGTGGCGGCGGGTGAGATGCCGCCGCCGAAAAAGAAGCAGCCGTCGCTGGATGCCGTGCAGGATTTCATGGCTGCGCTCGGCGGCGATCTGGTGGCGAAGTCGAATGCGCAAAAGGGCACCGTGCTGCGTCGTTTGAATCGCCGGGAGTATCAGAACACCATCAACGACCTCCTGGGCGTGAAGGTGAACATCATCGACTCGCTGCCGGAAGACGGTCGCGCCCATGGCTTCGACAACATCGGCGAGGCGCTCTCCATCTCCGGCATCCAGATGCTGCGCTACATGGAGGCGGCCGAGTTGGCGATCAACACAGCGCTGGATCAGGAAACCCGCCCGGAATCGACACTCCAACGCGCCACCCTCGAAAGCGATCGCAACAAGGACACCATCGGCAAGCAGTGGCTGAAGCGCGACGACGGCTCCATCGTCGTCTTCAACAACGGCGGCTTCCCCAGCACGGTGATCCCCAATCTGCGCGCCAAACAAGCAGGCACCTACAAGCTGCGCATCACGGGTTACGGCTATCAAATTGAGGAACAGGTCGTCTTTGCGCTCATCACCGGCAGTTTCAATTTCCGCAACGCGGACAACGTCACGCACAGTTTCCACGAGTTGCCCGTCGGCAAATCCGGCACGGTCGAGGTCACGCTGCATCTCGATGCGAACAAAGGCATCTGGATCAGCCCGCAGGGTCTCAACGGCCCGGATGGTCATTCGCCCATCAAAGATGGTCCTGCCAATTATCCCGGTGAAGGCATGGCGTTTCAGGAAGTCACACTCGAAGGCCCCATCGTCACCGACTGGCCTCCGCGCGGCCAAAAGCTGCTGCTCGGCGAATTGAAGCTGCGGCAACTGCCACATGGCCTGCCACCTTCACAGGCCTGGAGAGCGAGGAACTCGGACTTCAAACACAAATACACCGCTGACAGCGCCGATCCGGCCGCTGATTCACGCAAACTGCTCCCCGCCTTCATCAGCGCCGCGTTTCGTCGCCCGGCCACGGCGGCAGACGCGGAGCCGTATTTGAAGCTTTTCGATGCCGAGTTCGCCGAGAGTCAGGATTTCATGGCCTCCATGCGCACCGCCGCCATCGCGGTGCTTTGCTCGCCGGAGTTTCTATTTTTGAAGGAGCCTGCGGGCAAACTAAATGACCTCCAGCTCGCTTCGCGTCTCAGCTACTTCCTCACACGTGGCGCTCCTGATGCCGAGCTGCTCGCCGCGAAGCTCACCCAGCCCGAAGTGCTGCGTGTGCAAACCGAGCGCCTGCTCAAAAGCGCCACGCTGGAGCGCTTTGTGGCCGATTTCACTGATGGCTGGCTCAATCTGCGCGAGATCGAGTTCACCACGCCTGACAAGCAGCTCTACCCTGAATACGACGAACTGCTGCTCGACTCGATGCTGCGCGAAACGCGCGGTTTTATCACCGAGCTCATTCAGAGCAACCTCGGCGTCGCCAACATCATCCACAGCGACTTCGCCATGCTCAACAAGCGCCTCGCGCAACACTACGGCATCCCCGGCGTGAGTGGAGTCGCCTTGCAGAAAGTCAAACTGCCGTCCGACAGCCATCGCGGCGGCGTCTTGACCCAGGCGAGCGTTTTGAAGGTCAGCGCGAACGGCACCAACACCTCGCCCGTCGTGCGCGGCGTTTTCGTCATGGACCGCATCCTCGGCATGGAACCGCCGCCACCACCGCCCGGCATTCCCGGCGTGGAGCCAGACATCCGTGGTGCCACGACGCTGCGCGAGCTGCTCGACAAACATCGCAACATGGAAAGCTGCAACGGCTGCCACCGCATCATCGACCCGCCCGGTTTCGCGCTGGAAAGTTATGATGTCATCGGCGGTTGGCGTGAAAACTTCCGTAGCATCGACAAAGGCAAGTATGTCGATCTCAAAGTCGAAGGCCGCAAAGTCCGCTATAAAATTGGCCCGCCCGTCGATGCCGCCGGCGAACTCGCCACCGGCGCGAAATTCGCGAACCTGAGCGATTTCCAACAGCTCCTCCTCGCCGACCAGGAACGCGTGGCCCGCTGCGTGGCCGAGAAGCTACTCACCTTTGCCACAGGCCGCGCCATGGGCTTCTCAGATCGCTCAGAGATCGATAAGCTGGTCGTGCAATCCAAGGCCAAAGGCCATGCAATGCGTGATCTGATCCACGCCGTGGTGCAGAGCGAGGTTTTCAGGAGCAAGTAGCGCATTGCCCCAACTGAAGTGGCAGAAGCTGCCAGGGCGAGTCGTTGATAAGACATGAAACTCCGCGCCATCCTCGCTGTCGTCGTCCTGACGGCCTTGTCCGTACATGCGGACATCACCATCGGTACATTCGACCTGGCATCGATCCGCGACTCCTCAACGCTGGCGACCCAAGTGATCGAGGATTGGCATCCGAACCCCAAAGACGCCACGATCCGTCAAAAACTCGTCGAGATCACCGTCTGTGAATGGTGGCCGGGCCTGAAGGTGCGTATGCCAGTGACGATGCTCGCGCCTGCGAAGGGTGTCTGCACCAACGTGCTCATCGAGAACACCAGTTCGCAACTGAAGGTGGCTGCCGCCTCCGGCGCGAAGCTCCGGTTGCTCAAGGAGCATGGCGTGGGCCTCGTCTTCATCGGCTGTGTGCCGATCGATACGATGGAACCGGTCGGAAAGCTCCACACGATGATGGAGGAGCGTTTCATCCAGACCAAGAACACGCGCTACACACCCGCATGGATCTGGGGCATCAGCGACATGCGTGCGCTCACGACAGCGATGGCGGAAAAGGACGTGTTTCAGCCGAAGAAGGTGCTCGCCACCGGTGGATCGAAGCGTGGCGTCGCCACGGCAGCCGCAGGCATCGCGGATGATCGTTTCACCGCCATCATGCCCGTCGTGGCGCCGGTGATTGAGAGTCCCGGCGGCCCGTATGTCGAAGGCATGATGCCGCCAGAAATCACGCAGATGAATGACGAGTTCATTGCTGCCATGACCGATCCCGTGGGCCGCGAGAAACTGCTCATTCGTCAAAAAGCACGCTCTGATGAACGCATCACCGTAAAGATGGCCCGCGACGCCGGCTGGAGTGAGGCGGAGATGAAAACCGCCTGCACTGCCGCATGGGAGGCCTGCCGCACCACGAACTACCTCGACGTGCTCAAGCAGCGCGGCACCGAAATCTTCTACAACCAGGGCTCGAACGACAACGTGAGCCCCGGACTCGTCGAACTTGGTCGCCGGTTTCCCGAACTGCCCGTTTACATCGTGCCCGGCGGCCAGCACGGTGGTGCGAAGGAGGCTGGCTTCGTCAAATCCGTCGGCGGACTGCCTGAGGTGGATGAAAACCTCTACGCCTTCGCGCAGCATCATTTCTTCGGCACACGCCGCATGGTCGGTCCGCCGAAAGTCACCACACAGTGGGACAAGGCCAAGAAGCACCTCGCGGTGAAGGTCGTCTTCCTCGATGGCAGCGAGCCACAGGACAACACGCTCTGGTGGTCGGTGAACCGTCATCCCGACTACAGCATCCAGATGGAGTTCGATGCGTGGACGTCAACACCGCTAAAGAAGACGGGCACCGCCACCTACAGCGGCGAAACCACGATCGATGGCGATGTGCAGACACTCGACGTCATCACCGTTCATGCACACACCGAAAACGGCTCCACGCTGACGGTGTCCAGCCCGGAAATTCGTTTGAAGTAGGATCAAGCCGCGCTTGCCCTCATTCATGGCGCCGATCTAGTAAGGCACCCCGCCATGAACTACTCCTACTCCGACCTCGCCAAGATGATCGATCATTCGTTGCTGCACCCGACGATGACTGACAAAGACCTCGAAGAAGGCTGCAAGGTGGCCGCGCAATACCAGGTGGCCTCGGTTTGCATCAAGCCTTACGCCGTGAAGCAGGCTGTGGAGTGGTTGCGCGGCTCAGGCGTGCTTGTCGGTGCGGTGATCGGCTTTCCGCATGGCAACAGCACCACCGAATCGAAGCGCTACGAGACCGAACTCGCCTGCAAAGACGGTGCGGCCGAGATCGACATGGTCATCAACATCGGCAAGGCCCTCGGTGGCGACTGGAACTATGTCGAAGCGGATGTGAAGGCCGTTTGCGACGAGGCGCACAAGCATGGAGCGAAGGTGAAGGTGATCTTTGAGAACGATTACCTCACCGCAGGCGGCGCGGGTTTGAGCAGCGATGATTTCAAAATCAAAGTCTGCCAGCTCTGCGAACGTGCTGGTGCCGACTGGGTGAAGACGAGCAGCGGCTACGGCTTCGTGAAGCAGCCCGACGGCAGCTACAACTACAAGGGAGCGACGGAGCACGATCTCGCGCTTATGCGCGCCAGCGTGTCGCTGAAAGTCCAGGTCAAAGCCGCCGGTGGCGTGCGCGATCTTGACGGCCTCATCAAAGTCCGCGATCTCGGCGGTAGCCGCTGCGGTGCTACGGCCACGGCGGCCATGATGGACGACTACCGCAAACGCGAAGCCGCCGGCACGCTGGACTCCGCAGGTGGGAAGATCGGCGCAGGCGGGTATTGATCGAGCAGTTCAATCTCGTCTCCATTCGACGCCTGATTGAATCAATTGGGCGTCCTCGCGTATATCGAAATCCTTCGCTTGATGATGGATGACGCAGTTGGTCACGCGATGTGACTTTCCGGCGAAGCTGAAGGCTGCACCGAGGTTGTGATGCAGTTCGCAGTTCGTGTAGGTCGTGACGCTGTCGTTCACATCGGCCACGCCGCCTGCGGAGGAGCCGTTCCAGGCGATCTCGGCATCCACCACGTCCATCTGCACCGTTTCGTGCGCGCTGATGCCCTCGTCGCCATTGGAGAACGCCTTCACATGCTCCAGCCGGACGCCGGTGCGTGCGCCGTGAATGTTGAAGCCATCGTTGGCCGCGTGAATCGCGGTGATGTTTCGCACGATGATGTGCGAGCATTGAATCGACACACAACTCGCGAGGTTGGCAGGCGGCAGCAGAATGTGCGCGGCACCGGGCTGCTTCCCAGCCGGCCAGCGGAAATAGATCGCGCCTGTCGCCGTGAAGCCCACCTCTCCTGGTTTGAGCGCCGCCGGGGCCGCATAGATGACCTGGCCTGCGACGCCATTCTTTTTCTCGGCCTCGCGATCACGCGCAATGCGCATGGGCACCTCCTCAATGAACAGCACCCCACGTTGGGGGTCCGTCACCGCCGGATATTTGGCAAACGGCCCGTTCGAGGTCCACACATCGCCGTGCTTCTGCCAGTCGTGCGTGGTGACGTCGATGCCGAGGTCGATGATCATCCCCTTGCCATCAAACACCGCCGGTTTCTCCGGCGTGCCGCCCTCTCGCAAGATCAACGGCACACGGCGGATTTCCTGCGCGTGAAGCGAAGTGATGACGAATGTGGTGAGAACGAGAAGGCGGCAAAACATGGTCATAATTCATCGCCACCGCTTGCAGCGGCCTTTCAAAGGATGCGCGGTGGAGTGCGATTCGCGCTGCTCGGTGCGTTATAGATCGAACACCATGACAAACCCATCCTTACTCAATCGACGCCGGTTCCTTGGAGTCACCGGTACCACTGTTGGCGGCCTCTTGCTGCCAGACACCTCGAAGCTGATCGCCGCGCCGTCGGATGTGGCTTCGACGGAGCACTTCTTCTATCGCCCGGCTCCAGAGGGGCCTTACATCGACTCGCAGCGCGACCACAAGGCTTTCGGCTTCGGCGGCGGGAAGATTTT
>JAYVIO010000161.1:0-40155 GCA_043770175.1 Verrucomicrobiales bacterium | reverse complement strand
ACCCGCCCGCAGGGCATGGGAACCAGTGAGGCCCTCAGCCGCGCCTACCTGAAAATACGCACGGAAACCGGCGGGGAGAACGGCCCGCAAACCACCGTGACCCCGGTGACCCTGACCATCCCCGCCGGCGAGGCGTTCTCCAACAGCGTCACCCTGCGCGCCAGGGTGCCGGTGGCCTCCGGCAAGAGCGCCGAGGAACGGCTGGTGCCGGTCACATTGAACGACGTTTTGCCTGCGGATGACGAGACCATCGTTTCTGCGGACACACATGCCATTGATGTGCAGACCTCGGTGAGCATCGACCACACAGCACTGGTCGATACGCCTTTTGCCGGTTTTGACATCATGGAAGCCGAAATCGGCTGGACGGTGACGAAGGGTAACGGCAGCCTGTCGGAGAGCACCAGCACCCTGGATTTGGATGAGCCGGAAGCGGAGACCACGCTGACCACGAGCACCAGTGCGGGCGATGAGCTTGAGGTGCAGGCCACCCTGAAGTCCATCACGATTGGCGATGAGGATGATCCCGAGCAGTGGCAGACGTTCCAGTTGGGCAATGGTGCAACCCAGAAGTCTGGCACCATCACCGTCGGGCCGGGTGAGGCCAGCGCCATGACGCACGCGATCACGGACAGCGTCGGTCCTGGGGGGCAGCATGACATGTGGCCGGATGGCACCTCCGGCCGCCGCGTTGAGGTGCAGTTGAAGGATTCCTTTGGCAATCCGGTGGCCTCCAGCGTGCCGCTGAGTTGGAAAATCCTCTCCGGTGATGGACATCTCGAACAGATCAGCGCTGAGACCGATGATGACGGCAAGGCCAGCGCGGTACTGCGGTCGGGACGCATCGGTGGTTTCAACACCGCAGTCGCGGTGCAGGCGGATTCGCTTTCGGCGGAGATCGACTTCGCGCAGACGGCTTACACGGACGCGACCTTCCATCTGACCGCAGGAGCGCTGTCACAAGCAGACGGACTGCACAGCTTCACCGTGACGGCACAAGTCTCGGCGGCAGACGGCGCGGCCATGCGCTGGCAGACGACGCGGGGCGTGCTGAGCAATGCCACACCGCTGCAAAACGGCACGGCTTCGGTCACTGTCACCGTGGGCGAGAATGACTTGGACCAGCTCGCGGTGGTGACGGCCTCGGTTGGCCGCACGGTCTGCCTCGTGTCCAAGCGCCTCAGCATGCCGGGCGGTGGCAGCAGCACGGCGGTGACCGGTTATCAGTTTGTGGTCAGCGCGCCGGAACATGCCAGCGCACCGGTCACGCTGGCCTTTGCCAGCGGCAGCAATCCGGGTGTAACGGTGGAAGTCGCCGGTGCTGCCATCACGCTGCCTGCTACCGTGACTACGGACGCCAGCGGCCTCATTCGCGGGCACATCAGCCTCTCATCCGCAGGCTTCACGGCGGCACAGCTCAAGCTGGTGACGAAGGACGCGCAGGGCCAGTTCATTCCGGGTTCAGTGTGTCTGCTCACGCCGGAGGTGACGGCTTCTGGTTCTGGTTCCGAAGGCAGTCCTGATCCGGCTAGCACTCTCTCCGCGCATGCCCGTAACGTTGCAGAAATCTCCTCCGAGCTGCACACCGGTGCGCATTACGCCAATCTTCCCAGTGGGCAAGTGCCTGCGGAAGAAGCCGCTGAACTCACCCGCGAGGCCATCGAGGATGCTCGCCAGCTCCTTGACCCGCCCTCAATCGTCAATCCGCCACCGCCACAGAATGAAATGCCCACGGTGGACGACTTTGCCCCGCTGGCACTCGGTGGTGATCTGGCGCAGCAGGCAGGCCAGGCGATGAATTTGGTCAATCTGGCCAACGCCATCAACGGCGTGTGCGCCAATGCTGCCGCCCTGGCACATGAGCTGGACGGCATGGATGACGAGGTCGGTGCGCAGGTGGGCAAGGTTCAATCGGCCTACTCAAACTGGAGCTGGCTGCGGGCCGCGCTGCCCAGCGGCCTGGACTGGCATCCGGCAGTCTATCAGAAGGCCGATGAGTATTATGGGCGAGTCAAGAGCGCATCGGGTGATGCCTTGCGCGCGTTGGTCAAGAAAGCCAAAGCCTTCGAGCATTGGGAAAAGCTCGAGCAAATCTCCAACGATCTCGGTGTGCTCCCGTACATTCAGGATGCACACGAGTTCGTTGCCGCACTGGATGAGGATGCGTTCATCAGTCTCATCTACGCGCTGGCACGTTACTCCTCAACGCTCGCGCAAGACCCCGGTGCCACCGCGCTCGCCACCATTCAGACGGCGGACCCGTGGCTGGCGAACAAATTCAACACTGCCGCACAGCAAGGTGGCGATGACGACAAGGCCATCGCCGCAGCCGCAGGACTGCTGTCGCAGATGCTGCAAAACGGCGCGTCACTGGCTGTCGCGGCCGGAAGACCCAAACAGGCACTCATGCGCATGTCTGCGGATATGATTGGCACCATGATGGACGCTGCCTGTGGTATCCAGAAGGCACGCGATGATCTCAAGGAGATGGTGCCATTTTACTCCTGGCTGCTGCTGGGGCCGAAGATCAAGGTAAAGTGGGATGCGCACGACTACTATGGCGCGGGCAAGGAAACCTGGAATCTCATGCAGCAAATGGCAGCAGACGTGACGATGTTTTTTCCAGTCATCAAAGGAGCAGCCGCCGGGATCAAGATGGTCGGCCAGGAGATGAAGGTCGTCTTTGCGCAGGGGATGAGAAAACTTGAGACGGGCCGCTTCAAGCGCGTGATCCAGAAATCCACGCCTGAAGCACCTGGAGAGCTGGGCCGGAGAATCGATGACTCGGCGGCTGACATCGGCTGTTTCCCGTCAGGAACACTGGTGCTTATGGCAGATGGTTCAGCCAAGCCCATCGAACAAGTGCGGCTGGGAGACCACATCATGTCAGACAATCCGCTGGATGATCTCCCGTCAGCGGCACGCGCCGTGGATGCAGTGTATGAAGGCTCCACTGACCGGCTGGTCGCCCTGTCCTTCGATCAGGATGGCGATGGCAGTGCTGATCTAAGTTTCCGTGCCACACGCGAGCATCCCATCTGGACACTTGAAGGCGATTGGGTGGACGCCTCAAAACTCTCACCAGGAGACCAGGTGCTCGACGCTCAGGGGAAATCCATGACGGTCGTCTCCACCAGCCAGACGCGGGTAACATGCGGCACATGGAATCTCAATGTCGCGGGAGACCACGCCTTTTTCGTGGGGGATGGCATGCGCTGGGTGCTCGTGCACAACATCAATGCTGGTCCGCGCACCTTCGGACAGTATGAGGTCGCATTTCCATTGAACGGTAAGACCTACTATTACAACGGCAGAAACTCAGCCCCCGGTAAGCACGACGACCCGTGGGAAATGTTTTCCCAAAACAGATACAAAGATGGGTTAGAGAGGACCGTTTACGATATAGATCCCGTGACGGGAGACTTGAAGAAGGATTCTACCGGCAAGAAGATACCCATCGGCGAAGTCAAATTCACTCCTGCGCAACTCAAGGAGATGTATCGTAGAGGGGAGATTCGGTTTGAGCAGCCTCAGTATTCTGATGGCAACGACTTGGTGACTCTGCAGGACAGCAAAGGGCGCAGTAAAACCTACTCCAAAGCAGAAATGGTGGTGCGAGGCGCGGAGCGCATCAAAGATCTTCAACGTCGTAGACAAGGCACGTCTGCGAATAACAATGTGCCTTTGCGCGGGCATCCCTCTGTTAGTGAGTTTGAAACACAGGCCCGAAAAGTATTGAAACTTCCACTCCGTACTAAATGCTGATGAGCCAGCCCAAAAAAACTCCACGCTACCGCAAGCTTCATGCTGGAAGTGTTCTCGAGATTCAACTAGCCAAAGACTGCTTTGCCTACATCTGCGTCGCAAAGAATTCGTTTTACTGGCTGTTTGATTTTGTGGCCGATCGCCCGCTGACGAACGCACACCTTTTGACCACGACACGATGGAAACTGCCGTTTCTTTTATGGGACTACCCTCCAAAAGCATGGCGGCTGGTCACCAATATCGAATTAACGAGTGACGAAGCCCGAATTCCTCCCATGTGGGCGAAAATTGACTCTGATGCGATGCATTATGATGTGCCGACCTTTTACCAAGTTTTCAGCCCCGAAACCGGTGGAGAGTATGCGCCTTACTTTTACATCACCGAAGAACAGTCGAAAACTCATCACCCAAATCGGGTGACCGATTCCAACGAAATCGCACACTTCATCGAAGAGTTTCTTCCGACCCTGGAGCTCATCAGCGTGCCGGAATCGCCTACCGGCTCCAAGCCATTGCCGGAGGTGAAGCTGCCGCCGGAAGAGCCGGAGCACCCTCTCTTGGAAGTGCAGTTCCCCTGCGACATGGAGGATTTGGGGATGGAAGAATGGGAAATCAGCGATGCGTTTGACGAGGCGCTCAACGACCGTGAGCTTGGACTCGCGACCTCGGTGGACAGTGGTTTCAGTCCGTGTGCCGATGACGGGCAAACCGGCTTCTCAGCCGAGTTCTGCGTGGTGCTGGATATTGAGCCCGGTCGCCTGAAACCAGCGCTCACCCGCATCCGCAGGGTTCTCAAGAAGCTTAAAGCACCACCCGCCACGCGCATCGTCGAAATGACGGATGATGGCAACATCGTGCATCCGTTCATCATTAAATGAACCCACGCGCCAACCAATGGCATTGGCCGTGCCAACCCATTTGGGAATGTTGAAGTCAAGACAGGTTCCTCCTGCGTCGTGCTTCGCAGTTGATGCAACTGCTCCCCGCAGGCTGCACCCCTGCGGGGCAAATTTTGATTTGTCTCAAACGCCTCCACCCCTCGGCGTTTGCCGGTAGGCGAGCGACGGGGATGAGTCAACCATACTGATCGAGCTTGCGCTGAACGACATCGAAGGCGCGGCGCATGGCACGCTCGTTGTTGGCGAAGGTGAGCCTGCCGAACTCGCCGTCGATGCGCCTCACCGCATCCTACGCAAACTCGATGACGTGCTTCTGCCCGTGCTCGTCATGCGCGGGATTGAGGCTGCGCAGTTCGAATTCGATGCGTTCGGCGCTCACGCGTGCCATGACCCAGCCGTTCGGACGTTTCGGATCGAAGACATAGGCGATGGGCGGCAGGTTGATGAGCGGGAGGCCGGTTTTTTCGTGCTTGGTGCGCAGCCAGGTGTGCGTGTGGCCGTAGATGTAGCCCTGCACTTTTTCGTGCGCGGCCAGAAGATCAAACAAGGCGTCGCTGTCCTGCAATCCGGTGGGCTGCTTGCCCTCCGGCACCGGTCCCTGCGGGTTGTGATGTGCGACGATGAAGGTGGGCTTGTTGGGCAGGTTGCGCAGTTCACGTTCGACCCAGCCGATCTGGGGTTCGCCCAGTGAACCGGGGATTTTGTTCACGAGATCGAGCGAGTCGAGCAGGATCCAGTTCACCAAGGCGCTGGAGACGGAGGCAACGTGCTTGTTTTGCACGATCATGGGGCGCTCGGCGTTCGGCGGCGGCGGGCCGATGATGGCGTTGAGGAAGTTGTTGCGATGGTCGTGATTGCCGAGCGTGCAATGCACCTGGATCGACTGCTCGCGCAGCGGCTGGATGCAGTGACCGAGGGTGACGTAGTCCTCGGTCTTGCCGTCGAGGTAGGCGCAGTCGCCGTTGATGATGAGGCCGAACGGCTTCTGCCCGATCTTGAGCACCTGATTGACGCAGCGCCGCAGATTTTCCGCCATGCAGGCACCGCGTGCGACGAGCGCCTCGTCCTCGGCGATGTGCGTGTCGGAAAACAGCACCCAGAGCTGCTCGGGGATGTCGATGGCCGGAAGCTGAGTGGCCAGCGTGCCGAGCGCAGCGGCCGAACCGCGCTGGAGAAAGCTGCGGCGGGAGAGTGGGGGAAAAGTGATGGGCATGGGGAAATAGAAAACGCAGGATGACGGCCGAATCGTGCGGGCTTGGCGGCAAAGTTACGTGCCAAAGTAGCGATCGCCCGCGTCGCCGAGGCCGGGGACGATGTAGCATTTGTCATTGAGGCCGTCGTCGATGGCAGCGGTGATGATGGGCACATCAGGATGCGCACTCGCCATGGCGGCGAGGCCTTCGGGACAGCTCACGACGCAGATCATGGTGATGCGCAATGCACCGGCTTCTTTGAGCTGGCGTGCGGCCTCAATGGCGCTACCACCGGTGGCGAGCATGGGATCGAGCAGGAACACATCCGCCGCAGCGAGATTGGCGGGGAGATTGGCATAGTAGGCATGCGGCAAGGCGGTTTCCTCATTCCGCTTGATGCCGACATGCGCGACGATGGCATCCGGCATCAGCGGCAGGATGCCATCGAGCAAACCAAGGCCGGCACGCAGGATGGGAACGCACACCACGGGTCGTGCGAGGCGGGCACCACGGGTCTGCGTGAGCGGCGTCTGCACGCTGGTCTCCTGCACCGGCAGTTCCCGCGTGGCTTCGAGAAAGAGCATGCGTGCGAGCATGTTGATGTGACGCCGGAACTCGTGCGCGGGGGTGCTGACCGCACGGGTGGCCGCGAGATGGCACTGCGCCAGAGGATGCTGAACGACGACGGGCTGCATGCCGCGCATTGTGCCGCGTTTGCCTGCGCTGGCAAAGTTTTCCACCACTGGATTGACGTTCATGCTACGATGAGGGCATGAAAACACGTCTCTGCACGCTCGCCTTGGCCGCATCCTGGCTGGTCTCCTGTACAGCCGTGCCGACGGCGAACAATTCGAGCTATTACTATCCTTCATCGAATCAAGCTCCGGCTCCCGGCAACGCTAGGGTCAGTGCAACCGCAGCAAACAGCACCCCGGTGCCGCGCGGTGGTTATGCGTCAGGTTCCGGCCCGACGGCCATGCCGCAGGGTAACCAATTCATGTATCAGCAGAATGAATCCGGCCCGTTTGGCAGTCGCAGCAGCAGCACCGTGATTCAATCCAGCGGTGGCGTGCAGAGCTATCAGACCATCGGTGGCATGCCGGTGTATCCGGGAGCACCAATTCCGGGCTACAATCCCAATCAGCCGTATTACGGCGTCCCCAACTCGCAGCCGGTGTTCGTTCCCGGTGTCGGCGGCAATCCCGGCTACTATCTGAACCCGAACACGGGAGGCAGGGTGCAGCCTTAGCTCTCGCTGGGTTCCTGCGCTTTTCGCTTCGCCTCCGCCTTGTGCTTGAGCACTTCAAACACGATGGGCAGCACGGAGACGACGATGATGAGCAGGAACACCAGCTTGATGTTGTTTTTGATCACCGGAATGCTGCCGAGGAAGTAACCGGCGATGCTGAAGCTCAACACCCAGATCAACCCGCCGCCGAGGCTGTAGCAGAGGAAGCGGCGGTAGTCCATGCGGCCAAAACCGGCGGTGAACGGCGCGAAGGTGCGTACGATGGGCACGAAGCGCGCGAGGATGATGGCCTTGCCGCCATGCTTCACGAAGAAGGCCTCCGTCTTCGCGAGGTAGTCGCGTTTGAACCAGCGCTGGTTCACGATCCAGCCGCCGGCCTTGCGGCCGATCCAATAATTCAGGTTGTCGCCGATGATCGCGGCGCACATGAGCAGCGGAATGATGTACTCGATGCGCAGCAAGTTTTGCGCCGCCAAGGCACCCACGGCGAACAAAAGCGAGTCGCCCGGCAGGAACGGCATCACCACTAATCCAGTCTCGCAGAAAATGATCGCGAACAGCAGACCGTAAATCAACGCGCCATGCTCCTGCGCGAAGATGGAGAGGTATTTATCAACGTGCAGAACGTAATCGAGAAGCTGGGAGATCATGGGCGGCGAATGTCCGGCGTCAGGGCAGGGCGGCAAACGAAAAGTCATGTCGATCACCTTCTCCCAAACAAAAAGGGCCGGAGCATCACGCTCCGGCCCTTTCGTTTTAACATCAATGATGAGGCTTACTTCAGCTCCACCGTGACCACTTTTTTGCCTTCGATCTTGAGGCCTTCGACCTTGTTGAATTTGGCCGCTGCATCCGCCATGCTCATGCCGCCGTCGGCGGATTCCATGACGCCGACGAAGGCGTCTGCGTTGTCCATGAGCTTGTCGAACTGGATGTCCAGGTAGCTGATCGTGCCATCATTCAGATGCGTCGCGTCGGAGCTGGCGATGCCGTTGGCACCTTTGACCTCAACGGTCATGCGCATGCCGGCAAACATCGGCTTCATCATGCCCATCTGCGCCTTCATCTGGGCGATTTCTTCGGGGCTCTTCTTGGGCTTGTCGGCAGCGCCGCCTTTTTTCTTGTCTGCTTCGGCGTTGGTGATGGTGAGCGAGGAGCCGCTCAACGCAAAAGTCATCGGCTCGGAAGTGGAGGCAGGCTTGCCTTCCTGCTCCGGCTCAAACGGCACGTACTTCAGCTTCGCGAGGTCTGCGACAGCGAAGACGACCTTCACGCCGCTCTTGCCATCCGGGCTTTTGACTTCCTCATGGGATTTCACAGTCACACCTTCGCCGAGTTTTTTCGCACGCACCTCGGCCTTGGCCTTGTCCATGACGAGGCCCTTGAGCTGGTCGCCCTGGCCGCCGCCGGCCTGCATCATTGCAGCGAGCTGCGCGCCAAGAAGAACGCTCTCCTCGATGGTGGCAGTGCCGTCTTTGTTGACGAACACGGTGGATTTGATTTCAAGACAGGAGGTCAGCGCGAAAGCGACCACCGCGAGGAGCAGGGATGGGATTTTCATGAGGACAGCAAGTTACGCGGATGACGCTTTTCTCCACAAGTCCAAAGAATGCGTCCCGGCGACAATTCCGCTGCCTGAGGACATGATGGGGCTTGCCAAACCGTCCCGCTTCTGAAACAAATCGGGCATGGACTCCCATGAAGTAATCAGCAAGGCCGTCGAGCGTACCAGCTTCAAGGAGGTGGCGGCGCAGATGGGCGTGTCGCTCTCGCTCGCCTACAAGTGGTCGCAGCCTGACGAGCACGAAGGCAGCGGCACCTCGAACCCGCTCGACCGGGTGCGCCAGCTTTACGAAATCACCCAGGATCCGCAGCTCATCCACTGGCTGTGTCAGAAGGCCAATGGTGTCTTTGTGCAGAATCCACGCGGCGGTGGTCCGCGCGGCATGGAACTGATGCCCGCCACGCAGGAAATCGTGCAGCAATTCGCCGATCTACTAGCGGCCATCAGCAAGGCCGCCTCCGATGACCGCATCAGCACGGACGAAGCCGGGCACATCCGTGGCGTGTGGGATGAACTGAAACGTTTCACCGAAGGGTTCGTGCGTCTCTGCGAGAAGGGCGACTTCGTGCATCTCGCCGAAGAGATCAAAGCTCACCGAACTGGAAAGTAATAATGTCATGTCCGCCACGGGTCCGCTGCTCATCCGCCACGAGGGCCACACCCCGCGCGAGCGCAGCACCTGTGGCTGGCGGGATCGATTGATCAGCCGTGAAGATGTTGATTTGTCTCCCGCTGCGTGGGCGCATGCGGTGGACATCGACGGTGCGAAGCTGCACTACCACCAACGCTCCACCGAACTCTACTACGTCCTCGACGGCGGCGGTTCCGTCATGCTCGATGGCGTCGAACAGCCTGTTAGCAAGGGATCCTTGATACACATACCACCCGGTGTCGTGCACGGGGCTCGTGGCAAGATGCGTGTCCTCGTCGTCGGCATTCCCGACATCGCGGAGGATGATTATTTCGAGGTGGAAACCCCGAGCTGAGTCTGGAGAACAAAATTAACGCGTTGACGAAACGTCAGTGCCGCGTGGGCGCGGCAAGATGGAACTCGCGCGAAAGCCGCTGCGCTTCTGCCAGCTCGTTTTTGGTCAGTTTGTCTTCGATTTCTTCACGGAACTCGATGGCCTCAGGGCTGTCCGCCACGGCGGCAAGATTGATCCACTTGTAGGCCAGCACCAGGTCCTTGGGCACGCCTTCGCCGTTGTAGTAGCTCACCCCCAGATTGAACTGCGCATCAACATCGCCCTGTTCAGCAGCCTTGCGATACCACTTGGCCGCTTCAGAGGGATCCTTGGCCACACCTTTGCCGTCATCGTAGCACAGACCCAGATTGAATTGGGCGCTGGCATCGCCTTTCTCAGCAGGCTGGCGATACCATTTGGCCGCTTCGGCAGGATTCTTGGCCACCCCCTTGCCTTCGTCGTAGCAAACGCCCAGCTTGAATTGCGCATCGGTGTCGCCCTGTTCTGCGGCCAGGCGATACCACTCCGCCGCCTCGACTGGATCCTGCAGCACGCCCTTGCCCTCAGCGTAGCAAAGACCGAGATGAAATTGTGCGGCGGCGTGGCCTTGTTCAGCGGCTTTGTGATACCACTTGAACGCTTCGACGAGAGCTTTGGCTCCGTCTGCGCCGCTTTCGTGGAGACCACCCAGTTTGAACTGCGCCTCGGCGTGGCCATGCTCAGCGGCCTTGCGGTTCCACTTCGCCGCTTCAGCGGAGTTTTTCGGCACGCCTTTGCCCTCAGCGCAGCAAGCGCTCAGGCTGAACAATGCATCCGCATGGCCTTGTGCTGCTGCCTTGCGATACCATTTGGCCGCTTCGACTGGGTTTTGCGGTACGCCTCTGCCTTCATCGAAACAGCCACCCAGATGATATTGCGCATCGGCGTTGCCTTGTTCAGCGGCCTTGCGGCACCATTTGGCTGCCTCGATGGGGTCCTTGACCACGCCTCTGCCTTCGTCGTAGCACAGGCCCAGATTGACCTGCGCAGCGGCATGGCCCTGTCCCGCAGCTTTGCGGTACCACATCGCCGCTTCGATGGGATCTTTGACCACGCCTTCGCCGTTGTCGAAACACACACCCAAGTTGAATTGCGCGACGGCATGGTCCTGCTCTGCGGCTTTGCGATACCACTTGGCCGCTTCGACAGAATCCTTGGCCACGCCTTCGCCGTCGTCGTAGCACACCCCCAGATTGTACTGTGCAACGGCATGGCCCTGCTCGGCGGCCTTGCGATACCACTTGGCCGCCTCGGCGGAATCCTTGGTCACCCCCTCGCCAGTATCGGAGCACACCGCCAAATTGAATTGTGCGGCTGCAAAGCCCTGTTCAGCAGCTTTGCGGCACCACTTGGCGGCTTCGGCGAGATCCTTGGGCACATCAACTCCGCCGTAGTAGCGGAAACCAAGGTGGTATTGGGACCAGGCATCGCCACGTTTCGCGCCCGTGCGGAGAGATTCAATGTCCGGGGATGATTGCGGACTTCGGTCCATGAGTGAAGAACTAGGCCAGCCCACTGGCGGCACAACCAGAAACGCGGGAGGCATACGCTGGCTATGACGTGAGTGACTCGTGCCCTGTTCGGACTATTTCGTACCATTTGACCGTTTTCGAGACCGCCGAAAACGGGCCAACAAAAAGCCCTGTAAACCGTTAATTTACAGGGCTTTGAGATTGGTTGCGGGAGTAGGATTTGAACCTACGACCTTCAGGTTATGAGCCTGACGAGCTACCGGGCTGCTCCATCCCGCGATTTGATGGGCTGGTAGAGTCCGCTCTCACGCTGGTTTAGCAACCTGTTTTTCCCAGAACTTCACGAGTTGGGCTGCAACATCGCCCGCAGCCTCCCGTTTGCTGCTTCCCGCATGAAAAATACCCTCTTCACTCTCTCCTTCGCCATCATCGGCATCACCGCCTTGGCTGAAGATGCCAAGCCTGCCGCTCCGGCGGCTGAAAAGCCCTCGCCCATCGGCTACTCGGACACGCCGGTCATTCCCGGTACGCAGTGGAAGGTGCATGACATTGACCGCCCGCGTCCAAACGCCGTGGCTCCTGGCGAAAAGCCCGGCGCTCCGCCTTCGGATGCGATCATCATCTTTGATGGCACGAACACGGATGCCCTCCAGTCCAAGGCGAAGGACGCCAAGGGCAAGGAAACTGGCGAGATCGTCGCCTGCCCTTGGAAGATCGGCAGCGGTGTGCTCATGATCGCCGGCGGTGACTGCTGGACAAAACAGGAGTTCGCAAGCTGCCAGCTTCACCTCGAATGGATGAGCGAGCCGAACACGAAGGGCAACTCCCAGAAGAAGGGCAACGCGGGCGTATTTTTCATGGATCGCTACGAGTCCCAGATGCTGGACTGCGACAACAATCCCACCTACGCCGACGGCATGACCGGCGGTGTGTATGGTCAGACGCCCCCGCTGGTAAACGCCGTGCGTCCTGCAGGGCAGTGGCAGGTCTATGACATCGTCTTCACCGCACCCAAATTGGATGGCAACAAGGTGGTGGAGCCCGCTTACATCACGACTTTCGTGAACGGCATCTGCGTGCAGAACCACACGAAGATCATGGGGCCGACGAAGCATAAGAACCTCACCGACTACAGCGGTGAGTTCCCCGAAAAGGCCCCGATCCGTATCCAAGACCACAAAAACGAGCCTCCTGTGCGCCTGCGCAATGTCTGGATCAGGCCACTCTGAGGTCCAACCAACTCTATTTTCGTTCTCGGCAAGGCCGGAGGTCACCCTCCGGCCTTGCTGTTTTCGCAGGCGAGAGTCGAAATTAGGCGCTCCATTTTAATACAGTATTTATGATTATTATATTGAAGTTAACAAATCGGCCTCTAAAGTACGACGATTCGTCTAGTAGCATTAATTTCCATATTCACAATCGTTGCCAGCTTTCTCGCTAACAACGCCACCCCTTAGCCGCCTACTTTGCCCATGCCGCTCGCCCTTCATTCGCGCGTCATCAAAGCCGCCGCCATCGTCGGCAGTGGCCTTGCGTCCTTTGCGCGGACGCGTCGTGCCACGGAGACCACGATTCTGACGTTTCACGGCCTGACGGAGAACATTGGCGACCCAGATATTCTCGACTGGACGCTGCACCTGCCTGTCGAAGCCTTCCATGACATCTGCTCCATGCTGGCCGCTGATTACCGCGTGGTTTCGATGGTGGATCTTATTGAAGCGCGCACCAAGGGCGCGAAGCTGCCTGACAACGCCGTGGTGATTACTTTCGATGACGGTTATGCCTCGAACTACGAGCTGGCCTTTCCGATCCTGAAAAAGTTCGACCTGCATGCCACGGTTTTCGTCACCACGGGATTTCTTGATGGTGATGACATGCTCTGGTTTCAGCGTGTCGATCTCGCGCTCGGTCATACGCGCAAACCGTTCATCGACTGGAAGATCAACGGCAAAAAATTGCGCCTTTACCTCGGCACCCGTGAGCTGCGCCAGCAGTCGCTGGTGCGCCTGATGCCCGAACTCAAGGAGTTGTCTGATACCGATCTCCTCGGCGAAGTGGACCGTCTTGAAGAGGTGCTCGAAGTCGCCCCGCCCACGATCGATGACCTACCCAAACCGATGCGCCCGCTGACTTGGGACATGGCCTGCGACATGGCGCTGAGCGGCCATGTGGACATCGGCGGCCACACGCACACGCATCCGATTTTGTCACGTTGTGATTCGATGGTGATGCGGGCGGAAATTTCCACGTGCCGCGACCGCATCCGCGCGGAGATCGGTGAACTGCCCGCCTCTTTTGCGTATCCGAACGGCAAGGCCGATGATTATACACGTGAAACGCTCCTGCTGGTGCGCGAAGCAGGTTTTAAGGCCGCCTGCACGACCATCAACGGCCGCGTGGATAATCACTCCCCCATGTTCCAGCTTCCGCGCTACGGCTCCCCCGAATCCGTTTGGGAGGCGGCGGCCACTGTTTCAGGGGCCTTTGAAACACTCAAAGAGTGGCGGCAGAGCTGCCTGAAAGCGATGTCGCTGATATGAAGACGATCACACTCAGCAACACGGCTGCACTGCCGCTGCCCACGTGGCGGCGCCAGCGTGAGTTGGCGCCGGTGTCCTCGTTCGGTGCGATGGCAAAGGACCAGCGCCCCACCGTGCTGCACTTTGCCTATAGCATCGGCGGCGGCGGCGCGGAGGCGATGCTGATGAATCTCGTCGAAACGCTCGATCCCGCGCAATTCCGCAGCGTCGTCGTCGCCATCAATGTGAAGCCTTGGCCGCATCAGGCGCGGCGTTTGCAGGAAGCCGGCGCGGTGCTCCATGACTTGGAAGGCACGGCCTTTCTGCACCGCGAAACTCTCGCCAGACTGCGCGCCGTGCTGCGCGCAGAACGCCCTGACATCGTGCAAACGTGGATGCACCACGCCGATCTCGTCGGTGGCTGGGTCGCGCGTCTTGCTGGCGTGCGCAACATCGTCTGGAGCATTCACTGCCGCGAAATCCACCGCAATCCTGGTGAGAGCAGCCTCAAGACCGCACTCTTTCGCAAGGCACTCTCGCTGAGCTCCCGTTTCATCCCTTCGCGCATCATCTCCTGCTCAGCCGCTGCCATCGAAGATCACGCCGCCATCGGCTATCCACGCTCAAAGATGCAGTGGATTCCCAACGGCATCGACGCCGATCGTTTCGTGCCTGACACGGACGCCGGACTCGACACGCGTGCAGAACTGCGGCTGCCGCCAAACGCCCCCGTCATTGGCTACGTCGGGCGCTTTCATGAAATGAAGGACTTGCCCACCTTTCTGCGTGCGGCGGCGATTTTGCAAACCCGCCTGCCGCAAGCTCATTTTGTCCTCTGCGGCGGTGTCGGCGTCGAATTCAACGCGGCGGAGCGTGATGCCTTCGCGCAAATGCCGCATCGCAATCAAGTGCGCTTCGATTCCTTCCGCCCCGACCCATGGCGCTTGTATCCGGCATTGAATGTGTTCTCGCTCTCCTCACGCACTGAAGCCTGCCCGATGACCGTCATGGAAGCGATGTCATGCGGCGTCCCCTGCGTCACATCCGCTGCGGGTGACTGCGCACGCCTGCTCGAAGGCGTTGGCCGTGTGGTGCCGCTGCGTGAACCTGAAGCGCTCGCGAACGCCTGGGAGCAGACGCTACGTCTTGGTGCCACAGCACGCGAAGACATTGCCAAACAATCACGCCAGCGCGTGCTGGAGCACTTCACCATCGCCAAGGCCGCACACCAGTATGCGGAAACCTACACGCAGCTCACGGAGGTGCGAAAATGAACACGTTGCTTCTGTTCATCACACTAGCTGCACAAGCCATCTCCCAACCGGTGAAGGTCGCCTTCTGCGATGGCATGACGCGCATCACTCGCGGCGGCCCACCACCAACCGCGCAAACACACACGCTGCACGCCGCACGTGGCGAGTGGGAACCGCTGCAAATCATCGTCACCGGCACGTCGGAGCAGCTCAAAAACCTCGAAGTCGGTGCCACCGGCATCGCCAAGAGCGATTCCGATGCGCTGCTACCCGCGCCGAAGGTGCTGCGTGAGCATTACGTGCGTGTTACCCAAGCCACTCCGATGGCACCAATGCCAGCGGGGGATTATCCCGACGCGCTTGTGCCACTCGACATGCCTGCGCAGGAACTCAACGGCGTCATCGTCAATCAACCCTACTGGATCGATGTCTTCGTGCCCTACACCGCCGCACCGGGCGCTTACTTTGGCGAAGTGCATTTCAAACTCGCCGACGGCTCCCGCCTCATCGCCGGCTACACGCTCAACGTCTGGGACTTCGATCTCCCCGTCGTGCCCAAGCTGCGCACCTCCATCATGACCACCGTGCGCCGCATCGCTGAAGTGCATGGCCTTGGGTATAAAGACAACACGCCTTCTCTCGCCCACGTCGGTTTGCTCAACGCCTACTACGATCTGCTGGCAGAGCATCGCCTCAGTGTCGATCAAATCCACGGCAGCTATCCCGATGCAAGCACCGGCAAGCTTGATGAAGACAAAGTCGAACGCGCACTGAGAAAACACCTGCTGCATCGCCATTGCAGCACCATTGGCCTGCCGATCTGGCCAGAGTGGCCGTTTAACGATCCGCTGGGCAAAGATCGCACGGCCGCCATGAGCTACGTCGCGCAATGGATGAAGCTGCTCGCGAAAATCCGCTGCGAATCACGCGGCTACGTCATCATGGGCGATCTTGATGAACCCAACAACGCCGACGCTTATGCGAACGTGCGCCGCTGGGGTGAGTTCTTCAACGAAGTCGAAAAAACGCACGGCGTGCATGTGCCCTTGCTCATCACCGAACAACCGACGCCCGAAAAAACCGCGTGGGGAGCGCTCAACGGCGCCGTGGACATCTGGGTGCCGCATTTCAGCGCCGTGTGGAAGGATATGGAGTGGGCCGGAGGCAAACATGACATTGCCATGCGCCGTCAGGCTGGTGACGAAGTCTGGGCCTATGCCGCACTCGTGCAGATGCCGGATGAATGGGAAAGCCTGCATGGCAAACCCAAGCAGCTCACCAGCAGCTTCCCGCCCGTCTGGGCGCTAGATTTTCCGCCCATGGCGCATCGTGTCATCGGCTGGCTGCTGCCCAAGCACGGCATCACCGGCTTCACCTACTGGGACACGCTGTTTGCCGCCGAGGGCATCGATGTCTGGCAGGATGCCGGCACCTTCAAAACACCCGACGGCGCCGTTTACAATGGCGACGGCTCCTTCATCTATCCCGCCACGGAAAAACGCCATGGCCGCCACGCCCCAGTCGCTTCGATGCGGTTGAAATGGCTGCGCGAAGCCGTTGAAGACTACGATTACCTCATGCTTGCGCGTCAGCTCGGTCTTGAGGACGACGCGCAGCGCCTTGCCTCCAGTTTCACCAAAGGATTTGGTGAATGGGACGACAAACCGGGCGTGTTGATGGAAGCACGCCTCCAACTCGGTGCGCTGATCGAAACCGCGCAGCATCGTAAGCAAACCGCCACGCTTGAGAAAGGAGCCGCGCCATGACCGACACGCTGACCATGCCCAAGCAACGGCACATCGCCACCGAGGCACGGCGCGGTGAACTCACGTTGGACATCGTGCGTGATGAGCAAGGTTTCCATGCCCTGCAGCCATTTTGGGATGCGCTGCTCGAACAAACCGCCACCCGCACACCCTTCCTGCGCTGGGATTGGGTCAGCCTGTGGTGGGAGGAATGCCGAGGTGATGCACAACTCGCCATCGGTGTGCTGCGCGACGTCGAAGGTCTGCCGCAGGCCATCGCGCCGCTCATGTTCGCGCATGAAAATGACCGCGTCCGTCAGCATCTCACCACGCTTGGATTTCTCGGTGGTTTTGGCGACGCCCATGGTGAGTGCTTCGATCTCATCGTGCCAGAAGGTCGTGAAGGCATGCTCACACCGCAGCTCTGTCGCGTGTTTGCGCTGCTGCGACACGAATGCGACAACGTGCGGCTCAATCATCTGCCCGAAGAGTCGCCCAACTCGCCATACATCATGGCCGCGCTGCAGGAGAATTTCATCCGCGCCGAAGTGCTGAACCGGCATGCCGGACAGCACGTCTCCCTGCCGGCGTCATGGCACGAATTTGAGCTGCTTCACAGCGCCAACTGGCGCAGCAATATGCGTCGGAGTTGGAAAAAATTGATCGGCCAGCATGCGGGCATCCCATCGCTTGCCGGCGACCGCGTGTCGCACCAGCAGGCGTTGGAGGAACTGTACCGCCTGCACGCCCTGAATTTTCCCGCAGGAGTGAGTACTTTCACCACCCCGGCAGCGGTACGTTTTCATCAGCGTCTGGCTGCCAGATGGCTGCGGGAAAAGCGTGCCATCCTGCCTTTGCTGGAAGCAGACGACCGTGTGGTTGCAGTCATGTATGGCTTTGTGGAACGCGGTCGTTTTTTCCACTACCAGATGGGCTGGGACAGCACGCAGGCGGAGCTTGCACCCGGAAAACTCGTCACCCGCTGGTGCTTCGAGACCGCCATCACGATGCGGCTGCAGGTGTATGACATGCTGCCCGGCGAGCACGAGTACAAGCAGCGCTGGTGCGGCTCCACTCACTGGGTGCTCGACCTTGAGGCACATAACCCGGTCAGTTGGCGTGCCACCGCCTTCCATGCGCTGCGTGTCGTGAGCCGCCGCTTGACTCAAGGAGGGCTCGCCGCATGAAAGTGCTCGTCCTCACCGCTGACGCCAACACGCTCGTCTATCATCGTGGCGATTTGATCCGCGACTTCGCGGCGCATGGCTGCGAGGTCGTCACTGCTGCGGCGGAGGATTATCCGCATGTGCATGCGTTCGTCGCCAGCTTCGGCGGCCGTCATCGCGCCATCCGCATGGCACGCTCCAAGATTAATCCGCTGAAAGATCTCGTCACCATTTGGGACATGTGGCGTTTGTTTCGCAGTGAAAAACCGGACGCGCTGTTCGCCTACACGATCAAATCCGTTGTCTATGGCTGCGTCATCGCCCGTCTGGCGGGAATTCGCCGTGTTTACGCATTGCTGCCGGGTTTGGGCTTCACCTTCGTCAAACCAGTGACGTGGAAGCAGAAAATTCTTGGCTGCATCTCCGAAGCGTTGCACCGCTTCGCCTTGAAGCGTGCGGATGTCATCTTCATGCAGAATCACGATGACGTGAAGCTGTTCACCGACATGAACATGCTGCCGCCAGGCGTTCCCGTGCATGTCACCGCCGGTTCCGGCGTGAACATGGATGAATTCGCCCAGGCGCCGCTCGCTGGCGACCCGGCCATCGCCAAAGGCCATATCCGCTTCGTGCTTGTGAGCCGTCTGCTCATCAGCAAGGGCGTGCGCGTGTTCGCCGAGGCCGCACGGCGCATCAAACAACTCTTCCCGCACGCGGAATTCCATCTTGTCGGCCCATTTGATCCCAATCCGAACCGTGTGGAGGAACGAGAGGTGCAGCAGTGGGTGCATGAAGGCACGCTCATTCATCACGGCATGGTCAAAGATGTCGCCGCACTGCTCCAAACCATGCACGTCTTTGTGCTGCCGACGTGGTATCGCGAAGGCGTGCCGCATGCGACGCTCGAAGCCCTCGCCACCGGCAGGCCGATCATCACCACGAATTCCGTCGGTGCGCGCGAATGTGTCCAACTCACCGCCGAGGGGGAGACGCAGCGTGAAAACGGCGAGATGCTCATCCAGGGCGAGAACGGCTTCCTCTGCCAGCCGCAGAACGTCGCCGCCGTTGAATGCGCGATGGAATGGTTCCTCATGCATCCCGCTCAAATCGCCGTTCAAGGCCGTGCGAGCCGCCAGCTTGCCGCCGAGGTCTTCGATGTGCGTTTGGTAAATGAGATCATTTTGCAGGCGATGCATCTGCATGACACCGCGCCGCGCGAAACCACGCTCCACCACGAATCTTCGCTTCCTTTAGCCGCTTAACTTCACGCCATGGCCATTCCTTACAGCATGCAGCCCGCGAACACCGCCCCAGAAGGCGGCTTTGGCGCCATGCTTGCTCTCGCACCATCACGTGGACTGACGCCGATGGCGTCGTCGATGACCATGCCGGCGCATCCAGGCATCTCGCCGGTGTTTGATCCGCACGCCTTCCTGCCACCGATCAATCCGCATGACTTCGAGCTCCACTCGCTCATCAGCATCGCGGATGTCATCGGCTACATCCGCAAACGCTGGCAGCGCGGTGCGCTGCTGGGCCTGGTGCTGGGCGCCTATGCGTTCTGCTGGCTCGGCTTGAGCGTGAAAATTTACGAGGCGGAAGCCCATCTGCTGCTGCGCATTCAGGATGCAAATGTGTTCAACTTCGAGTCCATGTCCACCCGCGGCGTCACGGAGCTCAGCGCACCGCAGTTGATCAACAACCACCGCTCCGAGCTGCTCTCGCGGCGCTTTCTCAGCCATTTCTACGAGCACTTCCCCGCGGATCTGCGCAAGGAGGTGCTGAAGCGCGAGTCAAGCACGCTCAGCCGCATAGAACTGCTGCTGAAGCTGGTGGGCCTCTACAAACCTGGCCAGCCGGGCGATCCGCGCGAGACGTTCATCGAACTGGTGTTCGATGCCGTGCGGGTGGAGCCGCTCAAGGAATCCCACGTCCTGCGCGTGCAAGTGCGCGACCGCAACCCGCGTCTCGCCGCCGATTTTGCGAACCGTTACGCCGAGGAGTACATTTCCTACGTCGCCGAGCAGGAGTCCAAACTCAGCGCCGACGCCTCCGACTATCTGGAAACGAAATCGCAGGAGCTGCAGCAGCGGCTGCGCGAGTCCGAGCAGAAGCTCGCCGAATATCGCAAGAGCCAGGGCATCATGGAGGACACGGACTCGAAGGATGTCTCCAACGACAAGGTGCGCCAGCTCAACGCCGCGATCACCGAGGCCGATTTAAAGCTCACCAAGGCCCGCAGCGACCTCGACAACGTCGTCGCAGCCCAGAAATCTGACCGTGACCTCACCGAGCTGCGTCTCTTTGCTGACAACGCCGATGTTGCGTACATCCGCAAGCAGTTGGATGCCAAGACCGCCGAACGTGCGCCATTGGAGGCGACTTGCGGACGCAAGCATCCGCGGATGGTCGGCCTCGCGAATGAGATCGGCGGCCTGCGTGCCGCGCTGGATCGCACCGTACACTCGGTCGTCAGCATGATTCAGGCAGAAGTCGAAACGCAGCAGCGCCAGATCGCCGATTATCGCCGCCAGCTTGAGGAAGCGCGCGGCGTGGCGTTGGACGTGAACGGCAAAAACGTGCAGCAGAGCCTGCTGCGTGATCAGGTCCGCATGGACCGGGATCTGTATGAAAAAATCGAGATGCGCCGCAGCCAGGCGGCTCTCACCGGCCAGTTCCGCCACAGCGGCATGCTGCGTTTGGCGGATGTGGCGACGGTGCCGGAAAAACCGGTGAAGCCGAGCAAACCCATCGCCGCCGTCGCCGCAATTCTGTTGTTTGGCCTCTCCCTGATCGGCCTGCCGGTCGGCTGGGGCATTTATGAGGATCATGCGAAGAAACTGTTCAGACCTAAAGCCAGCCCTCCGCCCAACTTGGAACCGACGCAGCACACGGCCTATGGTTATGGTTATCCTGAGCAGCCGCAACTCCCGGCCGCCTCGCCATTCAGCATCGCCACGATGCCAGCGGTGACCCGCAACTTGACCATACTCAAGCCTGCCAATGACGAAACCGCCATCCTCGCGAGCCTGCCTTATGTGAACGGCTCCACGCCAGAGGCCATGCTCGCTGAACTGCTGAAGCCAGAGCCGATCGGTGCCTCCACCGCCTTGCATCAGCTTACCAGCACACTTGAAAAGCAGGGGATGAACCGTAGCGGCAGCGCTGGTGTCATTCTCATCACCAGCGCTGGATCAGGCGAAGGTAAAACGCTCGTCGCTGCCGCCCTCGCTGCCGCGTTCTGCCATCAAGGCCGCCGCGTGTTCATGATGGAGTGCAATCCATCCTCCCCCACGCTGCACCATTGGTTCCCCCGCGCCACGCAGGGTTACGGCGCCTACGCGCAAGACCTCGAAGCCCTGCGCTTCGGCCACAGCAATCTCTTCCTGCTTCCCGGCTGCGATCTGCCTGCGCACGCCACCAACGAACTGCTCGACGGCTACCGCAGTTGGATCGAACGCGCCAAGCACGAGGTCGATTGGATTATCCTTGATGCCTCGCCGCTGCTCAAGAGTTTCGCCAATGTCGCCCCGCTTGCTCCGCTCGCGAGCGATGTGCTCATCGTCAACAATCCCGCCAAAACCACTCCTGCTGAACTGCGCGCCGGACTTGCCTTGCTGCAGCCGATGATGTCATCAAGTGCACTGCGCGGCATGGTCGTGAACGGCGGTTAGTTCTCATTGGACAGCCTGCTGACGCTTTAACTCATCAATCAACGCCGCAGGTTCACTCACACTGAGCATGACGCTGTAACCTTCCGTCGTCGGAATGCGTGCTACATGCGTGCGATCTGTGACAAAGATCAACGCTTTCTCACCATTGCGCAGTTTGAACCATCCTGCGGCATAACCTGGAAGCCCCGTGCCCATCGTGCGTAATTTGGGCTGATGATCTTTGTCGGTGTTGAGGTTGGTGACCATCGCCTCCTCGAGCTTGAGCGATTTGAGCGGGATCAGACGACCATAGAGATCACCTTGGAGTCGCAGGCCTTCATTAGAGACCGTGAAACGCACATGCTGCATGGACCATGCCAGCCAAACCATTAGCACTAGGGCACCGACGAGAATGAGGCTGATGATGGCAAAGAACCACAGCGATTTGCTCGCGGCGGGAACCATGGGGAAGACAGTGGAGGCGTTCATGACGGCAGTGTGATCGTTTTGACCGGTGATTCCAAGCAAACAAAAATCCGGCAGCCTTGCGGTCTGCCGGATTTCGTGAAGCACAAGCGATCTAGCTCCGATCAGCCGTTTGCGCGCAGAATCTGCGCGAGCACATACGGCAGGATGCCGCCGGCGCGGTAGTAGTCGATTTCGACGGGGGTGTCGATGCGGACAACAACGGGCACATCAAAGGTGCTGCCGTCGGCCTGGTGGACGCGGAGGGTGGCTTCGCTCATGGGCTTGAAGTCGTTGGACAGGCCCAGGAGGTCGAAGGTGGCGTCGCTGAGGTCTTTGACTTTGTCGTAGTCGGCCTTGTCCTTGAAGTTGCAGGGCAGGACGCCCATGCCGACGAGGTTGCTGCGGTGGATGCGCTCGAAGCTCTTCGTGATCACGGCTTTGACGCCGAGCAGACGGGTGCCTTTGGCGGCCCAGTCACGGCTGGAGCCCATGCCGTAGTCTTCACCGCCGAGGATGATGCTTGGCGTGCCAGCGGCTTTATAAGCCTCGGCAGCGTCGTAGATGCTCATCTCGGTGCCAGCAGGCTGCAGGAGCGTGTCGCCGCCTTCTTTACCGCCGAGCATGAGGTTCTTGATGCGGACGTTGGCGAAGGTGCCGCGCGTCATGACGAGGTCATTGCCACGGCGGCTGCCGAAGCTGTTGAAATCGGCCTGCGTGACACCGTTTTCGAGCAGGAAGCGGCCGGCAGGGCTGGCTTTCTTGATCGCACCAGCGGGGCTGATGTGATCCGTGGTGACGCTGTCGCCGAAGATGCCGAGCGGGCGGGCACCTTTGATTTCAACGATGTCGCCAGGGGTCATGCTGAAGTCGGCGAAGAACGGCGGATGCTGGATGTAGGTGGATTTGCCATCCCACTCGAAGACTTCGCCGACGCCGCCTTGGATTTCGTTCCACTTCGGATTTTGCGAGGCGAAGTCGGTGTAGAGCTTGCGGAAGACATCGGGGCTGAGAGCGGACTCCATGGCGTCACGCACTTCCTTGAGCGTGGGCCAGATGTCCTTCAAATAGACGCCGCTGCCGGCGACGAGTTCGTCTTTGCTCAGATCAATATCGACCGTGCCGGCGATGGCGTAGGCGACCACGAGCGGAGGACTCATGAGGAAGTTCGCCTTGATGCTCTGATGCACGCGGGCCTCGAAGTTGCGGTTCCCAGAGAGCACGCTGGCGGCGACGACATCCTCGCCTTTGACGACGTCTTCGATGCCGGGATCAAGCGGGCCGCTGTTGCCGATGCAGGTGGTGCAGCCGTAGCCGACGGTCTGGAAGCCGAGCTTGTCGAGCTCGACCTGAAGGCCGGTCTTGGTGAGGTAATCGGTCACGACGCGGCTGCCTGGGCCGAGGCTGGTCTTCACGCTTGGCTTCACGGTGAGGCCCTTGGCGTTTGCTTTCTTCGCGAGGAGACCGGCGGCGAGCATGACGCTCGGGTTGCTGGTGTTCGTGCAGCTCGTGATGGCGGCGATGAGCACGGAGCCGTCGGTGATCGTGTCTTTGATGCCGTCTTTGCTATCGACGGTGACTTCGTACGAGGGCCGGTCAGAAACGATGTCCACACCTGCGGCCGCTCCAGTGACTTCCAATCCTGCTGCCGGAGAGGCACCGAGATGCTCGACGACCTGTGTGGCCAGTGCTTTGCCAAAACCGCCCGCTTTCACATCGGCGACGAGCAGTTCGTTGAATTTCGACTTCAACGCAGGCACTTCGATGCGGTCCTGCGGACGTTTCGGGCCGGAGACGCATGGCACGACCGTGCTGAGGTCCATTTCCATCTCGGTGGTGAATTCAATACTGCCCTTCGCGGTGGGGATGCCCCACATGCCTTGCGCTTGGTAGTAGTTTTTGACGGTGGTGCAGAGTTCCTCGCTGCGGCCGGTGCCGCGCAGGTAGGCGATGGTTTCGTCATCGACGCCGAAGAAACCCATCGTCGCGCCATACTCAGGAGCCATGTTCGCGATGGTCGCACGGTCGGTGACGGGCAGGCTGACCGCGCCCGGGCCGTAGAATTCGACAAATTTGCCGACGACACCGAGCTTACGGAGCTTCTGGGTGACTTCGAGCACGAGGTCGGTGGCGGTGACGCCTTCTTTAAGCGCACCGGTGAGGTAAACGCCGACAACTTCCGGCACGAGGAAGGTCACCGGCTGGCCAAGCATGCCCGCTTCCGCTTCAATGCCGCCCACGCCCCAACCCACGACGCCGAGGCCGTTGATCATCGTCGTATGCGAGTCCGTGCCGACGAGCGAATCCGGGTAATACACGCCATCCTTCTCCAACACGCCCTTCGCGAGGTATTCGAGGTTCACCTGATGCACGATGCCGATTCCTGGAGGCACGACTTTGAAGGTATTGAAGGCCTGCTCGCCCCATTTGAGAAACTGGTAGCGTTCCTTGTTGCGCTCAAACTCGAGCGCGAGGTTTTGATTCAGCGCCTGCTGCGTTCCGGCGAAATCGACCTGCACGCTGTGATCGACAACAAGGTCCACCGGCACGAGCGGTTCGACCATCTTCGGGTTCTTGCCGAGCTGCTTCACTTTGCTGCGCATCGCTGCGAGATCGACCAAGAGCGGCACGCCCGTGAAGTCCTGCAGCACGATACGAGCAACGGTGAACGGGATCTCATACTCGCCGGGGCTCTTCGCGTTCCAGTTCGCGAGATTTTTGACATCTGCCTCGGTGACCTTCTTGCCGTCCAGATTGCGCAGCAGGGACTCCAGCACGATGCGGATGGAAACCGGCAGTTTCGAGACTTTGCCGATACCCGCAGCCTCAAGAGCCGGGAGGGAATAGAATTTGCCAGAGGAGCCGGAGCCGGTGGTGAAGGTCTGAGGGGTGTTCATGAAATCTGAAAGGGGCACGGGGGAACGTGCAGCAATAGCCATGACAGCAGGTTTGACACCCACTTTTTTGCATTCATCGACCACTGGCAATTTTCGGCTGCGTCAGTGGCTGACCGAATCCTTGTAAACGCGCTGCCAGCTCGACTTGCCACACGCCGGACATTTCAGAAACCAGCGTGGATTCCCGCATGCCTTCCAGCGGATGCCGCCCAGATCCCAGACCGAGCGCTGCTGCCCGCACTCACAACACACCATCCACTGCCGCGAATCCGCCTGCATGCCGCGTGCCCACGAGGATGGCAGCAGGCGGACGAAAAACCGCTGAATGGTGGACATGCGTGCTCCTGCTTTGTCGAAGCACTCAATGCATCGCGTGCCACGCCAGCGTGTGATGCTCGGCATCGTCAGCATCGGTCTGGATGGCGGCGACGACGGTGGCACCCAGGCCGATGAGAACGGCGATCGGGAAGATGATGATCAGCAGCGGCAGCAGCAGAATGAAGGCGAGCGGAGTGAAAATGATGCATGCCGCGATCGTTTCCCAGCCGAATTGCTTCAGCTTGATTCCGACTGGCGGAGCACCCTGCTGGCCCCCTGCCATGAAGCGGTGCTCTCGTCGCAGCCAGACGAGCAGCGGCCGGAGTGCGATGCGGAAGGGCCGGAGGAGCGTGGCCTGCATCCGGCGAAGCTGCCAGACACGGTGGAGACTGCGGTTTACAAAACGTGCTTCGGCGTTCTTGGCACTGGCGGCTTGCTGAAACGAGGCCGCCTGTCCTCGTTGAGGGTCAGGGATCGTGTTCATGATGGTGGTTGGTTGCTGCTTAGAACGACCGCCACACCCGCCTTCTACCAGAAATATCCAGCACACCGCTCATCCACACCGGCCCGATAGCGAGCACAACTGGCACGCGACACACAACGGGCAGGTGGCTGTGCGTGGACTCTCTGCGCACTTGGGACAATGCACGCAGAGCATGCAGAACGGCCGCTTGTCACACGCGGCGGCAGGGGGGCAGTCAGCTTTCGAAGCCGTAGTCCGGGAAACGGCGCAGGCCCTGGAGGACAGCGCCTGGATCGAGGCAAGGGCATTGGTTTTCATGGCCAGAATGGATTTGAACACGCCATCCATCGCCTGAAACGCGAAAATGCGCTATTGGCAGAACTGCCAATAAAACGCACTTTTTTTTGCGCCCGTTGCATTGCCGCTTCTCCCGCGCAAAATCACCCCATGTCGTCAATCCAGCCTCCGCAGGAGCAACTCCAGGCCAGTTTGAAGTGGAGCGGAGGCGTGCTGCCTTTGTTCGGCCCTTGCTTCATCGGCCGCCGCTCGGACAACGATGTTCACATCAACAACGTCCAGGCCTCCCGCCGCCATGCGGTGCTCATGAGCCTCAACAGCGAGTGGTGGCTCAACGACCTCGGCAGCCGCAACGGTGTCCTGGTCAACGGTCTGCGCCTCACCAGCGCCCGCCGCCTGCGTGATGGCGACGAAATCCGCATCGCCAACCACCGCCTCACCTTCTGCAACACCCGGCAGGGACCGTCGCATCGCAGCACCATCGTGGGCACGACGACCCAAGTCGTGGCGGAAGCCCAAGGCGGCACACCCGGCGGCGTGGCCTGCGACCTCATCATAGTCTCCAGTTTGGGAGAAATCCTCGAGGGCGAAAAAGCCGCACACTGGTTTTTCGGCAAAGCCTTGGAGCGCATGCCCGGCGCCGCACATTACGCGCTGCCACCGCTGGTGCGCAGTTGGCTGGCCGCCCAGCTCGTCCCTGACGCCAGCACCGCGCCCTTGGAGATCGAAAACCACGACTCCCGCCAGGTCGTCTCCCTCGCCCGTTGCGCGGAAGGCCGCTGCTTTCTACTGCTGCGGGAAGAATCCGCCAAAATCTCCATCGAACGCCTGCAAAGCCTCGATCTCACCATGCGTGAGGCTGAGGTGATGCATTGGGTCTGCGAAGGCAGGACAAACGCGGAGATCGCCAAAGACCTCCATGTAACGCTGCACACCGTGAACCGCCACGTGGAGCACATCTTTAAAAAGCTCGCCGTGGACAACCGCCAGAAGGCCATCAAGGCCGTGAAGGACCGCCTCGGCGCCTAAACAGGAGCGGGGCCATCCTGGCCCCGCCAGACGGGATCAGAGTGATCCCGCTCCTTTAAAAAAAACGCCTCACTTCACCACCGGACGCAGCACCATGTTGCGGTAATCCACGTTCGTGTGGTCGCCTTGCAGGTAAATCGGGCCGGGTTTGGTCTCATCGCTGCTCATCGCACCACCCGTGCAACCAAGCACCGGCGCGTTGTCGATGATCGTCTTGCCATTGAGGATCACCGTAAGGTGGCGATCCACCAGCGTAATGTCGAGCGTCTGCCATTCGCCAATCGGCTTCTCCGCAGCCACACTTGGCGTGATGCGGCTGTACAGCGCGCCCATGTGATGCGAGTCGAGCGGTTTGCCGAAGCTTTCCATCACCTGCACTTCATAAATGCCGCGCAGGTAGATGCCGCTGTTGCTGCCTTCCTGCGTGCGCACTTCCGTCTTCAGATTGAAGTCTTCAAATTCCGCATCGGTGCGCAGATTGCCAAAGTGCTTGCCTTTTTCCTTCGTGACGCGGTTTTGCAGCACGCCATCGACGACGCTCCAGCCGTTGTCCGCTTCTTTGAGCAAACGCCAGCCGGTGAGATCCTTGCCATTCATGAGCTGGATCGGATCGCCGAACATCACCTTCGCAAGATCAGGCTTGGCCGGGATGTCGGCGATGCGTTTGCCGGTGAATTCAGCGGCTTTGCCGACTTCCTTGCCTTCTGGATTCTTCTTCGAGGTGGTCAGCTTCAGGGAATCACCATCCACCGTCGCGATGATCGTTTCGGTCGTGACCTTGCCTTCCTTGTTCTTTTGCTCGCGACGCACAAACAGCTTCGCACCTTCGACCTGCGTGCTTGTCGTCGGCACCACGCTGCCGCCGCCCCAGAGCACGCTGGAACTGAGAGCACCGTCTTTGGACTCAACGCCAAGCCAGCCAGCGCCACCACCGGGAATCGTCAGCGCCCAGCGGCCGATGAAGGGATTGTCAGCGGCATTCAAAACAGCGCCGAGGCTGAACACGGCGGCGACAGAGAGAGTACGAATCGATGGGAGCATAAGCAGGCGGGATGGAGGTTGGTGAACAGGGTTGGGAACAACGGGCATGACGCATTGCTTTATTCAACTCGAATTTCAAAGTTGCTGGTCTGCGGACGTCTGATGCTTCGGGTAGCAGAAGACGTGAGTCTTCCTCTGGAGCGCACTCAACTGCGCGAAGTTTTCTCCGGCGTGCTGACGCCAGCCGCTACGGACGCACATTGTTCAGCGTCCCTTCTTCTGCTCCTTCACACAGTCGGGATCAGCAGGGGTCGGCGTGCCGGTTTGATCGACCGGATGATTGAAAAGATACTGCCAGACCGCCTCGTGGATGAATTTGCCGCTCGCATCTTTCACCGCCGCACCACCGGGCATCACCGAGCTGTGCGCACGTCCGGCGTCCTTCTTCACATCTGCATTCGTGATGAGCCTGCGACTGTTCTGAAACGGCGGCGCACTGATGTCCACATCCACGATGGGCCCGAATTGATTCAAGCCCATCATCTCCCACGAGCGGCAGTAATGATCCGCCGTCCAGCCGCCATCCAGCACATGGCTGAAGCCGAAGATGCGGTTCGCCGGCGTCGCAGAGGGCAGCGATTGCCAGCTCTCCAAGTTGTCACGCGGCCCGCAGAAGCACACCACGCGATCCACCTTCTGCTGCTTGGCAAAGCGGGCCGAAGTCGTCGCGCCATGCGAGGCACCCGACACGATCACCTTGTCCCAGCGCAAGCCTTTGCCGTCCTCGCTGATGAACTGCTCCCACTTGCCTGCCGGATGCTCTTTGGACAGCCATTTAACGAACTGAAACGAGCGCTCCATGATGCTGTCCGGCTGCGGAATGCTCACCAGATCACTGCGATCCTCGCCGATGGACGCTTCGAGCCGGATGTCGCCCAACGTCTTGCCATCATCGCGTCGTGCCGCCGGAATGATGCCGAACCACTTGTTCGCGTAATGCACCTGGATCGCGTGCAGTCCGTAGCTGTTCAGCCGCTCAAACAATGGCGCGCTGTGCCCCATGAGCCAGATCACCAGCTTGCCCTGCGCTTTCACCTTCGTGTCCACGCTCGCGTTCTGCATGTCCTGCGGCTTGCCCTTCTTGTCCGTGAACACGAAGTCGATCTCAGGATGCTCCTTGGCACGCGGATCAATCTCGCTCGCACGCTTGGAGACGGTTTCTGCAGCAAAGGAACTGGCCGCGAGGCCGAGACAGCAGGTTAGGATGAGTTGGTGTTTCATGGTTGGGAGATCTCAATTGGTGTTCATGTATGGACCAGGCTTCAATGACTCGATGAAGGCGCTGAAGGTAATGCCAAGGTCAAAGTTTCGCAGGCAATCGAGGGCGAAACGTTGCTCACAAAGAGTCCAGTTCACCAGTCCTGTTTCGCAATCCAAGCCAATCACGTTGCCAAAGGAATCTTCGCCAATCGGTATGGTGGTCATTGGCATGAACCCGACATCCACCTCAAGCTCCGCATAGAGCGAACGCATCGGAGGGTTCTTGTCGGAGAGGGAAAAGAACTGGTGAACGGTGATTTCGTTCCCGCCGGGAAGCTCATCTGCACTTGTGAAGGTGTCAGCGTCACTCGCTGGAACACACCCATTCCAGCGGAGCAAGAACTCCGTGTATTCCTGCGGCAAAGATGCATGCGCGAACTCTTCGAAGCTTCGAATGTCCGCCGGAGAACAAGGCGCTCCAGAAAGTTTGGGCGTGAAGGCGACAAAGGACATGAGAGACTTTTGCTTCACTTCCTCACGACTCAAACCTCCGCCCCGCCGCATACGAACCCACGCTGCGGATCGTCGCGCCGTCGGCTTTCGTCTGAGCGAGCGCCTTTTGCACACGCGAATCGGCCTCGGAGCCTTCGATCTCGATGTAAAAGCGATACTTGTTCGGCTGGCCACGAATCGGGCGTGATTCGAGGCGCTTCATGTTGATGTCGCTCTCGCTCAACGGCGTCAGGAAGCGGCACAGGCTGCCAGAGCGGTCGGGAAGCTCCACCACGAGCGCGGTGCGATTGTGTTCGAGCGACGGCGTGTTCGCCGTATGCCCGATGAGATAAAATTGCGTGATGTTCGGCACCTCGCCCGCGATCGGAAAATGCAGCACCTGCAAACCATGCCGCTCCGCATTCTGCCGCGGCCCAATCGCCGCCGCTCCGGGTGTGGCGACGGCTTTTTCGGCTGCTTTGGCCGTGCTCGGCTCCACGACACGTTTCACGTCAGGATAATTCGCCTTCAACCAGTCATCGCCGTGATAAAACGGCATCGCATGCGAGTGGATCGAGGTGATCTTCTCGTTCGCACGGCCCAGCAGCGCCAGTTTCACATCCAGCGTCAGTTCTTCGAGGACACGCAGCTCACACCGCGCATCCACGAGGCGGTCCACCGTGTCGATGATGAAGCCGCCGGACGAATTTTCGATGGGAACGATGCCCAGCGCCTCGGGATTCGAGGCAAGGAAGTCGAATACATCACCCACGTTGTCCCGCAGGCTCACCGCCACGCCGGGAAAGCGCATCTGTGTGATCAGATGCGAAAAACTGCCCTCAGGACCGAGGCAGGCGATGGTTGGCGGTGGATTCATGCGCCGCGCATGCTGCGGTGGTGCCTGCGTTCGGTCAAGCTGTGTCCGCTCGGTTCGTAGCGGAAGGCGTCAGCCTTCCGCCGAGCGTCCATGCGTTCACGCCATTACCCAGAAGGCATGCTCACGCCTGCCTCTACGGAGCATCACGTCGGGCTGGATTTCGTCGTGCCCTCGCGTTCCTTTCCGCATGCGTCGCCGTTGGAAAGCCATCCTCATCACCCTGCTCGTTCTCGCAGCAGTCGGCTGGTGGGGCATTCCCTGGCTCGTGCCGTTGCCGGACGCGCTGCTACAACCACCTCCCAGCTCCACGCTCTACCTCGCACGCGATGGCACGCCGCTGCGGCATCTGCTGGATGAAAATGCCATGCGCGCCGCACCGCCGGTGAGATTCACTGAGATTCCGCCGCATCTGGTGCATGCGCTGCTCGCAGCGGAAGACAAACGCTTCTTCTCCCATTGTGGCGTCGATTTGATCGCCATCAGCCGTGCGGCCTGGGACAATGCGCGCAGCGGACACATCGTCTCCGGCGCGTCCACCATCCATCAACAGCTCATCAAAAACACGACGCCGCGAGCGTGGAGTCGCACGTTGTGGGTGAAGATCATCGAGGCGCTGCAAGCTCGCCACCTCGCCATGTCGTGGAGCCGCGAAGACGTGCTCGCCGCTTACGCGAACCGCATTTCCTTCGGCAATCTCATGACCGGAGCCGCCACCGCCGCTTCTGGCTACTTCCACAAGCCGCTCGGCGATCTCACACCTGCCGAATGCGCCTTGCTCGCTGCGTTGCCGCAGTCGCCGAGCCGTTTGAACCCGTTTCGCAATCTGGAAGGCGTTTTGCCACGTCAGCGCCGCATTCTCGATCACATGCACACGCTCGGCTGGCTCGATGACGAGCAACACCGCGTCGCTTTGGATCAAAAGATCGTCCTACAACGCTTCAGCGGCGGGTTTGAAGCTCCGCATGCCGTGGAAATGCTTCGTGGCGAATCCAGTCCCACCACGATCCGCACCACGCTTGATGCCACGCTGCAGCAGCAGGTCGAAACCATCGTCACACAACGATTGGAATCGCTCAAAGACCGCCATGTGACACATGGAGCTGTTGTCGTGATCGACAACGCCACCAGGGCCGTGCTCGCGCTCGCCGGTTCGCGCGATTTCTTCGCGACTGAGGGCGGCCAGATCAATGGAGCCTGGGCGCCGCACTCGCCCGGATCGGCGATGAAGCCGTTCACGTATTTGATCGCCTTCGAACGCGGCGCCACACCCGCAAGCATCGTCGCTGATCTGCCTGTCGAATTCGCCACCTCATCTGGCACCTATCGTCCGGAAAATTTCTCGCTGCGCAGCTTCGGGCCGATGACATATCGAAACGCGCTCGGCAATTCGCTCAACATCTCCGCCGTGCGGGTGCTCGATTCCATCGGCGGAGCCGAAACGCTGCTACCGAAACTGCGTGAACTTGGACTCAGCACACTCACCGAAGACGCCGCGCATTACGGCCTCGGCCTCACCATCGGCAACGCTTCCGTGCGTTTGATCGAACTCGCCAATGCTTACGCCTGCCTCGCCCGCCTCGGTCGTTTCAAGCCGTGGAGTTTGCGCATTGATGCTCCCGCAACGGCAGAACGCCGTCTTCTCGGCGAAAACGAAAGCTGGCTCATCGCCGACATCCTCAGTGATAATCAGGCGCGCGAAATGGCCTTTGGCAGTTACTCGGTGCTGCGTCTGCCGTTCAAGTGCGCTGTCAAAACCGGCACCAGTTCGACCTTTCGCGACAACTGGACGCTCGGCTTCACGCGTGAGTTCACCGTCGGTGTCTGGGTCGGTAATTTCGACAACACACCGATGCAGGACGTCAGCGGCATCACCGGCGCGGGGCCGATCTTCCGCGATGTGATGCTGCACCTGCACGAAAAGCATCCGGCTACTTGGTTTGACCGGCCTGCGGCCATCCTGCACGCACGCATCGACCCGCGCACCGGCAAACGCCTCACGCCTCTGACGCCGCCATCACGTTTGAGCCGCGAGGAGTTCTTCATCTCCGAAATGATGCCGCCCGTCGCTCAAGCCAGCGATTACGACGCCCGTGGCCGCGCCATCCTGCCGCGTGAATACGCCGCATGGATTCCGACGAGCGCCAACTGGCTCGGTGATCTCATCACCACTGCTAAAACCGATGCCAGACCAACGCTGCGCATCACCCATCCCATCCCCGGCACCGTCGTCATCCTTGATCCCGACATCCGCAACAAGGGCAACCGCCTGCTGCTGCAAGCCACCAGCGCGAATCAGCCGCGCTGGAGCTGCAAGACGCTCGAACTCCGCGTCGAAGACACTCACACCTTCGCCATCCTCAAGCCCGGCCGCCATGAGATCGAACTACGCGATGAGGCGAGCGGTTTGAGTGCGAAGACGTTTGTGATCGTGCAGGAGGAGTAATCCTTACACCGTGATCATCCGGTTGCGCGCCGTGATCGGCCAGCGTTCGGTCGTTTTGCCGACTTCTATGATGTAAGCCTCGCTGTGCATCGAAACGGAAGGGCAAACGTGACGCGGGATGCCGTGGAGGGCCTGGCCGATGGTGAATTCGTGGGCGCGATCGGTTTCGAGGACGAGGTGCTCCTCGCTTTGCATCACGGCGACGGCATCAGGCAGTTCCTCGAAGCGGACACGGGGATGCGGGTTCTCGGGGGCGACGGATTTGTGGCCGAGGTCGAGCGTGATGCGGTTGTGGCCGGGCTTGCTGATGACGCGGGCCAGCAGCACGGCGGCGGGCAGGAAGGGCAGGTCGGCGGGATATTTGTCACCGTAACCAAAATCCCACAGCACGGTGGTGCCGGGGCTGAGGGTGCGGTCCTCATGCGCAGCGTGAATGCCGAAGGTGGGTGAGCCACCGGCGACGAATTCTTTGACGATGATGCCCTCACCCTGCAAACGGCAGCGGAACTGATGCACGGGACCAAACGCGGCGTCGCAGCGTTCACGGCGCACGTCGAGGCTTTCATCATGAATGTGGCCGTCGTAGGCATGGATGCCGCGGAATTGCAGGCGTGGCGTGTCTTTGATGACATGAGCGAGCATCGCGGCCTCATCACTGGGAACGATGCCGGTGCGGGCCATGCCGCAGTCGATCTCAATGAAGACACCGAGCGTGACATTGTGCTGCTGCGCTGCGGAGGCGAGGAAGCAGATCGTTTCCTCGGCATCGGCGATGCTGGAGAACTGCGTGTCGGGGAACTTGAGCGCGAGTTCGGCCAGACGATGCGCATTGATGCCGACACAGGGCATGGCCAGCAGCACATCGCTGGCTCCCACGGCGGCGCACATCTCCGCCTCGGCGATGGTGGAGGCCTTGAACCGAGTGATGCCAAGCCGGATCTGCATCGCGATGATCTCCGCCGTCTTGTGCGTCTTCACATGCGGGCGCAGGCGCTTCGCATCGCCGGCGATCTTGAGCATGAGTTGGAGGTTGTGCTCGATGCGGCTGCGGTAGAACAGCAGCGCGGGAGAGGGGATGTCAGCTTCGTTTTCGACGTGGAACCAGGCGGGATGCATGGCTCATCGTGGCGTTGACAGCGGGCGCGGTCAATTGCGCGCATCGCGCAGATATTGAGCCGCAGTCTTGGGATTAACTGTTCTTCGGCATCCAGGCGCCTTCGCGATAGTCGAGCTTCTCCTTTTCAGAGTCATGCTCCAGTTTCACCGGTTGGAAGCCGCTGCAGCTGGACAGGACCACAAGGGCGGAGGCGAGAAGGAGCAGGTTGAGCTTCATGGCGCGGAAGATGCGCCTTCCTTCGGGAGGAGCAAGCGGACAAATCAACCACATGAATTCTGCTCATGCACCTGCCGCAGTGCAGGCTTGACCGCAGCACCACACGCCGTCAGCATCGGGGCACCATGACACGCGCCACCCTTGCCTTCACCTTTGCCGCCCTCACCACCACCGCCATCGCCGGGGAAAATTTCCTCGTCTATTTCGGCACGAACACGAACGCCAAGAACGGCAGCAAGGGGATCTACGTCTCCCGCTTCAACACCGCCACCGGCGAACTGACGCAGCCTGAACTCGCCGTCGAGGCGGGCAATCCGGGCTTCCTCGCGGTCCATCCGTCGAAAAAATATCTGTATGCGATTGGTGACGTCACCACCGCCGATGGCAAAAAAGGCGGCGGCATCAGTTCCTTCAGCATCGACCTCAAATCCGGCAAGCTCACGCCGATCAATCAAGCCAGCGCCGTCGGCAGCGGTCCCTGCCATGTGAGCGTCGATAAAACGGGCAAGATGGCCGCCATTGCCAACTACGGCAGCGGCAGCGTCGCTTCGTATGCGATCAAAGAGGACGGCTCCGTCTCTGAGGCCGCCAGTTTCATCCAGCATGAAGGCTCAGGTGCCGATCCGAAGCGCCAGGCCGGTCCGCACGCGCACTCCGTGAACTTTAGCCCCGACAACCGCTTCGCCTTCGCCTGCGACCTCGGTTTGGACAAGGTGCTCATCTACAAAGTGGATGCCGCCACCGGCAAGCTGACGCCAAACGAACCCGCCTTTGCCAAAACGCCCGCAGGCGGCGGCCCGCGTCATCTCGCTTTCCATCCCAGCGGCAAATACGTCTTCGTGAACAACGAAATGGCCATGACCGAGACCAGCTTCGCCTATGATGCTGAAAAAGGCACGCTCACCGAGGTCGAAACCGTTTCCACGCTGCCAGAAGCCGACCGTGGCATGAAAGGCCTCAGCACCGCCGAGACCGTGGCGCATCCGAATGGCAAGTTCGTCTATGTCTCCAACCGCACGCACGACACCGTCGCCGTCTTCACGGTCGATGTGGCGACCGGCAAGCTCACGCTGGTGCAGAACGTGCCAGTCGAAGGCAAAATCCCCCGCAACATCTGCCTCGACCCGACCGGCAAGTGGCTCATCGCTGCGCATCAAAACAGTGACACGGCCGCTCTTTTCAAAGTCGATCAAGACAGCGGCAAGCTCACCTTCACCGGCACCAAGGTGAACGTTCCCGGCAGCATCTGCGTGCGTTTCCTCGCGCTTGATTAACCCGCGACAGCCCTTACTCTCGCCGCCCCCAAAACCCCCAAGACTATGACCCAGCTCGATCAGCTCAAGCAGCACACCGTGGTAGTCGCCGACACTGGCGACTTCGAAGCCATGAAGGCCTACAAGCCTCAGGACGCCACGACCAATCCCTCCCTCATCCTCGCCGCCGCCCAAAAGGCCGAGTACAAAGCGCTGGTCGATCAGGCCATCGCCGATGGCAAATCGGGCGGTGTGGACGGCGTGATGGACCGCCTCGTTGTCGCTTTCGGCCTCGAAATCCTCAAGATCGTCCCCGGCCGCGTTTCGACCGAAGTTGATGCCCGTTTGTCCTTCCACACGCAGGCGAACATCGACAAGGCACGTCAATTGATCGGCATGTATGAAAAGGCCGGCATTGGCCGCGAGCGCATTCTCATCAAGATCGCCTCAACTTGGGAAGGCATCAAAGCGGCTGAAGTGCTGCAGAAGGAAGGCATCAACTGCAATCTCACCTTGCTGTTCAGTCTCGCCCAGGCCGTTGCCTGCGCCGAAGGCGGCATCAAGCTCATCTCCCCCTTCGTCGGCCGCATCCTCGACTGGCACAAGAAGAGCACTGGCAAGGATTACGCCCCGACGGAAGACCCCGGCGTGATCTCCGTGACGCAGATCTACAACTACTACAAGCATTTCGGCTACACGACCGAGGTCATGGGTGCCAGCTTCCGCAACAAGGGCGAGATCACCGAACTCACCGGCTGCGACCTCCTCACCATCAGCCCCGGCCTGCTCGGCGAACTCGCCGCGAGCGAAGACCCGATCACGCCGAAGCTCAACGCCGCCAACGCGAAATCTCTCAAGATCGACCGCATCGGCAGCGACGAAAAAACTTTCCGCTGGTTGTTCAACGAAGACGCCATGGCGACTGAAAAAACCGCCGAAGGCATTCGCAACTTCGCCAAGGACATCGTGAAGCTCGAAACGATGGTGAAGGCCGCGCTCGGCTGAGCCGAGCCGGATTGGAGTGATGGAGTTGTGGAGTGTTGGGCTGCCAATCTTCACCCATCACTCCAGTACTCCGCCACTCCATTGCTCCCCGTTCCATGCTGACCAAACGCATCATCCCCTGCCTCGACGTGAAGGAAGGCCGTGTCGTCAAAGGCACGAAATTCCTTCAACTGCGAGATGCCGGCGATCCGGTGGAGTGCGCCATGGTTTACAATGCCCAGGGAGCCGATGAACTCGTCTTCCTCGACATCACCGCGAGTCATGAAGAGCGCAAAACGATGGTCGATGTCGTCGCACGTACCGCTGCGAGCTGTTTCATGCCGTTGACCGTTGGTGGCGGCATCCGAACCGTGGCTGACATGCGCGAGATGCTCATGGCCGGCGCTGATAAGGTCGGCATCAACACCGCCGCCGTCAAAACGCCGCACGTCATCGACGAAGCCGCCAACGCCTTCGGCTGCCAGTGCCTCGTCGTCGCCATCGACGCCAAACGCAACGACCGTGGCTCCTGGACCGTCTTCACGCACGGTGGCCGCAACGCCACCGAACTCGACGCCGTCGAGTGGGCCGCCGAGGTCTGCAAACGCGGCGCAGGCGAGATTTTGCTTACCAGCATGGACTCCGACGGCACCAAGGCTGGTTACGACATCGCTTTGACTCGCGCCGTGAGCGAAGCCGTCACCATCCCCGTCATCGCCAGCGGCGGTGCGGGCAATCTCGACCACATGGTCGATGTCCTCCGCGACGGCAAAGCCGACGCAGTCCTCGCCGCCAGCATCTTCCACTTCGGTGAGTTTACCGTAGGTGATGTGAAGAAGTATCTAGGCGCACGCGGGGTGCCGGTGCGGCTGTAGTCGCCTCCGCAGGAAGACGCCTTGCTCCTGGAGGGAGCACAGAAGGTAGCCGGTGGTGGAGCGAGGCTTGGCGAGCGAGAACCACCGGACAACGCATGATTCATCATGGATCAAGAGCGCATCCCGGAGGGATGCAAGAAGCGCACGCATGTTCTTCGTTCACGGTGGGTTCTCTCATGCCTCTCGCATACCTCCGGCATGCGTCCTCGGGTGTGTTGGCACCCGCTTGTGTCCAGGGGTGGCGGCCTCGTGCCTCAGCCTTACCCCTGGCTACCTTCTTCGATCCCTTCGGGATCATACCTGACATGCTTGTTTGTCATCATACAGACATAGGCAAAAAATGTGCCGTTCATGATCTCTTCATTCTGTGCTTGGAATCCCACACGCCAACCGTGTAGGCTCCACGCATGACTCCTTCCAGCCTCTCCCGTCGTCAGTTCGGAACCCTTGCCAGCGTCAGCGCCATCGCCGCGATGCTACAAACGCAGATCGAAGCTGCTGATAAGGCCGCCGGAGGCAAAGTGCGGCATTCGGCATGCAAGTGGTGCTACAAGGAGATCCCGCTGGAGGATTTCTGTCTCGCGGCGAAGGAGATCGGCCTCGAATCTGTCGAACTCCTCGATCCGAAGGATTTTGCCACGGTGAAGAAACATGGCCTGCACTGCGCCATGGTGAGCTATCCCACCATCGAAGGCCCTGGCGGCGTAAAGATCGGGCCGATTCCGAAGGGCTGGAACCGCATCGAGCATCACGATCTGCTCGTGCAGGCCTACGAGCCGCTTTTGAAAGAGAGCACCGAGGCCGGCTTCAAGCAGGTCATCTGCTTCAGCGGCAACCGCGAGGGCATGAGTGACGAGCAGGGCCTCGACAACTGTGCCAAGGGTCTCCAGCGCCTGTTGCCGTTGTGCGAAAAGCTCGGCGTCACGCTCGTGATGGAACTGCTGAACAGCAAAGTGAACCACCCCGACTACATGTGCGATCACAGCGCCTGGGGCGTGTCCTTGGTGAAGAAGCTCGGCTCACCGCACTTCAAGCTGCTCTACGACATCTATCACATGCAGATCATGGAAGGCGATGTCATCGCCACCATCCGCCGCGATCACGAATCCTTCGCGCATTATCACACCGGCGGTGTGCCGGGACGTGCGGAGATCGACGAGACGCAGGAGTTAAATTATCCGGCGATCATCAAAGCCATCCAGGAAACCGGCTACACCGGCTATCTGGGCCAAGAGTTCATTCCGAAGCGCCCAGACAAGCTCGCCTCGCTGAAGCAGGGCGTGCAGATCTGCACGGTGGGGTGATTGCCTGTGCGCTGGTGCCCACCAACGCGGACGTTGCGTTTTGCCACAGAAGGTGATTTCTTCGCCTATGCCCACTGAACTGCCAGACGAGCTTGCTTGGTCACACGACCCTGCGCTGAGTGAAGAACAGCGCTGGCATGCATTTAAGGTATGGAAGGCGATGAAGCGGATCGAGTTCACCAAGTCTGCCCGTGCGCGTGAAGAGCACGCCGCCTGGCAGGTCCGGGAGCCGGAAATGGGAATCAGTATGGTGTGCAAACCGGCCCGGCAAAAGCCAAGGGTTTACCCGATCTCCTGATGGCGTCCAAAGTTCATCAACTCGCCGAATTTGGGCCGTTGCTCGAACGGCTGGAAGCATCCGGTATTGAGTATGCGTTGATCGGCGGACTTGCGGTGGCGCATTACGGTGAGCTGTATCTCACCACGGAGCAGAAGGCCGCTCATCACTTTCCCATCTACAGCAAGGACATCGACTTTCGTGGCGGGAAGGATCTGTTTGAAACGATCCAGCGTGAGGTGGTCGCGGCCGGCATGCAGCTCGCCACCGGGATGGGTATCATCAGACCCAGGGCGGGAATGAACCGTGTGCCAGGTTACTTCATGGCCGTCTTGCTCGCCGGGGATGCCACGGGCATCGAAATCATGGAGCGGCTGCCGCTGCACAATCTCGATCTCACGGAGCTGGAGGTTTCTGGCAGCGCGATCCGTCTAGCCCGCGTCACCGTGCTCGATCCATGCACCCTGCTGTTGGCAAAGCTGGCCGCCTTCTACGAACGCCCGCAAGGCGAGGCCAACCATGACGCGGCGCACATCGCCATCCTGATCGATGTCATTCCCGCTTTCCTGCACGACACCATCGCCAGATTTCAATCTGGATCGACAGAGTATGATCCCGCCGGTGATGCGTGGCGGCTCCTGAAAGTTCTGGAGCGTGGCAGGCATCCGCTGCCTGGTGACGAGGACAAAACAGCCGGTTTTACAACCACACTGCGCGAACTCGTAATGAGCTGGTTGTGCCAAACAGGAAGGGCGGTCGCAGACAAGCAAAGGGGTTGAGCTCTCACCTCACCGCAGCGGCCCGCTCGATCCGAGAGATCGAAAGTTTCTATCGTTTTGTGACTTGGAATGAAAGAAAAGCGGCGATTTCTTTCATTCAAGGCGACCCAACGTCAGAAACTGAACTATCACCTCAAACGGGCACCAGTTTCTCCAGCTCCTCCGCTGCCTTTTCCCACTCGCTGGTGAATTTGGGGATCTTGGTCTCGACGGCTTCCAGTTCAGCACTCAGGACGCGGAACTGGGCGGCGTCGGCGTAGGTCGCTTCTTCCTGGAGGAGGTTGACGATCTCGTGCCTGCGCTTGTCGAGCGTGGCGAGTTCCTGCTCGATCTTGAAAATGCGCAG
>JAYVIO010000160.1:0-4884 GCA_043770175.1 Verrucomicrobiales bacterium | reverse complement strand
TCGTTCCCAGCGATCCTGAAACAGCCGCGATGCTGTTCATTGAAAAGGGCATCCCGCATGTCGTGTGTTCCGTCATCGTCGTCGAACTGCGCGAGACTGACCACACGCTCGCCCATGCTCTGGCAGCGCTGCTCACTGCCGAGATTGACATCAACTTCAGCTACCCGCTGCTCGTGCGTCCCTCGCAGCATCCGTTGCTGGTGCTGCATCTTGATTCACCCGATCTTGGCGCGGAGGTGCTCACCAGCGCCGGGTTCAAGGTGCTGAATCAGGAAGATCTGAGCCGCTGAGCGCGTCCTGCCCCTTGAGCATGAATTGCGGCGCCAGTTCGGTGATAAACGCACGCGCATCTTCGACCGCGCTGAGTTCGATGAAGGGATCCTCCTGGCCCACGCGTTGCTCCGGCAGCGGCACATAGATGGAGGCCATTGACCAGCGGTGCTGGATGTTACGGAAGGTGGAGTCAAAATAGGACAGCAGGATGTGCTCGTAGTGGTCCGGGCAGGAGGTGCCGTCGGAGCCGATGTACCAGTAGAAATTCACCGCGCGTGTCCTGATTCGCACGCCGGGCTGCGATTCATTGTCGCGGAAAATACGCATCATCATCACGGTGATGTCACGGCCATCCTTTAGGTGTAGTGGTATCTGCGTGCGGTCAGTCACCGTCCAGCCCTGGTTCGGCAGGCAGACCTCCGGGCGGTGCAGGCTGCGCTTGACGAAACCGCTGAGAATCACCGTGGTCATGATCTGCCTGCCAGTGGCGGATGCATAGACGATGCGCGCCAGTTTGACGCCTTCATCCAGCAGGTTTTTCTCCTGGGCGGTCATGTCGAATTCACGACCCTGATAATCGCCGAGGGACAACGGCAGGTCGGGTTGGGTGCTGTCAGGTTTTAACTTCACGCCGGGTTTGGCCACATGAAAACTGATGTCGGTGCCAGCGCAGATGCCCAGCACGGCCAGTGGCAGCAGAATGGCCGCCGCCAGTTGGGCCAGCGTGCGTCGTGGCAGCGGGATGCTGAAGCCAGCACCGGGAGCTGGCGCACGACCATGGCGTTTCAGATTGGTCTTCATCTCACGCCCTTCCAACAGCCAGCAGAGTGCAAACATGCCGCTGAGCGCAACGCCAAACACGGCAAAGCCCGCAAAGGTGTGATACGGCGACATCTCCTGGTGGTCGCCAATGTGCCGTCCCACGGCAAATTCAGAGCCAAACAGCAGCGTGCCCGCCACCAGCAGCAGCAGGCGCGCGACGTTGCCTGCTACGGCCAGCGGCACCGCGCACACAAACAAAATGAGCCTTGAACGCGGCTGCTTGAGCGCCAGGTAGCCTAGCAGCGCCGAGATCATCATCAGGGCGAAGAGTGAATTGATGCCGCTGCACTTGGCATCCACATCGAGGCTGAAAGCGCTGCCAATCGCACTGCCGTTTGCCGCGTCCGGGGCTGACTGCAACGCGGAACCTTCATTCACCGCCGGTACGCCGACCATGTTCAGGAGCGATGCCGCCATGGCCGCTGTTCTGGGGCGCAGAGGAGATGCCAAAGAGTCCTCCAGCGGCTGCATCGGCCAGGTGAAAAAGAGAAACAGCCACGCAAAGAACAACGTGCGCATCCATGCACGCCCCGCTACCAGCAGGATCATGCCGGCCAGGATAAACTGCACCGCCAGGAAGCCCGGATAGCCGGTGTCCGCCTTGTAGCCCAGCCAGAAGAAAAACAATCCCGCGCCAAGCGGCAGCAGGCCCAGCCAGTCGCCCTGCCACGGCAGTTTGCGCAGTTCATCCCGCCGCAGCCAGACCAGCCAGCCGACGAGAAACGGCACGAGCAGACAGAATTGCCAGTCGCCATTTTTGCTGACCCATCTGGCCCAGCCGGTCAGAATGCTCTCACGCCTGCCGAAATCCCACTGCTGATACGGCCAGACCAGAAACAGCAGCACCAGCACCACCGGCAGCCCCCACAGCGCCACCTTGCGCAAGGTTTGCGGCTGCAGTGCTGCTGCGCCGCCGGTGAGGGGGAGCGTGGACAAAGCGGGCGTGCTGCTGGATTCGGTTGCCATGTGTTGGGTTGACTGGCAAAGGCTGGCCTTGTTTGTTGATTCTGGCAACCTTCAACGCGTAACGTCTGTGTTTCACGACCGGCCGCCAAAAAATCTCTCCACATGCAGTTCAAAAAGAAAGCCAAAAACAGCAGGCAGCAAGCCCGCGCCGCCGCTGAGGCGGTGGCACCGCCTGCTGATGCCTTGATCCAGGAGGAACTGCCGTTGCACCGCGATGCAGTGGCGCACGCGCCAAACCTGCGGCGCACGCATCTCACGCGCCGGCATTTGGTGATTTCATTGGCCACCTCGGTCGTCGTCGGCCTCCTCCTCATGTGGTGGTTCAACGATTTTTTCCAGCGTGAGATCGCACCCAGGCTGGCCCCGGTCGCCACCGCTCCAGTGCAAACTTCCAGTAGCTCGGCGGAAGAGCTTGCCAAGGCCGCTGAGCAGATCGCCGCGTTGCAGAAACAGGTCGATGTCATGCGGCGTGAGCAGCTCCTCCTGCAGCAGAACACGCGTGAGTCTTTGGAAAGCATCTCCACCGTGCTGAACAATCCCAAGCTCGCGCCTGCACCTGCCGTGCCGGCTTCGGATCAGCCCGGTGTGGCGCGCATCCCCGATGCCGCGCCGGACATCTCTCCAACGCAGAAGGAATTCATCCTGCTCAAGGAGCGCAACCGCCTCACCGCTTACGCCGACGAAGCCATCGCCACCGGCATGCGCAAACCGATCGAGGTGCTCATCGAATACCTGCGGGATCCTGACTCCAAGCATCTCCATGAAGCCGCGCAGGCCGAGTACATGCGTGCCGTGCGCTCCATCCAAGTGCTGCAGCGCGATGATCCCGGCTACCGCCTGCCGGTGGTCGAACTCTTCAAAGATCAAAACATCCGTGACGAGGCCGATGTGAAGCCCGAGGCGCTGCTCAAGCTGCTGGCCGATTACCAGCAGCCGTGGGAGGTGCGCGTGCGCGTCTGTTTCCTGCTGCTCGGCAGCACTGCGCCTGAAACCAATGCGCAGCTCATCAAAACGATCAAAGAAGATCCCTCGCTCGAAGTGGCCAAGCACGCCCAGCTTGCCCTCGAACAGCGCATTAAAAAGCGCTTCCGCATGTTCGACATCCCCGCTATTGAGGCCTGGTCCAAATCGCAGGAGAAATAAACCTGCGTTCCCACGATGAAAACTCTCTTCCTGACCAACGAATACCCTCCGCACATCTATGGCGGCGCTGGCGTGCATGTCGAATACCTCTCCCGTGAACTCGCCAAACTCATCGAGGTCGATGTGCGCTGCTTCGGCGATCAGGACAGCGGCACCACCAACCCAAAAGTGAAAGGCTTCGGCCTCGACACCACCGACTGGGACTGTCCGCTGAATCTGAAATCAGTCTTCGGCGCCTTGCAGCGCTGCCTCGACTTCAACACCGCCGGCATCGACGCCAGCATCGTCCATCTGCACACCTGGTATGCGCATTTCGGCGGCATCCTGGCCAAATTGAACTACGGCGTGCCCATGGTGCTCACCGTGCATTCATTGGAACCGCTGCGCCCATGGAAACGCGAGCAACTCGGCCACGGCTACGATTTCACCGTCTGGCTGGAAAGCACCGCGCTCAAAATGGCCGATGCCATCATCGCCGTATCGGAAGAAACGCGCATTGACCTGCTCAAGCACTTCGTGCTCGATCCGCACAAGATCCACGTCATCCACAACGGTATCGACCTCGAAGAGTACCACCGCATCGAGGCTCCGGATGTATTGCGAAAACACGGTGTCGATCCTGACCAGCCTTATGTGCTCTTCGTCGGCCGCATCACGCGCCAGAAGGGCATCGTCCATCTCGTGCGGGCCATCCAGCACCTCGATCCAGGCTTCCAGGTCGTGCTGTGTGCCGGAGCGCCCGACACCATCGAGATCAGGGAGGAGATGGAGGCCGCAGTGGCTGCCGCCAGTGCGAAACGTCCCGGTATCGTGTGGATTCAGTCCATGCTGCCTGTACCGGAAAAGATCGCCATGTATTCGCATGCCGATGCTTTCTGCTGCCCGTCCATTTACGAGCCCTTCGGCATTATCAATCTCGAAGCCATGGCCTGCGAGACCGCCGTCGTCGCCACCGCCGTCGGTGGCATCAAGGAAGTCGTTGTGGAAGGCGAAACCGGCTTCCTCGTTCCCATCGAGCAGCAGACCGAAAGCCCGTTTGAAGCCGTGCATCCCGAAAAATTCGCCCGCGATCTCGCCGCCGCTATCAACCAACTCATGGCCGATCCTGCCTTGCGTCAGCGCATGGCCAAAGCCGGTCGCCAGCGTGCCGTGGATCACTTCAGTTGGAGTTCCATCGCGCGGAAGACACTCGCGCTGTACAAGACGCTGGCAGTGTAAGAAGCGGTCAAACCGGTCAAGGAATGGTCAAGCGGTCAAGTCTTGACGAACTCTTGACTCCTTGACGGCGCAGCCGCCTTGACTTCACCCCAGTTTCCATCCCTCGCGCGGCACGCGACTGAGGAACCGATTTGCCGCCTCATTGTTCGTGATGCGCATGGCCTTGGCATCCCACAGGATCTTGCCGCCGGCGCGATGGGCCACGTTGCCGAGGTGATTGGCCTCGGTGAGCGGGCCGGCGTAGCTGAACGGGCTGCCGGTGGGCGTGCCGTTGCGGATGGCGGCCAAAAATTCGGCGTGCTGGCCGGGGGAGTCGGCGATGAAGGGCTTCGGTGGCTGGAAGTCTTTGAAGCTGGCTTCGGGCAACAGGAGGTGCTTGCCGTAGTCGGAGAGCAGCATGCCTTTGTCGCCGATGAAGAGGACACCGCTGTTCCATTTGCTGATGAGCGGATCGTTCTTCCA
>JAYVIO010000159.1:0-14598 GCA_043770175.1 Verrucomicrobiales bacterium | reverse complement strand
GCTTCCCGGCCCGACCTCGGCGTTCACATCGACGATGAGGATGTTGTTGCTCACGCTCACCGGAATGCAGATGAAGCTCGAGACGCCTGAAGCCGATTCACGGGGGATGGTATCGATCAATACCCCCAGGCCGAAAAGCGCCGCGATGAGCACGATCACGCCTATCACAACACGCAACGGACTGCGTGACCCGGCGGTGCCGGACAGTGATTTCGCCCGGCGAAATTGCATGAATAGCAGGAAGAAGCCGAATGCGGCTATCCCGATGGCGAACATGCTCACGAGACTGGTGTTGTGCCGAGAGGCTCCCGGTGAAGTCAGCGCGGTCATGCAGGCCAAGAACACTCCCAGCGGCACCAGCGCCATGAGGAATATCTTGAGGAGCACGACATGACTGCCGGGCACCCCCAGTTGTTCCGAGGGCGTCGTTGTGGGCGCGCGCCCCGTGGCCGCAGTAGCGGTCTCCCGGATGGCGGCGGCCCATTCAGCCACGCGGGCATTCCATGTGCCAGGCATGGCGAACCAACCTTCCATCGGCGAGAGCAGGACTTGCTTTCGTTGCCCGCCTTCCTCGTAAGTCACGCTGAGCAGGTCAATGCCCACCGGGTTCATGCAGCGCGGATACTGGCCGATGCTCACATCACGGATGGCAGCGAGCGGGATGACAGTGCTTGTCCCATTGAGCGAGTGCGTGAGCTGGCGATCATCGAGGACGAGCTGCCCGCGCGTGCGGTTGTGGAATAGCTGTCCACTGACGGTAACGAGCCGTGCAGGAGTGGTAAGGGTGCTGGTGCCGACTTTGAGGAAGCGCGGTGGGGTGGCGGAAGTCTGACCTCCCTCACGCTGACTGCCGCCGGGAGTGAGAATCATCGTCTCCACCTGCGAGCGGAATTCCCCAGCCGTCTGGAAACGCAGCTCGGGTGTCTTCTCCAGCGCGCGCAGCACGATCTCGTCGATGCGGATGTCCACCTGGACGCGTTTCGATGGTGCCACAAAGTCAACCTTCGGCCGCTCGCCCGTGAGCATTTCGTAAAGCACAACGCCAAGGCTGTAAATGTCCGCACGATGGTCGGTGGTGACGGAATTGTCTTGCTGCTCCGGCGCGGCGTAGTCCGGCGTGCCAAAGGGAAGTGATGCAGACACTCCTGTCTGCTCTGAGTCTGCGCAGACAGGCGTGTCTGTGTCACGATGCACAATCTTCGCGATGCCGAAGTCCGCGATCTTCACCGTGCCCGCTTTGTCGATGAGCAGGTTCTCCGGCTTGATGTCGCGATGCACGATGCCGTGGTCGTGCGCGCATTGCAGCGCCTCACACACGGGCGGCACGATGCTCAGCGCTTCCTTGGGCGTGAGCTTCTTCGCCTGCATGAGTTGGCGGAGATTCACCCCATCCACGAACTCCATGAGCAGGAAGTAGGTGGGATGATCAGACAGGAGTGTCTGAGTCACGCCAAAGTCATACACGCCGACGATATTCGGGTGATTCAGCGCCGCGAGTGCATGAGCCTCCTTTTCAAACCGTGCCGCGAACTGCGGATCATCCGCACGCTCCGGTGCGAGCAGCTTCAGCGCGACGAGACGGTTCAGCGACTTCTGCCGCGCCTTGTAAACCACGCCCATGCCGCCGCGACCAAGGCATTCGAGGATCTCAAGCTGCGGAAAGTGCGGGGCGAGTTCTTCGGGCGTGAGTGAAGGGATCACTGCCGTTTGATCACCGGCCTGCGTGGGCTCGATGATCTGCGCCATGAGGCAGCGCGGGCACTGGCTCTCTGGCACATCAGCAGGCAGTGCGGAGCCGCAGTGGGGGCATGTTCTGTCAGGGGATGAAGTGCTCATGCCAGTAAACTGACGCGCCTCCGCCGAAAACCGAACAAAGTTTTTTATCTGCCCAGCGCGGCGAAGAGCGTTTCCATCTCGTCCTGCACAGCGGCGGGGTTTTCCAGCGTGCCCGCCACCTCGGATTTCACACACTGGCGAAGACGCTTCTTCAAACGACTCACGGCCATGCGAAAGGCATCGAAACTCATTCCGCACGAGACAGCCAGCGCGGTCTGATCACCATGGCTGGCATGTCCATTTAAGATGCCACTCACAGAGTCAAAGAACGCGCCGCGCCCTTCGCTCGCACATTCCGCTCGCAGTGCCTCCATGCCGCGAGCGATCACCGTCATCGCCCATTGCCGGTCAAACTCCGCGTCAGGCGGCAGCAGCCGCACATCTGGCACCTTGGCGGCTTCCTCATCATCCAGCGACACAGCCTCCATTCCTCCTCCCCGCTTCATTCGCTGTGCGGCCTCTTGCTGATGCCCAGCGAAGTGCTTCACCGCACCGAGCAGATACGAACGAAAACGCCCACGCTCACGGTCTGCCGTGTTGATCGTGCCGCCTCCAAGCATCTCCGCAAAGAACGCATGACTCATCTCCCGCGCCGCATCCGCATCCCGAAACACACTGCGAAGATAGGCGACGACTGGTTCATAATACGCATCACACAAGTCCGCCAAAGCTCTGCGGCCATCCTCCGAGTCCGCCTTTGCCAAACACACGCGAGTCCACCGCGTGGTGTGAAACCGAGCTGCGTGGAAGTGGGGTGAAGGTGCTGTGGTCATAGACGCAGACTACGCTGCCACAGGTCCATGACGTTTTGGAGGGAAAACGTGACAGAGAAGATGGAGCGGCCTCAGCGCCGGGTTTGTCCGTTACCGAAAACTCTCATCGTGAGACGTCACTTCTTCTTCGGCACCCCAAGGTCGATGCGGGTGATGTTATCGTCGCCCGCACCGTGGATGGTGATGATGGCACCTTCCTTGACCGTGGGCAGAACCTTCGCGGGGTTGCCGACAAACTCGAAGTCACCGCCGTCGATGCTTTCATAGACGGGCACATCATCGGCAAATTTGTTCATGTGAAGTTGGTTGCCGTATTTCTTCGTGTAGGCCGGACCGAGGTCTTTGCCGAGCATCAGCAGTCGCTCATTCTTGAACGAGATGAAGGTGCCGGTTGTGCTGCCCTTCCTCGCACCGACGCGGATGAGCGCCTTGTTGCCGCCGACGATGATCCAGGTTCCAGCTTCCACCTTGCTCAAGACTTCAGCGGTGCCTGCAGAGATGTAGGATTTGGAGGCATCGTCCCAACGAACGACCGGGGTTTTCGCAGGAACGTCCTTCCAAACCAAGCCGCTGTAATTGCCCTTGAGCGTCAGCGTGCCGCTTTTGAATGACACGAATTTGCCATAGCCCATTTTGTCCTTCTGGTCGGCAGTGTCCGTTGCTGGGGCTTGGGCTGCAACGGGTGTCCATGGCATGACGGCCATGCCCAACATGAGGGCGCAAGTGATGACGAGATGACGGGACGCGTGTTTCATAAGATGCATGGCGGTTGATTACGGGCCGGGGTTACTTCTTCACAGCGATCTCGATGCGGGTGAAGAATCCGTCCGACGGTCCGAAATAAACCGTGACCAGAGTTCCTTCCTTGATTTTGGGCAAAGCCACAGCCGGTGTGCCCGCAAACGTGTAGTCACCGCCATCAATGCTTTCGAACACGGGGACGTGCTCGGCGAACTTGGGGTATTTGAGCTGGTTGCCATATTTCTTGGTGAACTCGCTCACCGGGAGGTCTTTGCCGAGCAAGAGCATCGTGTCGTCCTTGAACGAGACGAAAGTGCCCGTCGTGCGGCCCTCTTTTCCAGCGCCCACAACGACGTGGGCTTTGTTTGCGGCCACGAAGATCCACGTTCCGGCCTCCACTTTCTCGAGGATCGCTGCGGAGCTGGATGTTTTATAATTTCGAGCGGGAGCGTCCCAATGAATGACTTTGGTTGGCTCAGGGATGCTAGCCCAGCCCAAAGCACCAGCGCTGCCCTTGAGGATCAGAGCGCCGTTCTTGAATGAGACGAACGTACCCCAGCCAGCGTTGTCCTTCTGGTCGATCATGTCCGGTATGGGTGCCTGGGCTGCCATGGGGGTCCACGATGCGGTGCCGAGCAGTGTGACCATGCCGAGTAAGATGCTGCTGACGATGTTACGAGATGCGGTTTTCATAGGTTATTGGGTGGATGAGTTGAGGTTGGTTAAGTTTGAATGATTGCTTCAGCGCACTGATGTCGATACGGGTAATGCAGTCGTCTTCTTCGCCGTGAACGGCGAGAATGGTGCTTGCCTTGCCGTTTGGCAGGGTCTTCGTGGGGCGAGCTCTGCAGTGGCGGTGTTGCCTCAGCATGGAGTGTTGCCGGTCAACCCGCCTTTACCACGGCCTCATCGTTCCGGTGTGAGCCAAACTGCAGGGCATACACCCGCGTGAAGGCCGCGCCAAAGAACAGGATCTGCGCGGAATAGAACACCCAGACCAGGATGATGATGAGCGATCCCGCCGCGCCATAACTGGAGGCGATGGCGCTGCGCCCGAAGTAGAACCCGAGCACGAATTTTCCCAGTTCAAAGAGCACGGCGGCAATCACCGCGCCAAGCCAGACATCCCGCCAGGTGATCTGCGCGTCCGGCACCATGCGGTAGATCAGCGCAAACAGTAGCGCGATCACCAGCACTGAAACCACGGCGTTGCCAAAATTCCACGGTCCGTCGAGGCCGGGAAAGCGCGCGTGCAGCCAGCCGCCGGCGGCGGCGATGGCGGCGGAGAACAGAAACGAGACCAGCATGAGGAAACCCATGACAAAGACCATCGCGAAGGAGAAGACGCGCTCCTTCACCAGGATGAAAACCGGGTGGCGCTTCGATGACACTCCCCAAATTTGATTCAGCGAGTCCTGCAGCTCACCGAAGACGCCCGAAGCGCCGATGAGCAGCACAACGAAGCCAATGAAGGTGCCGAGGATTCCCGCGCTCTCCGCGGCGGTCTTCGTCAAAATCATCTCCATCACCTCCGCGCCCTCCTTGCCAACAAAATTTTTGAACTGCCCGACAATCTCAGCGCGGGCGGCATTGCGCTCCACCACCATGCTGACCAGTGACAGCACCATGATCGCCAGCGGGGCGAGCGAGAAGACGGTGTAGAAGGACAGCGCCGCGCCCATCTTCGGCACGCGGTGCGCGTCCCATTGGCGAAGCGTCTCTTGAAGCAAGGAGAGGAAGGATTTCATAGGAGATCAGGCTTTTTCACCAAACTCCTGGTCCTTTTGCAGCTCATGTTTTTCTGACACGCCGTCCCGCAGGAAGGGCTTCAGCCAGATGCGCTCAATCGCCGCATAGGAGGCGATCACCGGGAGCACCGCCAGTGCTCCCGCAATCCCTGCGAGCAATGTTCCAGCCAGCAGGCCGAGCAGCACCGTGAGCGTGGACACCCGCAGGTGCTTGCCATAGACCTTGGGTACGATGTAGTAGATCTCGAGGGCGTGAAACAGCAGATACAGGCCCACGACAATCAACGCCGTCTTCGGTGACACGCTCAGCGCCAGCAGAAAGGCCGGTGCCGTGGCGATGATGATGCCCAAAATGGGCAGGACATCCAACAGTCCGGCCAGGATGGCCAGCAGCAGGGCGCCCGGCACATGCAGCACGCTCAGCACCACGAACGCATAGATCGCCACCAGCGCGGAAGTGATGACCTGCCCCAAAACATAACTGGAGATCACCTGTGATATTTCCTCCGCAGTGAGGCGGAACTTCGCACGCTTCAATGGCGAGAAGAACGCCAGCAGCCACTCATACGTTTTGCTGCCATCAATCACCAGATACAAGGCGATCACCAGCAGGAGCACGACCTCCGAAATGCCGCTGAGGGCGACGCCGCCTGCGGACCAAAAATGTCCCAGCCAGGTGCTCGCCTCCGACCAGTTCGCGAAATTGAACAGTTGATCAATGTTTTGACGAATGTCACCGCTTACCGGGAGCTGGTTGAGCGCGTCCTCGTGCAGTTTCGGCAGATTCTGGCTGAAGGTGGTTGCTTGCTCGATCAGCGCGGGAACGATCAGTGCTATGCCGACACACAGCACGGTGAGCAGGCCGCTGATAACTAGCAGCAGACTGGCCCAATGTTTCACTCCTTTGCCATCCAGCCAGTCCACAAAGGCGTGCAGTGTCACGGCCAGAAACAGCGCGAGAAACACCAGTAACAGCAGCGGCCAGAGCACATAAACGGCATAGGCCATCAGCACCGCAGCAAAGATCTTGATAAAGGTGCTCCAAGGAACGTGCAGTTCTAACCGCTGGGGTGGCGACTCCTCTGCAGCAGCTTGGGTGGCTGGTGGTGTTTGCGCTGAATTGTAATCGTTTGTCGGCGGGCTCTGGCTCACGATAGCCACGTTAGAAGATCCGCCATTGACCCGCCATGGGGTGAAACCCGACCCGAATGCCCTGTTAATTGGGCAACTGGGGATTTCACCTCATGGCAGCAACACATGGTTCGTGTATAACAGGTCCGCCATGGAAGGTCAGCCAACACGCAAGTTCGTCAGCATCGTCAGACTGCCTTTGCTTGTCGCCATGCTCCTGGTGGCGGGCTGCGCGGCTTATGTGCCGCCGCGCCCTGGAGAAATGATTTATCGAAATGTCCTGTTTGCTTCGCCGGGAGGACACGATCTGCGCATGGATCTGTATGTGCCGCAGACCGTGAAACCGGCGCCTGTTGTGCTGTGGATCTTTGGTGGAGGCTGGAAGTTTGGCAGCAAAGGCTACCACATGAATGTGCGCAACCTGACCAGCGCAGGCATTGCAATTGCGTCGATTCAATACCGCACCAGCAGCACGGCGGTGTATCCGGCGCAGTTGGACGACTGCCGTGCCGCCGTGCAATGGCTGCGCGTGAATGGCGGTCGTTATGGACTGGATCCGCAGCGCATCGGGGCCAGTGGAGAGTCAGCGGGGGGCCATCTCGCGGCGCTGCTGGGCACCATTGAGGGGAAGTCGCGCATCCGTGCAGTGTGCGCGCTCTATTCACCGACTGATCTTATCACGCTGGGGCGGAGATACGCGAGATCCTTTAAGCGGAACTACTTTGACAAATTATTGGGCGGACCCATCGAGCAAAAAATGGCCCTGGCGGCTGAGGCGAGCCCCATCAAGCACGTCAGCGCTGCGTCAGCCCCGTTCCTCCTCATCCATGGCGAACACGACGGCCTCGTGCCGCTGGAACAAAGCGAGATGCTCTTGGACGCACTTGCACATGCCGATGTAGAGGCATGGCTCATGGTGGTGCCTGAAAAAAGGCATTGGTTTCGCCTGGATAGCGACCAGGTCGCAGAGGTTGCGCGCTTCTTCCTGGCACACTTTGCACAGGCTCGCATCAGCCCATGATCAAGGCGCCGAGGACAATGCGATGATTGGCGGGATTGTATTCGACGTGATCACGCCGTTGTTGCAGTTCGATCAGATGACCTGAAAGCGGGCCAGAAACAAACTGGGCTTGTTCTCAAAGCCGCATTCGATCTTCAGCCGATTCGCCAGCCTGCCCACCTTGCCAATCGCCTCGCGGCACAAATGATAACTCCGCGTCGCATCGTCATGACCGACTTTTTTGATCAACTCACGCAGCGGCACATCGATCTCGTATTGGAGCAGGGCCGTGCTGGCGCTGGTGCTGCCCGTGCCGATGTCGCGCTTGTCGATGACCAGGGTCTTCACGCCAGCCTCCGTCAAATGCAGCGCCACCAGCGCGCCCGTGATGCCGCCGCCGATGACGACGACATCGCAGGAAACATCACGCTGCAACGAGGGATAGCTCGCTGGCAGACCATTGCTGACTGACCAGAAGGGATGGCTCGATGTCAGGTTCATGGCACGCAGGTCGTTCCGACAGGCACTGATGTGGCGAGAATGATTCTGATCGCCTGGGTTTTTCAGCGTGAGTCGTTAGGCTGATTGGTGAAAGCCATCTAGCACCCCAAGCGCACCCCCTGCCATGGGGTCTAACCCCATGGTGACAAAGCGGCGTGTGGGGAATGATTCAGAGCGCCCTCCCCACAGGGTCACTGCTGGCTGATAATCTGCCGTGCAAGCTGCTCAAGCGCCTGATTCATGGCTGTCACGCGGGCCGACATCGGGGCAGGGCTGATGGGAATCGGGACAATGATCCGAAAGAAGTGGCCGCTAGTCTCCTTGCCAGTCACGGGCTGCCGCTTCCAGGTGCCTTGCAGGATCATTTGATTGGCATCGTCCGGCTCAAACTGGGCGATGTTCATTTCAAGCAGGGTGGCGTAGTCGAGCGACGTAAAATTCTCAACGGACTGGATGTTGGTTGAGCGGGTCAGGCGGCTGAGATTGCTTGCAGTGACGCGTGCAATGGCGGCATCCAGCGGCTCGGCCCACAGATCGAGATTGCTCATCATGAGCTGACCTTTGGTGCGGGTGATGAGCTGCATCCGGTCCAGATAGCTCGGAATCGAGGGGCGATTGATGGCGATGGCGGGGGTCGCTGAAGCGAGCGTGCGATCAGGCACCAATGGCTCGAGGACATGACGGATGGAGGTGTCTTTAACGGGCTTGAACGTGCTGCACGCTGTGAGCAACAGCAGCGCAAGAGAAAAGGAGTGTTTCATGGTTTGGTGTCTCTTCCCATCAGCAGGGTGTTCGGGTGTTGTTTGAGGTCGTTGGCGAGTTCCTTGATGGCTCGCGAGGCACGCTCCGCTTCCTCCAGCACGTTCTGCAAACGCATGAGCACCGGTGCGCGGGGATTGGTGACCTTGGAAATGTCGGCGGAGGCCTCTTCGACCTTGGCCAGTGCGGCCGTGGCTTTCTGCATGATCACCTCCATGTCTTTCAGCAACGGATCAATGCCTTGGTTGGCCTTTTTTGACATCTCATTGAAACTCGTCAGCGCCGCATCAAGACTCTCGATGGCCTTGCCCAGCTTCTGATTGCCAGTGAGGCTTTTCACATCTGCTGTGATGCCCACAATGTTGTCATTGATCTTCTTCAGATTTAGCTCGGCAATTTGGGTCTTGGCATTGACCAGCACATCGCGAACATCCTTCATGACGCCCGCAAGATCGAGTTCGTTGAACTTTTTCAGACCATCGGCGATGCCTTTGATCAAGTCGTCCAACTCGGTGCCCAAGGTCGGCACATTGGGATGGGGCGAGGCGACCTCCGGCTTGTAGTCAAAGATGGGTGAGTCGGGAATCATATCGAACTCGATGTAGAGCTGGCCCGTCAGCAGACTCTGCTGCTTCATGCGCGCGCGCAGGCCGTCGGCGATGGCCTTGTTCACACCTTTTTCCGTGAGGAGGTCGATGCTGCCATCGCTGGTCAGTCCAGTTTCGTTCAGGTCTTTGTGGGATAGTTCCACCACGACCGGGATGATCTTACGGTTCTGCTTTTGGTCGATGATCACCTGGATGGAAGTCACGCGACCGATGCGCACACCGCCGAAGCGAACTTCAGAGCCGACGAGCAGGCCATAGGCGCTCTTTTCAAAGTAGAGAATGATGGAGCTCGACTTCTCGAAGAACTGACCTGCTCCGAACAGCAGCAGCGCCCCGGCGCCGAGCAGCAGGCCAAGAAGGGTGAAGACGCCGATAAGAGTAGGACTGGCTTTTTGGCTCATGGAGGTGGTGCAGGTGTGTCGCCGCGATTGAGGAAGAGGCGGACAGCGGGATTGTCCGAGCGGTCTCGCAGTTCGTTGGGATTGCCGATGGCTCCCTGCGTTTTCGTCGCGGTGTCGAGGAATAGCGCGGAGTTGGCGATGCTGAAGATGCTGGCCAGCTCATGCGTGACGATGACGATGGTCGAACCCTGGCTCTCGCGCAGACCGAGGATGAGATCGTCCAACCGGCGAGAGCTGAGCGGGTCAAGCCCGGCGCCCGGTTCATCGAGAAAAAGAATGTCAGGATCGAGCGCCAGGGCGCGCGCGATGCCTGCGCGCTTCTTCATGCCTCCGCTGATTTGGGAAGGGTAGAAGTCCTCATACCCGGAGAGGCCGACCAACGACAGCTTGTAGGCCACCAAATCGCGCACAGTCGCGGCGGAGACGCCGCCCGCCTCCTCCAAGGGCATGGCGATATTCTCGCCCAGTGTGAGCGAAGACCACAGCGCCCCCGATTGATACATGACACCGAAACGCCGCATGAAAGCACCGCGCTCATCAGGATCAGTCGCGGTGAAGTCTTCGTCGCCATAAAGAATGGTGCCTTTCGCAGGCTCCTGAAGGCCGACGAGATGGCGCAGCAGCGTGCTTTTGCCGCAACCGCTGCCACCCATGATCACGAAGATGTCCTTGTCCTGAATCTCAAAATTCAGGTCATGCATGACCACCAAGTCGCCATAGGCCATGGTCAGCTCACGGATGGTGATTTTTGCAGCCATGATCAGATTTCGAGCAGGGTGAAGATGGCGGCGAAGGCGGAGTCGATCACGACAACCGCGGTGATGGAGGCCACGACGGCGCGCGTGGTCGCCTGACCCACAGCAGCGGAGGAATTGCCCGCCGCCATGCCCATCATGCAGCCGCTGGCGGCAATCGCGACGCCGAAGAAGACACTCTTGATGACGCCGAGCGAGGCGTTCGTCAGATCCACGGCATTGAGGGTCTGGTTCCAATACAACTCCGGGGTGATGCCAACCAATGCTCCCACCACCATGCCGCCGAAGATGCCGATGATGTTGGCATACACGGTCAGCAGCGGCATCATCAGCACCAGCGCCAGCATCCGTGGGAGCACGAGGAAGTCGAAGGGGTTGAAGCCAAAGGTGCGAAGGGCGTCAATTTCCTCATTCGCCTTCATGCTGCCGATGTGGGCGGCGAAAGCAGCACCCGTGCGACCGCTCATGATGATGGCCGTCATGACCACGCCCATCTCACGCACCATGGCAATGCCGACAAGGTCCGCGACGAAGACACTGGCGCCGAAACTCGCGAGCTGCACATTCCCGACGAAGGCCAGGATGAGGCCGATCAAAAAGCTGATCAGCGCGACAATGGGCAGCGCCTCCACCCCGCATTGCTGCAGCGTCATCCAGAAGTCAGAGGTCCGAAAACGTGCCCGCCCGGTGCAGAAGCGAATCAGCGAGAGCACTGTCTGCCCGGTAAAATCCAGCAGTGCTTGAACGCTGGCCCAGACTGCCAGCGAAAGACTCCCCAGCCTGCCAAGAATGGAAGGAGCTGGAGCTGAATGCCTCGCATCACTTTCCTCAGGCACCGCGAGCGCCAGTTCCAGCAAGCCGCGCAAGTTATCTGGCAGACCATCCAGGGGTGGTAGTTTCGGCTTCTCTTGGTCCGTGGCTTTGACAGTGCGAAAATGAGCGAGCAAAAAGGCTGGCAGCGTGGAGTCATAGGCGCCCAGCTTCTCTAGTTGGTAGTGCGCGGGAAAATGCGGGGGAGGAGTCCCTTCAATCTTCACATCGGGACCATCGCGCCGCCAGTCCCCTGATACTTGCAGAGTCGCAACATCGCCTTCTTGCCGCCAGACGGCAATGGGTGGGGAAGACGAAGCGGAACTCATCCAAAGGGTTGCGGGTTATGATCCCCAAACTGAGAATTCCAGTGGAGAATCGCTACGGAGTCATGAGCACGGGATGGGCCGTGTGGAGTTCGGATAACGGCTGCATGCGGCGACTCATTCGTCGCGTGCAGCCTTTGCCCGCTCAGCAAAAAAGCCGTTGGCGGAATGAGGGTTCCTCGCGGTGCGACAACCCGATCAGGTATCCGAGGGCGAGGCCGCCGATCAGCGTGGCGAGTGCCACTGGAAATGGATTCTGGCGGACATACTCTTTGGAACTCACCAGAATATCCTCGGCTTTCGCCGACGCCGATTGATAAATGTCCTTGGCGGCATCCGTGGCGCGGTGGGCAGCATCCTTGGTGGCATCGACTGCATGCTGGGCATACTCCTTGGCGTGTTCGACGCCTTCTCCGACTTTCGTCGAGAGTGTCTGGTAGGTGTCGCTGGCCGCGTCGGAGACATCCTTGGCTGCATCAGTGGCCCTGCGCCCGATTTCCCCGGCGGCATCTTGCAGTTGATTCGTGGGTGATTTGGAGTGGATGGCGGTGTTCATGGATTCGTTTTTTTCAGTGTTAAATGAGCTGTGTGCTCATCTTTTCGAGGTCTGATGCTACGCAATGCAGCAAGTCGTCGCCATGGGGTCAAACCCCACTCTGCGTTCATGGTGAAACCCTCCCGTCACTAACGGCCATTCAAATGAGGGCTCGTGGGGTAAACACCCTATGGCACCCGTTCGACGCCCGATCCACAGATCATGCGCCATGAATCCTGGTCCGTTTACCTCACCTTCGACACCCAACAAAAGCGACCTCCGGCCTGCGGACCTCGCAGCGGAGCCACTGCCGCATTCCGCATTCACGCACCGTCTGGCAACACCGATTTTGAAGTATCTGGAAGGTCGCGGCCTGCTCCTTGGGATTGAGACGCGGGAGGCACTGCAGCAGGCCGTCACCGTGATCGTTTGGCTGGCAGTGGGCGCAATCGCTGCCTTTGCAGGCTGGCTTCTGCTGGCGACATCGTTGGTTGGAGCACTTTCCGTACATCTCGGATGGTCGTGGATGAAAGCCGCTGCCATCGTTGGAGCCGCTCACATCCCTGTCGCCCTCACCGCAGGTTTCGTGACTTGGAATTGCCTCACCACTGCACGCTGGTTTGCAGACAGTCTTAACGAACTCAAGAAGGACCGCGCATGGCTCAAAACACACACAACGAAAAACTAAAGCAGCAGGCTCTCCGTGAAATCGCTGAAGGACGCGTAGAGATCAGCACCGAGGTGCAGCGTGTGCGGCAACAACTGAGTCCCGTGCGAGTGCTGCAACGCGTGGTTGATCGCCACGCGGGCCTGCTGGTGGTCCTGGCTGTCACGGCGGGGATCATTCCTGCGCTGTTGATTTTCCGTCGCAAGCCCCTTCCCATGATGAACTCCGTCGCGAAGCCGCCGCCCAAGCCAGTGCTCGGCGCTCTCTTATTGGGAGCACTCGGATTATTGGCGAGATCCGTCACTCCTGCGCTGATGAAGTCCGTCATCATGCCTCATGTTCTCGATTTCATGGCGAAAAAACAGCCGAGGACAGCCGCTGGCAGTCCACAGGTTTGAATCGACAGGCCCTGCCGGTGCGGCGGAACGAATCTGAATGCGTCACAACTGGCGTCGCAGTGTGAGTGCGAGCCGGTCGCAGAGTTTTCCGGTGGCGGAACGATTCTTGAACGCCTCTCGGGTCACCCGGCGTGATTTGCCGAGGTCCTGTTCGAAAATCTGGACCTGCTCAGCAGCAAAGGCGGCATCGTAGATGTTCAGGTTCACCTCGTCGTTCAGCCGGAAGGAACGGTCGTCGAAATTGGTGGAGCCAACGGAAACCCAGACCTCATCCACGATGAAGACCTTGCAGTGATACATGGTGGGCTGGTATTCATAGATCTCGATCCCGGCATCCAGCAGGTCGTTCCATAGATGGTGGGAGGCGTGCTGTACCCAGTGCTCGTCGGTATGCAGACCAGGCAGGATGATCTCAATCTTCACACCACGGCGGCGCGCGCAGATGAAGGTCGCGATGGTCAGCTCATCCGGCACGAAATAAGCGGCCTGAAGACGGATGCTGCGTGCCGCCGAGGCAATGGAAAGCAGATACATCAGGCGCACACTTTCGCTGCCTTCCCCGCGCGAGCTTTTGAAGACCTGCGCGAGGCTGTCGCCCATAGGTGTCAGCTCGGGAAAGTATTCAGGGCCAAACAGCACCCTGGCACGGGTCTTGATCCAGTTGTCGGTGAAAGCGGCCTGCATTTGCGCCACTGCGGGGCCTTCGAGTTGGAAGTGGGAATCACGCCAGTGGTCTTTGGATTCGGCGTGGCCCGTCCATTGGTCGGCGATGCCGATGCCGCCCGTGAAGCCCATCAAGCCGTCCACCACGAGGAGTTTGCGGTGCGTGCGGTTGTTGATGCGCGCCAGCGTGTGCCAGTGGATCGGATGATAGCGCTCCACCTCGACGCCGGCGCCTTTCATTTCCTCCAGGTATTTCGCTTTGATTCGGCTGCAGCCTGCCCAGTCGAGCACCACATGGACTTTCACACCGGCACGGGCGCGTTCGCTCAAGGAGGCGGAAAATTCCCCGCCGATCTCGCCTGACCAGTAGATGTAGGTTTCAAGGGTGATGGTTTGCCGGGCGCCGCGAATGGCGGCCAGCATCGCGGGGAAGATTTGATCCCCATTGTGCAGGGCCCTGATGCGGTTGCCGGGCAGGATGGCAGGCCCGAGCAACTGACCCATGCTGCGGAGGAACTGCGGGTCCGTCACCGTGAATTCATGCTGCACCGCATAGCGGATCTGTTTCTCGCTCGTGCGCAGGTTGAGTACCACGATGGTGAGCACAATCGTGATCACGATGGTGATGAGAATGACCGGCCACATGATGTTTGCTGCAAGCGCTGGGTTTCCGCGCATCAGGCTAGGCCGCACCGGAGGCATTCTCCATGGGGTGAAACCCGCCCCCCAGTGTGCTTGAGCCGGTTGTCATGCGGCACGATCCCGGCGTTGCTGCAGCTCGGTCAGGTGACCAGAGAGCGAGGGGAGCAAGGTTCGTTTGATGAGCATTTTGGCCTCTTGGGAGACGTCCGCGCTGGCCAGCGCGTTTTCATACTGGCTGATGCCGTGCTCCTCGCCGGCTTGCAGAATTTTCAAGGCCGAAGATTCGCCCAGAAGTGTGGCCGCA
>JAYVIO010000158.1:0-14601 GCA_043770175.1 Verrucomicrobiales bacterium | reverse complement strand
GATTCATGAGGAGTTTCCAGTCACCATCGCGGATGGCGAGTTCGGGGCTGTGATGGAAGGGCTCGCCGGCGATGTTGAAACGCCATTCCCACATCAGCGGCTTGGTGCGCGGACGTGACTGGCCGAGGAGAACATCGCCCACATCTTCGCCATCGAGCGTGTGATCGGCAGGAAGGCTCGCACCTGCGAGTTTGCAGATCGTGGGCAGCCAATCGACACCGGCCATGACGGCTTTGTCCTCGATGCGGCCTGCGGGCACTTTGCCCGGCCAGCGCAGGATGCCGGGCACGCGGATGCCGCCTTCATAAAGGCTGCGTTTGCGGCCACGAAACGGCCCGGCGCTGCCGACGCCGCTGTGGCCCGCATTGCCGATGTGGATGTCTTCGGGGCCGTTGTCGCTGCTAAAGAGGATGAGCGTGTTGTCGTCTTTGCCGAGCTGCTTCAAACCAGCGAGCAGGAGGCCGATTTGAGTGTCGAGATTGGTCACGCTGGCGGCGAAGATTTCCATGGCGGCGGCATGTGGGAAATCGGAACCGCCGGCACGGAGCTTCGCATAGGCTTTCATCTGCTCGGGGGTCGGATTAAGCGTGGCGTGCGGCACAAGCGTCCAGAGCTGGAGGTAGAACGGCGTGTCCTTGCTGCCTTCGATGAACTTGAGCGCTTCATTGACGAAGATGGCCGTCGATTTGGCGCGGAAGTAAGGATCGGCCACCGGACCGTTCGCGCCGTCTTTCTCCGAGGTGCCGACGAAATCGAAGCCATACGCGTCTGGCGGCGGACCGCCGGAATTGCTGCCGAGATGCCATTTGCCGATGTGTGCCGTGGTGTAACCGGCGGATTTCATCAGGCGCGCTGCATTGGACACCTTTGGCTCCAGCCAGTTCGACATGCCACGGGCGTTGTTTTGCTGCTGCGTCGCGTAGTGGCCGTGAATCCGGTGCCGTGCCGGATACTGGCCAGTAAAGAAGGCGCAGCGGCTCGGTGAGCACACGGAACCATTCACATAGAACTGCGTGAACAGCGTGCCCTGCTTCGCCATGGCATCGAGATTCGGTGTGCGGATGGTTTTGTTGCCGTAACAGCCGAGATCGCCCCAGCCGAGGTCATCGGCGAGGATGAAGATGATGTTGGGCTGTGCCGCAAAGAGCGAAGGGCTGAGGGCTAAGAGGATGAGGCAAAGAATGCGCATGGCAGCGGCGAAACGATGCGGAATGAATCAAACTGTCATCCAGCATGTTGTTCACGCTTTTGCGTGGCGTTCCAGACACGCTAAAGCGTGAACAACGTACGCAGACCCCAAGATTCCGCGATTGACTGCCGTCCTGTCATCGCCATCTCCATAACCGTGCTGATCAGTCTCCATCATGTTTTGTTCCTGCTGCTGCCCGTCGCGCTGGCAGCGCGCATGGTCATCAAACCAAGGCCCGCCGCGCTGGATGTGGCGCAGGGCGTGATGCGGTTCTGCCTGGGTTTTGGCAAATGGGTGCTGCTGGTTGATCCGCTGTGGCATCTTGCGGCGATGGTGTTGCTCGGTGGACCGGACAGTTTGAGCAAGAGCGTGGCGTGGATGGGGTTTCTGGCGCTGCTGCTGAGCCTGCACTTTGTCCTCACCGCTGCTGGCGATCTTCTCGCCGGCCTCGGCGGCATGCTGGGCTTTGCCGTGCCTGACAAGATTCAGGCAGCGCTCACACTGCAACGCCTCACTCAGGGGAAGCTCCTTCGACTGCTGGGGGTGTTATTGGTGGTGACCGTACTCGGTGTGCTGCTGCAAACACTGTCTTTGGGTGACACATGGCTGCACTTGGAGGCGCTGTTTGCGCCGCCAGCCAGAACGATTGCCACCGTGTTTCAACAAGCGCGGGTTTGGACAGATTACCACGCAGTCACATTGTTTGCCGCGCTGGCGTGCCTCCTCGGACTGCCCTACTCACGCGATTTCCTACGCGTTCCAGCGCCGTGGAAGGGAACGATTTGTTTGAGCGTGTTTCTGCTGGCAGTGGTGATGCTGTGGACCCACACCGTACCGATGTCATGAAGCCGACTCCTCCCAAGATTGATGCCGCCAGGCGCACTTTCGTGCCGCCGGAGCCGGAATTGAACCTCAAGGCGGCGCAGAACATTGTGCGGGTGTTTGTGTGCCTGCTGGTCGTGCCGCTGGTGTTTGAGATCGCCGCTCGGTTCACGGCCGCGAAGACGAATCTGGCCGCCGCATGGATGCGCAGCGGCATGCAGTGGGTGCTGACGCATGCGTTGCATGAGGGCAATCGTGCCGTCTATCTCGGACGTGAAGGCTGGTTGTTTGATCAGCGTGAACTGGACCGGCTGGTGCAGGCAAAACGCGATGGCAACGACGTTCATGCCGGTCTGATCAAGCTGGCGGGACAATTGAAGACGCAGGAGACACAACTGCTCGTGATCGCGGTTCCGGGCCGGGCAGGACTTTATCCCGAGCAGATTCGGCCGGGCACTTATGCGGGCGCGGTGCGTTTGGGCCACGAAACCGCCAAGCTGGATGAACTGAAAGCGGCAGGCATTGATGTGATGGACATGACCGATGCCTTGTGGGAGTTCCGCGACAAGGAACAGATCTTTTTTGTTCAAGACAGCCACTGGACGCCTGAAGCGATGAAAGCGGTCGCGCTGGCGGTGAACAAGCATGTGCGGGAAAAATTCCCGCGCCTGGCCAGCAGCGAGACACCGATCATTCAAGCCACCATTCTGGAGCACACAGACGCTGGAGATCTGGCACGCAAGCTTGATCCTTTGCATGCCTCCAGCCTGCTGGGTGATGAAGAAGCGAACCTGATTTCGATTCAAGGCATCACGCCGGGCGCCAAGTCACCGATTGTGCTGCATGGTGGTGCTTTGATGCGCGTCTTCGATGATGCGAAGCTCAGTTTTAGCGGTGGCAAAGAGCCACATGCCGGCTTTGCCACGCAACTTGGCATGTTGCTGGGCCGGCCACTGGATGTGCGTGGTCTGCCGCAGGCCGGTGAATCCTACGAAGACAAAAAACTCGTCATCTGCCTGCTGCCAATGGCGAAACTGGTGCCATAGTCCGCGTTTCTCATGCTGAGGCTGCTCTTACATTTCATTTTCGGCGGCGTGTTTGTCTATGCGGGCATTCTGAAGGTGGCAGACCCGATGTCGTTCCTTGATGATGTGCGCAGCTTTGACCTGATTGGCGATCCATTTGCAGCATGGCTGGCGATGGGGCTGCCATGGCTGGAAATTTTTGCCGGACTGGCGGTGATGAGCGGTTTTCTGCGTTCCGGCGGCATGCTGATCCTGAATGCCTCGCTGCTGATCTTCCTGGTGGCGATCAGCATCTCCTGGTGGCGCGGCATCGACATCCGCTGCGGTTGTTTCGGCCACTCGGATGCGACCACCAGCTATCGCGACCTGATCCTGCGTGATCTGCTGCTGCTGGCGGTTGGCATCGTGCTGGTGTGGCATGGCAAGCCCAAACTCAAATCATGAGCGTTGAATCCAAATACCACTTCGCCTCCGACAACACGTCCGGCATCTGTCCTGAAGCGTGGCAGGCGCTGGAAGAAGCGAATGCGGGCTATCAGCCGTCCTATGGTGCCGATTCGATCACGGCAGAGGCGTGCGAGACATTCCGACAGTTTTTCGAGACGGACTGTGATGTGTATTTCGTCTTCAACGGCACGGCGGCGAATTCGCTGTCGCTGGCAACGCTGTGCCAGAGCTATCACAGCATCATCACGGCGCAGGAGGCGCATGTGGAGACGGATGAGTGCGGTGCCCCGGAATTTTTCAGCCATGGGTCGAAAATCCTGCTCGCCCGTAGTCCGCTGGGCAAACTCGACCCTGCCGATGTCGAGCGACTGGCGACAAGCCGCAACGATGTGCATTTTCCGAAACCGCGTGCATTGAGCATCAGCCAGAGCACGGAACTGGGCACGGTGTATCGGCCTGGTGAAGTCAAAGGACTCGGTGCTCTCGCGAAACAGCATGGACTGGCGATTCACATGGACGGCGCACGGTTCTTCAATGCGCTGACCGGTTTGAACTGCGCCCCGGCGGACATTACCTGGCGTGCCGGAGTCGATGTGCTGTGCTGCGGCGGCACAAAGCTGGGCATGGCGGTCACGGAAGCCGTGGTGTTCTTCAACAAGGAGCTGTCACAGGAGTTTGCCTACCGCTGCAAGCAGGCGGGGCAGCTCTGCTCGAAGATGCGCTTCATCTCCGCGCAATGGCTGCGCATCCTCAAAGATGAAACGTGGAAGCGGCATGCGCAGAATGGCAACGTGCTGGCGAAGCGTCTCGCTGATGCGCTGGGCCATCTGCCCGGCGTGCAGATTTTATATCCGGTGGATGCGAATGCGGTCTTCGCCAAACTGCCGGAGAAAATGAAGGACGGCCTCAAGGAACGTGGCTGGGTCTTTTACAGCTTCATCGGCGGCGGATCGCGCCTGATGTGCTCGTGGCGCACGCTGGAAGCGGATGTGGACGCGCTTGTCGCGGATGCGACGGCTTGCGCGTGACGCGAATCAGACGCCTTCCGCAGCTTCATCGGCAGCGATTTTTGCCATCGCGGCGGCACCGGACGAGTGTTTGAAGTGCAACTGCAGCACGCGGCGGAGATCGGCCTTCGTGGTGGTCACTTCGTATTCTTCAATGATCACCTTTTCACCGACCTTGGGCAGATGACCGAGGAGGTGCGTGACATAGCCGCCAATGGTGGTGACTTCATCGCTTTCGAGGTCGATGCCGGTCTGGTCGGCGAGTTCGTAGAGGTTGTAGGTGCCTTCGACGGTGAACTCGTTCTCGTTGATGCGGCGGAACTCGCTGATGTCGTGATCGAACTCGTCCTGAATGTCGCCGACGATTTCTTCGAGCACGTTGTCGAGCGTGACGACACCGACAGCGCCGCCGAATTCATCGACTGCAAGGGCGACGTGGACGTGCTTGTCGAGGAAGAAGCGCAGCAGCTTGTCGATGGGCATCATCTCCGGCACCATGTGCAGCTCACGTTTGATTTTGCGCAGGTCGGGCTGCGGTTTGCCGATGAGACCGAGGAGATCCTTGATGTGGATGATGCCGATGGAGTGGTCGAGATGACCTTCAACGAGCGGGTAACGCGTGTGCTTGGAGTCGATGGCGACCTTGAGGTTGACCTCAAAGGTCTCGTCGGCATCGAGGGAGATGACCTGGTTGCGCGGCGTCATGACATCGCGCACGCAGCGGTCATTGAGGGCCAGGGCATTGAGCAGGATGTCCTTCTCGGTTTCCGTCACCTCCTTCGATTTCTGGCTTTCGGCGACGATGTGGCGCAGCTCTTCTTCGGAGTGGGCCAGCTCGCCTTCGGACACCGGGTCGATGCGAAACAAGACCTTCAACGCGAGGTTGGACGACACGTTGAGCAGCACGATCGCCGGCTTGAACAGGATGTAGAAGACATGCAGCGGACGGGCGATGAGCAATGCGGTGGCAAGCGATTTGCGAATGGCGAGCACCTTGGGCGTTTGTTCGCCTAGAACGACATGCAGGTAGGTGACGACGGCGAAGGCGAGCGTGATGGACACGCCCTTGATCCAGGTTTCGTTCACGACGCCTAGCTTGAACATGAGCGGCTGGATGACGGCGGCCACATAAGGCTCACCGGCCATGCCGAGCGCAATGCTGGCCAGAGTGATGCCGAGCTGACTGGCGGAGAGGTAGGCGTCGAGATTGCGCGTGACATGCTGGGCAAACTTCGCACCAGGCGTGCCTTCGTCGATTTCCGCCTGCAATTGGCTGTCACGCACTTTGACGATGGCGAACTCTGCGGCGACGAAGAAGGCGTTCAGCAGGACGATGCCCAGCACGATGCACGCCTGCCAGAACAGATCAGTGGCAGTGAAGTTCCACTCATGCGCGAGTTCGGCAGAAACATTGGCTAAAAGATAGGTCATCAGAATCGGTTCAGGGGCCGCAATGCGGCATGCTCACAGCTTCTCGTAGTTACCATCGCAACGTTTTTCAAGGATGGTGAAGCCAGCGGCTTTGGCGTCGGAGACGGACAGCGGCTTGGTGAGCTTGGGGGTGTTGAAACCAGAGACAAGTTTCTTCACCGGCTGCTTGCACAGCGGGCAGACCTCGAGGGCGGGTCTGCTCATCGGACGGCGCAGGTCAAAACCCCTGCGGCAAGCAGGGCAGCCCTTTTCAGCGTCTGCCGCGATGTAGGAGTAGGTCGGCATCAAATGGATGATTGCCCCTCTTCTCCATGCAGCCGGAGATCAAACGTCCCGGCTGCAAGTTCGGACGGGAATGCTACCAGCTGGACTTCGTCACCCCGGGGATCATGCCCTGGGAGGCGAGTTCACGGAAGGTCATACGGGACATCTGGAAGCGGCGAATGAACGCGCGACGACGGCCAGTGACACGGCAGCGGTTGATGAGACGCGTCGGGCTTGCATCACGGGGAAGCATGGTGAGGCCGACATAGTCGCCCTTCGCCTTGAGTTCAGCGCGCAGCTTTGCGTACTTTTCGACGGTTTTACGTTTGCGCTTGTCGCGCTCGAGCCAGCATGTTTTTGCCATAGGGGCGCGCATTCTGGCCTGCGGTCTTGGTTTCGCAAGGAGAAATTTTCACTGGCAGTCGTGAAGTTTCACGCTAGATGACCGTCCCTATGGTCATTTTTTACGGCATGTGCATCGCAGTCGGGTTCCTTCTTTGCGGAGTGGTGGTGTTCACCTACCTCGTGAAGGGCTGATCCGGCGGCCACGCTACTGATAGAGAAAAGTCGTCAGCGGACTGGTGGCGGCGGCTTCGGCGGCACTTTCGGTCAAACCGACCTCAAACGCGCTGCGGCCGGCCTCCACGGCCATTTTGAAGGCCTGCGCCATGCGCACGGGGTCTGAGGCCACGGCGATGGCCGTGTTCACCAGCACCGCATCCGCACCCATTTCAAAGGCTTCCGCCGCATGGCTCGGCGCACCGATGCCCGCATCCACCACGACCGGTACGGTGGCCTGCGTGATGATGATCTCAATCATTCGCCGTGTGGTGATGCCCTGATGCGAGCCGATGGGCGATCCCAGCGGCATCACCGTGGCCGTGCCCACGTCCTGCAAGCGACGGGCGAGCACGGGATCGGCATTGATGTAGGGCAGCACGATGAAACCCTCCTTCACGAGAATTTCGGCCGCTTTCAGAGTCTCAATCGGGTCCGGCAGCAGATAACGCGGATCAGGATGAATCTCGAGTTTCACCCAATTGGGGAGACCTGCCGCGACCGCGAGACGGGCGAGGCGCACGGCCTCCTCCGCATTCATCGCACCGCTGGTGTTTGGCAGCAGCAACACGTTCTTCGGAATGAAATCGAGGATGTTGGCAAAGGGATCGCCTTTGCCCGTCAAATCCGCCCGCCGCAGCGCAACGGTCACGATTTCCGTTTCGGAAGCGATGATGGCATCACGCATCAGTTCGCCACTGGCAAATTTGCCCGTCCCCAGCATGAGGCGGGAGCGGAACTGACGATTGGCGATAGTGAGGGGCTGATTGGGCATTTCAGGAGAAATCAAACTTGGCGGAGGCGGCGACGAATATGTTTGGGATCGCGGCGATGATCCAGAACAGCACGAACATGCACGCCGTCCAGTTCCAGTGTGTAATAGATCATGTAATAGGGGAAATCGCCATCCACGACAACTCGGTGAAACCTGCCTTGCAGCGGGTGGATTCCAGCCGTCACGCCAAGCTCCATTACCTTGGCCTCCAGAAAGTCAGTCACGCGGTCACCCAATCCGCCTTCCTGCTCGTCGTAGAACCGGGCAGCTTCGAGAATGTCTTCCTGCGCCGTGGGGCGCACATGCACCATCATGACGTCCTGCGCTCCCGATGAAGCTTTTCACGGATCTGGCGGAACGCCTCCTCTGCCGGAATCGCCCGGTCCTGGCCCTGCTGGAACAGGTGCTCTCGCTCCATAAGAATCTCCCAATGTGCCTCGGGGATGAACGCATCCCCGGCACCTGCGGCGATTTCCTCGCGAAAAGACTTCTGCTCCTCAGTTGAAAGGTTGCGAAACGTCTCGATCAAAGTCTGCACGGTGGGTGTCAGCGTGGCGGTCATGGGCGAAGCGTATGCCTTTTGTCCGCCAGATCAACCCAGCATCACCCGCTGCAGCAGATCACTCGTCGGCGGCTGGATGCCGATGTAAAAGTCGCCGAACTCGCCATACTGCGTGGTCACTTCATCAAAGCGCATCTCATAGACGATGTTCTTGATCTGCACCATGTCGTGCGCAAACAGCGTCACACCCCACTCGTGGCTGTCGAGACCGGTGGAGCCGGAGATAAGCTGACGGACTTTGCCCGCGTACTTGCGGCCGGTCTTGGCGTGACCGCCCATCAGTTCGCGACGTTTGGCAAAGTCGTTCGCATACCAGTTCGCACCCACATTGCGGCGCTTGCTCATCGGGTAGAAACAGAACACCTGCCAGTCCGGCATGTTCGGGTAGAGGCGGTCGTTGAAATACTTCGTCATGTGGGTCTTCCACTCTGCCACACGCTTGTCGAACGCTTCGGTGCCGGGCGTGAGGTTCTCAGCCTTCTCGATCTGCGCCTTGAACTCGTCCTCGCTCTGCGAGTACTCGGTCCACTCCGTCATCGAGAGGTAGCTGTAGGTCGGCGTGAGCGCATCCGGGCCAAGTGCGAGGCTGATCTGCTTCTCAAAACGCTGCGAATCATGCAGGTCCGGTGTGAGGAGCATGAAACCGAGTTCTGATTTCGGCGAAACCATCGCAAAGGCGAGCAACTGCGTGCCTGGATGCTTGCGGATCGCCTCGATGGTGCGCGTGAAGTTCTCCCGCCTCTCCTGGCGCTCCTCCGGCGTCAACGCCGCCCAGTAGCCGTGATCGATGTTGAAAAACAAATGCTGTACGACCCAGCCTTCTTCAGAGATGAGCGGTTTCGATTCAGCTGGGCCGTTGGAAGTGGGAAATGAGGTCGGGATGAGCATGGTGATGGGGTTGCTTTTCTCATACGCTGGAAAAGCGGTGGCTCAATAGCTGAAACTTGTCATCTGCTGCGCCTCTCGCTGGTATCCCCGACAGGAATCGAACCTGTATTTAGAGTTTAGGAAACCCTCGTTCTATCCATTGAACTACGGGGACCACGAACGCCCTGCCTTCTTCACCGGATCGGACAATGATTCAACTTCGGATTGCAAGGTTGCAACCGGCTGCAACATCTCCTTTCCTCCGGCGTTTCCGCCAGCCGCCTCCACACTCGTCTTAATTTATGAACTCCAGCACGCTTTCACGTCGTCGTTTCCTCTCCACCTCCGCCGGACTCGCGGCGGGTGCTTTCACCGGCCCGAATCTCCTTCTGCGCGGTCAAGACGCAGCGGGCAAGCGGCTGAATCTGGCCCAAATCGGTGCGAACGGCAAAGGCTTGGCCGACACGGGCATGGTCACGCTGAACCACAACATCGTCGCGATGGTCGATGTGGACTCGAAGCGTCTTGAGGAAGCCGCGAAGAAGCGTGAGAAGCACCATCTCGACTCCAGTCAGGCTGCGCCGCCTGCGCCGAAGCTCTATCAGGACTTCCGCAAGATGTTCGATGAGATGGCCAAGGACATCGACGGCGTCATCGTCTCGACTCCCGACCACACGCATTACCTCGCCGCGATGCATGCCATCAAGCACGGCAAGCACGTCTGCGTGCAAAAGCCGCTCTGCAATTACATCTCCGAGGTGCGTGACCTGCATCGCGCCGCGAAAGAAGCGAAAATTGTCACGCAAATGGGCAACCAGGGCCGCACGATGGACGGTCAGCGCATGGCGAAGGAGTGGATCGAACAGGGTGCCATTGGCACGCTCAAGGAAATCCGCCTTTGGACCAATCGGCCCATCTGGCCGCAGGGACCGATCAAAAAGAAGCTCATCGAATGCCCGCCGAACCTGAACTGGGATCTGTGGCTCTCTTGCGAACCGAGCGAGCCTTACTTCGAGTTCGACCTCGACGAAGCCGCGTCCAAGAAAAACAAGCGCAGCCCCGGCCCGCATCCCTTCAACTGGCGCGGCTGGTGGCAGTTCGGTTCCGGTGCGCTCGGCGACATGGGCTGCCACATCATGGACTCCACCTTCAGCATCCTCGGCCAGCTCATTCCTGAAAAAATCGACGCCGAAAGCGGCCCGATCAGCGATTTGAACGCGCCGATGTGGAGCAAGCTCGTGTACCACATGCCTGCCGGCAAACATGCCGCCATGACGGTTTCCTGGCACGATGGTGAAAAAGACGGCATGCCGAACAAACCCGAACGCCATCCTGACATCCCCGAAGAGACCTTCAAGAAGGCCAGCAGCGGCATGATGTTCATCGGCACCGATGGCGTCATCTTTGAAGGCGACGCCTACTGCAAGAGCCCGGTCATTTATCCACTCGACAGGTACACCCAGGTTCGTCTCGACATGAAAGCGGGCAAGATCAAGCAGACCGAAACCCGCAGCGTCATGCCGGACAATCCGCAAGGCGAGTGGGCGCACCACATCGTCAACGGCGGCCTGCCCAGCTCGAACTTCGACTACTCCGCTCCGCTCACCGAGTTCGTGCTGCTCGGCAACCTCGCCATTCGCGCCCAGCAGACCGTGCAGTGGGACAAGGGGGCGATGAAAGTCACGAACACCGAGGCTCCGAACAAGTTCATCACCCGTCCGTCGTATCGCGACGGCTGGAAGGTGTCTTGATGGTGCACCCTGACTTCAGACTCACTGGCACTGATTCAGAACTGAAATTCTTCAGTGCCAGTTAGTGGTTTTCAATAGAGGCATGCGTCATCAATTTACGGAAATCGAGACGCTGCAAAGCGATCAGTCCTTTGCTTCCCACCCATCGCCACTGTTCCGCCGTCACAAACAGCGCATAGAACGACCACATTTGTGCACTGAAGAAGATCAGATCCTTCATCATCAGTGCGATCATGAGGTGCATTCCGATCCCGATCACAAAAGCGATTGGCCGTAGCTTTTGCACGCAAAAGAGGACGGGAGCCTCCAGTTCAAAGAGCAGCGTCGTCCACTGCATAACCGTCCAGCTCCACACCGGCAGGTTCCGCAGGCACCATGCGGCGAAATCAGTGCGAAACACGCCCTGCACCTGCGTATGGAGCACATCGCTGTACTTTAGCCAGTCACCCTTGAATGCCTTGGACGTTCCCGCCGCCAAGTATTGCAGCAGCAGCGTCGCCTGAATCACCCGCATGCTCAGCACCGAACCCACCAGCCGCCCCGTTGTCGCGTCCCGCTTGTAGCCCGGTGTGATGAGGAGGATGCCATACACCGCCACATACAGCTTGTTCAGCGTCGAAGCGGACAGCACGTCACCCCCCTGCGCATACAACGCGCTGGCAAAGAGGCCCAGCAACGCTACTCGCCGCCACTTGTTGAGGATCAATAGCAGCGCGCTCACGCCGATCAGCACTGCCAGAGCGGCCGCGCCCGCTCCGCTGAGCAGAGGAAAAGGCGCAGGAAATCCCAGCGGCACCAGCTCCTCCGCTGTCAGGTGAAAGCCCGCATCCGTCAGCCATTCCTCCCAGGTGCGGAAGCACTGCCCCATCCACAGGAGGAAGGTAGCCGTGAAAAGCACCTCAAAAACCCGCAGGGACAGCACATCCGCATCCCCCACCAGAAACTCACCCCATTCTCGCAGCTTCGCCTTTGCCTTCGGCGTCAAGTTCCCGCCACGCGGGGGCGTGCAGTCCAAAGTGGAACAGGTTTCCAATCTGTTTTTTCCAGATTTTTCTCGTGCCGTCTCATTCATTTTTCAGCGCCCAGCACCCTCCTTGGCTCCCTCTTCACTCTTCCTCTTGCGTTCAAAAACCTTCGGCGTGCTGGGAGCCGCTGGCACTGCGGCAGGCCGCACCGCGCGCTCCACCTGCACTTTTTCCGCCTGGATGATGAAGGTCGCCAGCACTTGGAGTGCTGGTTTCGGCTCCAGAGCCAGCGTGTCCCGCTGCCAGCGCCCCTGAGGCACCGCCATCTCAGGCTGGTTTGTCGCATGGCTGGTCTGCACAAAGCGCACACCGGTGATCTCTGCCGCTTCCGGGTGCCGTTTCGCATGCTCCCGCGCCACCCACTCCGCTAGGCGCAGACGCACACGTTCGGTCAGCGTCCGGTTCTTCGATGTGACGATCCCCACCCTCTCCAGCCGATGGCGATAACCAAAGACCTCCATTGGAGACAACCTCGAGATATCAATTGTCTGCCAGTCCGGCCCGTTCACGCTGCGCACCTGAACCAGCATCTGGCTCCAAGAACCCACCCGGCGGGTGAACAAACCTCCAGAGGCATACTGCGTGTACAGCAGCGATGGCACCTTGAATGGCAGGCCAAACATCGATCCCACACAGTAAAATGGCAGCAACCAGATTACGCCGAGCAATGCGAGAAACAGCAGCCTGATCTTCATGGGTTTCTGCGTAGACTCTGGAGTGGTCACCACATGACCGGCATCTTCTCGCGCAGTAAAAAGCGGTAACCAAACCACACCGAATGACGCAAGCAATCACACTGGAATCGTCTGATCACGTTAGTCGTCTATCGCGTTCATATTGATGAGTCGGCTTTTGATTCGACGATCAACAGCCTTTAGTTCTTCCAATCTCTCTGGACCAAGGATGACCGCAAGTTCTACATCATCAAATTCCTCGACATTTTTGACTTCTTTTAACCCATCGGCGGCGGCTTTCGAAACCTGAGTGGTTGGTACTTGGGTCATTGACTCATACACATTAGCCTTGAGCATCAAATTGTACGACTCGCGCCTTTTGACCTGCTCCCAAATTTTTCCGATTGTGTGACTATCCAGCCGCCATTTTGTGAACAATTCTGTGTAAAACGGCTGTTTCAGCTTCATCAACTGTTCCACCATAGCAGCTCTTTTCTGCGGCGTCATTGCTTTGGACAGCAGCTCGGCATGCGCTGTTAGCGCTTGGTTTTCTGCGGTATTGTCAAGCCGGCTCACTGACTTCTGTTTATTTTTTATGTCCTGATCACGGCTTGCAGGTATGGCTTGTGTTAACGTAGACGATGAGGTTTTCGAGGGTTTCCCCCCTGATGAGACGGAAAACCATACAACAATTGCCACGATAGGAACGGCCAAGCTTAAAAGCGCAGTTTTCTTCATAATATGTTGTGATCGAAAGCTTGGGGACGAGACGCAGAGCGGCATTCTTTCAAACCACTAATGCTGCTCTGCGCTGTAGGGTCCACAAGTTAATTATTGCTGCGTTGGCTCCTGCGTTGGCTCCTGCGTAGGCTCCTGCGTAGGCTCCTGCGTCGGCTCCTGCGTCGGCTCCTGCGTCGGCTCCTGCGTCGGCTCCTGCGTCGGCTCCTGCGTCGGCTCCTGCGTCGGTTCAGGTTCACAGCATGTATGATTAGGCTGTGGCGGCATATCATTTATCTTGTTTGAGTACTCTTGCACTTTGGCAGACGCTTCATCCAGCTTCTGGCTTGCTTCATCATACTCTTCTTGAGTTGTTGCGAGTGTTTTGAGGAGCGCCCAACTCTCAGCAATTGATTCCCACGTTGTTTTGGAGGCATGATAACCGGCAAGCTCATCCGCCCAGGCACACGCTGGACATTCTGCGGCAGCAGCAGATTGAGGGAGAATTGATATTGCGAACATCCCCACGATGAAAATCCATCGCGCAGAGTATTGCCGGGTCATTTGTATCAATTTGAGGATAGGGCTTGTGGCTGTACTATTCATTTGTCGTGTTGGTTGTTGGTTTCGGTTATCTTTACTTTGGGGGATTATTACCCACCCACTGTCACACTGGCCTCCGCACTCCAGAGGCCGACTTGGGCGTCGTCAGCATGGTAGATAGCGCGGTATTTCCAGCGTGTGAGCGTGGCGGGATGGGTGGTGCTGTCTGTGTAGCCGGGCGTGGTGTCGATGGTCAGCAGCGTCCAGCCGCTGCCGCGATCCACCTGGATTTCACAGGCGTCCAGGAAGGCGGCGTAACCGCCCCAGCCCCAGTCGATGTCCACTTTGTTCGGTCCGGCGACCGTCGCACTGATCGTGGGCTGAAGCGTGGCAAAGTCCGGGGGACTCTGCTGGCTGCCGATGACACCCAGATCCGTGCCGATGGCCTCCGTGTAGGCGGCCGAGCCCTTCAGGCGCTGAATGAGGTCGAAGATGCGAATCAATGCCCCGTCATTCACCGCCACCACACCCGCAGGCAATGCCGGAGCGGTGAACACCGGCAGCACCATCTGCACCCCCATGATGCCGAGCTGAGCCTGCCGCGCCGCATCCGTGCAGCTCTTCTGCCACGGGCGCACGGCTGGCAGCCAGGTACCGAGCACATAAATCAGCCAGCGGGCATCGGCAATGGCGGCGGTGCTGTCCGTCCCGCTGATACCGAGGGTGACGGCGTGGGCGGCGAGCTTGTTGCGGAAATTCTCCAGCCACACAATCTGCGCGGCGGCGTTCGTTGGGTAGTAGATACCATGTGGGCGGAGTCACCGAAGCGGATCGGTGATAAGAAGGGGGTGTTAGCAAACCCACACCATCCACCACCCACATGGCAACACATCCTATCAAACCAATCAAGAGCAGCAAGAGCAGCCCGCGCCGTGCAACCCCGG
>JAYVIO010000157.1:0-4925 GCA_043770175.1 Verrucomicrobiales bacterium | reverse complement strand
GCATGGGCATGGGTAAAATGAAGCCCAGCGCAGCGACGCCCGGTATGAGCGCAGGCGCAGCACCGGCCTCGGCAATGGCAGGGATGAGCGGTGCCGCGATGCCAGCGGGCGCCCCCATGAACATGATGGGCATGATGGATAAGATGATGGGGATGATGGACAAAATGATGGGCATGGGCGGCGGTGCCCCGATGCCTGTTGGCGGCGCAATGCCCAGCGGTGGCGGCATGGGCATGATGGACATGGACATGATGAAAATGGGCGCAATGCCCACACCACCAGCAGCAGGCGGCATGGCGAACATGAGCGGCGGCGGCGGAATGATGGGGATGATGAGCATGATGGGCATGGGCGGCGGCAACATGGCCGCGATGCCGCAATCCGCACTGCCCGGCTTCCCCGGCGCATCACATCTCTATCACCTCGGAGCGACCGGATTTTTCCTCGACCACCCGCAGCACATCGCGCTCACGACCGAGCAGCAAGCCGGACTCAACAAAGCGAAAGAACAAGCACTCCTCGCGAAGAGCAGCGCCGACCGCGCGGTCGAGCAGGCCGAGCAAGAATTGTGGGCGCTTACCGCGGCCGATCAGCCCGACGCCGCGAAGATCGAGGAGAAGCTCGCCGCGATCGGAAAGCTCACCGGCGATGAACGCCTCGCTTTCATCCGCGCCGTCGGCGACGCCAGCAAAATCCTCACCGACGAGCAGCGCAAAGTTCTCACCGGCTTCGCCCCGCCCGCTCCGGCTGCGGCACCGATGCCCCCGATGAAAGGCATGTGACCGTGCGCACGCTGAGCGTCATCGCGAGCGCGGGCGTGCTGCTTTTCGCCAGCGAGACATTCGCGCAACTTTCACCCGCTGAACACGCAAGCCATCATCCCGGTGGCGCAGCCCCCGCCGCAGGTGCGATGCCCGCTGCAACCGGGGCGGCTCCAGCGATGGGCGGAATGCCCGCAGCCGGTGCAGCCAGCCCTGTAGCCGGTGGCATGGGCGGCATGATGGAGGGCATGGGTGAGATGATGAAAGGGATGCACGGTGTGCCGCCGAAGGAACTTTACCCCACGCTCATGGCTCTGCCGGAGCTTTCGCCCGAGCAGCGCAAGCTCGTCGAAGCGCAAGCCGCAGAGCGGATGCACGCGGGCAGCGTCTTGATGGGACAGGCGCTCGACACGCTCAACGCGGGCACGCAATCCGGCGATTACACCGCGATGCACGAAGCCATCACGCGACTGCGCGAAGGCACGGCGCAACTCGAAAGCGGCATCGCTGCCCGCCGCGCACTGGCAGAAGGTCGCGCCCCGCGCGAGGTCGCGATGGCGTGGTTCAAACAGGAGATGAATCTCACGCCCGGCACCGCGTCCGCCGCGCATCAGCAGGCGGGCGTCTCTCCATTTCACCTTTTTACGATGGTGCTGCTCGTCGCTTTCGCGCTGGCGATGGTCTCCATGTATTTCTTCAAGATGCGACGCGCGGCGGCCCTCTTTGGACGCATCGAGGCCGACAAAGGATCGCCGCCGCCGGGGTCCGCACCAGAGCTTGCGGGAGGTAAGCCCGCCACTCCAGCCGCACCATGAGCGATCTGCAGCCTTTGACTGCAAACTGGCGCGGGCAGCTTCGCGTGGGGAGCATCATCAAAGAAACGCCGAACGTGAAAACGTTTCGCCTTCTGCCTGCCTCCGGTGAGCGCGTCCTCCCTTTCACCTTTGTGCCGGGTCAGTTCCTTAACCTCGCGTTCTGGATTGGCGGCGCGAGAATGAACCGCTCCTACTCCATCTCATCCTCGCCAAACCAGCGCGAGCACATCGATCTCACCGTGCGGCGCGAGCCACGCGGCGCGGTCTCGCGCCACATCGTTGACCTGCTCAAAGTGGGCGACACCAACGAAGCGGGCGGCCCGGTCGGAAAATTTACTTTTACCGGAAAAGAGGCGGACAGCATCGTCCTCATCTCCGGCGGCGTGGGCATCACGCCGATGGTGAGCATCAGTCGCTATCTCACGGAGCAGTCGTGGCCCGGCGACATCTTCTTCATCTATGCGTGCCGCACTCCGGCGGACTATATTTTGGCGGACGCCATCGCCGCGCTGGCCCGCGAGAATCCCAAGCTGCACGTCATCATCACCATGACCCGCCCGGAAGGGACCGATTGGAAAGGCCCACGCGGACATTTGACTGCGGCATTCCTCGCGCAGTCCGTTCCCGGCCTGACTTCGCGGCGCATCCACCTCTGCGGCCCGATCCCGATGATGGATGCCACGAAAGCGCTCCTCGCCGAGCTGGGCGTGCCTCCCGGCCAGCTCAAGACGGAAGCCTTCGGCACCCCCAAGCCCAGCCCAGCCGCCGCCGGAACCACCGCCAAACCAAGCGCCGCCGCCACTGGCGCGCTCGTCACGTTTTCCAAGAACAACAAGTCGGCGAAAATCCGCGACGGCCAGACCGTGCTCGAACTCTCCGAAGAACTCGCCATCGGCATCGAATCCGCCTGCCGCGTCGGCACCTGTGGCGTGTGCAAAGTGAAGATGACTTCCGGCGAGGTCACGATGGCGGTCGAGGACTCGCTAGACGCCGACGACAAAACCAACGGCATCATTCTCGCCTGCCAAGCCATCCCAAAAGGCGACATCGCCGTGGAGGCATAGCGCACATGAAAGCACGCGAACGCATCGTCATCACCGGCATCCTCAGCCTTCTCGTGCTGGGCTGGCTCGGCTTTCTCCTGCACAGCTCGCCGCGCTTTGCGGGCAGCCGTATGGGCGCGGTGTTTGGCATCGCGGCCGCCGTGCTCATGCTGTTCCCGCTCGGCTATCCACTCGTCAAACGCATCCCCGCGATTAACCGCCGCGTCACCAAGCATGTGTCCATGGAGACGCTCATGATCCTCCACGTTTATGCGGGCATCTTTGGCCCCGTGCTTGCGATCATCCACACCGGCCACAAGTATGAAAGCTGGCTGGGCATCACTCTCACCGCCGTCATGCTGCTCGTCGTCGTGAGCGGATATGCCGTTCGATATTTGCTCACCTACGTCAATCAGGAGGTCAAAGATAAGGTGCTCCTGCTGCAAACGGCGCGTGGCGATCTCGACCATGCGTGGGGCGTGCTGGAGAACCTCCCAGCCGAACAGAGCGCACCACCAAAGGCTCCCTTCCTCATAGCTGCGATGGCGAATATGGGGATCGATCTCTCACCCGGCGGCCCGACTGGAGAAGTCACCCGCACCGCCGAAGCCGTGGCCGACCTTGAGTATGCGGTGCGCACGCACGAGCTGTTCAAACGCTTGTTCAGCCTCGCGCTGAAGCTCCACATCATCCTCTCCCTGCTCTTTTACGTCCTGCTCGGGCTGCACATCTGGGCAGGGATTCACTTCGGGCTGAGGTGGTCATCATGACACTCACAAAAGCACTGCTCTTCGCGGCCTGCACCTTCGTCCTGCTCGCGCTCGCCTTCTTCGTCTTCTCCTCGCGCCATCCCGATAAAACGGCGCACGCAGCACTCTCACCCGCCTCTTGGCAGCACATGGTCCTCCCCGGCGAACTGTCGCAGCCACACGGCTTTCTCGCCAACAACTGCGCCGCGTGCCACACCCCGAACAAGGGCGTCGAAGCGAAAAACTGCATCGTCTGCCACGCCGACAACAAGACCGTCCTCGCACGCCAGCCGAGCGCTTTTCACGCCGAGATCAGCGAGTGCGCCGCCTGCCATCTCGAACATCAAGGCCGCGTCCCGAGCACCACGATAATGGATCACGTCGCGCTCGCGCACATCGGCATCCAGCAGCTCAAAAGCGAACCACAACGCGCCGGAGTGGACGTGGCCAAACACTGGCTCGAAGCATCCCGCGCCGCCCCGCAATCCGCGCTCGCCCACCTGCAACCCGAGGAAGCCCTGCTCAACTGCGCGCAATGTCACTCCACGAAAGACCGCCATCGCGGACTCTTCGGCGCGGACTGCGCGCAATGCCACGCCACCGCGAAGTGGACCATCGCCGAGTTCCGCCACCCGTCCGCCGCCTCGCAATCCTGCGCCCAATGCCACCAAGCCCCGCCAAGCCATTACATGATGCACTTCAAAATGATCTCCATGACCATCGCCAGCGTCAAACACGCCGACGTGAATCAATGCTTCCTCTGCCACCAAACAACCTCGTGGAACGACATCAAAGGCGTCGGCTTCTACAAACACCATTGAATGACTGGTCCAAAAGTGAAAACCAACACCGACAAGAGCGTGGCTGATGGCTGGGCGCGTCTTCAAATGACACCGCTGCCTCCGCTGGATTGCCATGTCATGGGCTGGTCGCAGCGCAACCAAAGGCGCTTTATGATGAATCAAACCGGTGGATGGTTGGGCCGCGCACACATTGCGGGGAAACGGGCATGACGAATCACCTGGCGAATTACCCGGATCAACCAGCCAGCAGCGAAGAAATGCTGGACGCGCTCCAGCGGGACGCCTTCGGATATTTCCTGCATGAGACCAACCCTGCGAACGGCCTGGTGGTGGACAAGACGCAACCGGACGCTCCCGCGAGTATCGCCGCCGTTGGGTTTGCCCTGGCAGCATATCCGGTTGGCGTCGAGCGCTCATGGATGACGCGCGCCGAAGCGGCAAAGCGAACGCTGGCGGTATTACGGTTCTTCTGGAACAGCCCGCAGGGAACGGCACCGGACGCAACGGGCTTCAAAGGGTTCTACTACCACTTTCTTGACATGAAGACCGGACGGCGCGCCGGGAAGTGTGAGCTTTCAACCGTCGATACCGCTTTTCTGCTGGCCGGAATGCTCACCGCCGCAATCTATTTCGATCAGGATTGTGAGGAGGAGCGGGAGATTCGCACGTTGGCCGATGCGCTCTACTTCCGTGCCGATTGGCAGTGGGCGCAGGACGGCGGAGCGACGATTACCCACGGGTGGAACCCCGAAAG
>JAYVIO010000156.1:0-4930 GCA_043770175.1 Verrucomicrobiales bacterium | reverse complement strand
TGCCCGCATCACTTCACTTCTTCGGCTTCGGCTCCCAGTCGTTGGCCTTGATGATGGCTTCGAGTTCCTGCTTCGCGGCGAGGTCTTCCGGCAGGAATTTGAACTGAGTGAGATAACGCAGTGCTTTGGTGACGTGCAGGATCTCGCCTTTCTGTGCTTCGATCTTGTCGGCAGGCACGGCCTTCATGGCAGCGGCGAAATCTTTAACGGCGGTGAGCGCAAACTCCTGCGCGTCGGCATTGGCCTCGTAGCAGATGGATTCAAACAAGCGCAGCATCTTCGCATTGCCTTCGAGTTTCGCGGCGTCTTCGCGGATGCCCTTGGCGATCTCCGCACGCTTCGCCGTGGTGGCGGCTTCGCTCATGCGGCTGGCTTCGCCGCCTTCGATGGCACGCTTCGGCAGCGGGCGGTACCAGATGTTGCGATAGCGCACGGGGTTGCCGTGATCCTGGAGCTTAAGCGGGCCTTGATCCGGGAATGCGCGTGGTTTGGAGCGCCTCATGTGCCCGCCACCGCCTTCGAGCGGTGTGTGATCCTGCGTGAGCACGCCGTTGACGAAGACGGTAATGTAACCGGGGTCGATTTCCTTCCCGTCTTTGAAGATCGGGCGGCGGAAGATGATGTCATAGGTCTGCCATTCACCCGGAGCACGCAGCGGGTTCGCCAACGGCGGACTGATGCCGTAGATGGAGGAAGCCATGCCATCGGGGTAGCTGGGGTTGTTGTAATTGTCGAGCACCTGCACTTCGACCTGGCCCATGAGGAAGACACCGCTGTTGCCACGGCCCTGGCTGTTGCCCTCGACCTTGCTCGGCGCGCTCCATTCGATGTGAAGCTGGCAGTCGGCAAATTCTTCCTTCGTGCGCACGTAACCGCTGCCCGGCACGCATTGCAGCACGCTGTCCTTAACTTCCCACTTCGTCGGCTCCGCTGGGTTTTTGTCCGCCTGCCATTTCTCGATCTCCTCAGCCTTGCCGCCGAACAGAATGATCGCATCCGAAGGCGGTGTGCCTGGCTTCTCCTGCGAGCTGAACGTTCCAGGCTCCACGCGCATTGGTTGCGCCCGGTTCATGTCATGAATCGCCCACGGATGCGTGGCGTCGGGTGGGTCACCGTAAAAGGCGCCGTCGGCGAAGGCGGCGGTGGTGAGCAAGGAGAGTGCTAGGGTGTGAAGCGTGGGTCGGTTCATGGTGGGGGAGGTGTAGGCGGGGTTGTGATTGGAGCAAAGGGGATTCGTGAGTACGTTGTTCACCGCACCCAAACCTCCCGCTCACTCGCATCCATCTCCGCTTCCCATGCCTTCAGCTTGGCCTTGAGGTCATGAAGGATGTCGGGGTGCTGGTAGCCGAGGTCGGTGCGTTCGCTGATGTCGGTGTCGAGGTTGAAGAGGAGGTCCATGGTGTTGCCGTCGTTGATGTATTTCCATTTCCCGTGGCGGATGGCGCGTTGCTGGCGGTTGGAGCGGTCGATGCGCCAGAAGAAGGTGCGTTCGACGGGTTTGGCATCGCCGGTGAGAAGCGGGATGAGATTGATGCCATCGAGCGGCTTGTTCGGAGTCCCGCTCGGAGTCCCGGCTTTAGCCGGTTTCGCGTTGCTTGGAGATGATGGGTGTAGCGATGTGGCACCGCCTGAAGGCGGGACTCCGAGCGGGACTCCGGCGGCAGCGAGGAAGGTGGCGTGGAGGTCCATGGTGATGGCCATCTGGCTCGTGACTTTGCCTTTCGGCAGTTTCGTCGGCCAGCGCATCAAACACGGCACGCGGATGCCGCCTTCCCAGACGGTGGCCTTGTGATGGAAGAGCGGCAGGTTGCGGCTGTAGCGCTCGCCGCCGTTGTCGCTGGAGAAAACGACGAGCGTGTTGTCAGTGAGGCCGTGTTTCTCTAATTCGGCGAGGATCTTGCCAACGCCGAGGTCGATGCGCTCGACCATCGCCTTGTAAATGGCACGGCTGCCATGGTGCATGCTTTCCTTCGTGACCATGGGTGTTTCGGGAGCATCGGGCGGCTGGAAGGGGCCGTGGACGGCGAGATGCGGGACGTAGAGGAAGAAGGGCGTGGTGTGGTGATCGCGGATGAATTTGACGGCGCGTTCGTTGACGAGGTCGGTGAAGTAGCCCTCGCGTTTCACGGGCTGAAGGCCATCTCGCAGCGCGTAGGTGCCGTCATAGTAGGCGTGCTTGTAATAATCAGCGTGGCCGAGGAGTTCGCCGAAGTACTCGTCGAAGCCGCGCTTGGTGGGATTGAACTCGTCTTTGAACCCGAGATGCCATTTGCCGAAGGCACCGGTGGCGTAACCGGCGGCCTTGAGGCGGTCGGCGATGGTGGTTTCGGTCAACGGCAGACCAAGCGCATGGATGTCGGGTTCGTTGACCCACTGACCGTTCACACGGCGTGCCTGCTCGGCGGTGTAACCAAACGCGAACTCAAGTCCGCAGCGTTGCTGCCAGCGTCCGGTCATGAAGCCGGTGCGAGTCGGTGTGCAGACAGGCGCGTTCGCATAGAAGTCGGTGAACTTCACGCCTTCCGTCGCGAGGCGGTCGATGTTCGGCGTGGCGATGTCGGTGCAGCCCATGCAGCCGAGATCGCCATAGCCGAAGTCGTCAGCGAGGATGAAGACGATGTTGGGCGGTGCCGCAAAGAGCGAAGGGCCGAGGGCGAAGAGGACGAGAAGCAGCGAGCGCATGATGGCAGATGGGAACGTGATTCGTTGCCTACGCTTGCATCCCAAGATGTGGTGCCTGAGACAGGGCTCGAACCTGCGCTGATTGCTCAACCAGATCCCAACGACAAGCCGGCGGTTGTTTCCAACCGCCGGCTGACAGGAAAGCAGAGTGACCTACAGACCTAGCTGGAAGGGCGTCCGGACACATCCGTGACGACCAGGAGATTGCTCACATTCTCAGGCTTGCCCGCCTGTGCGGCGATCTCGCCGATCTTGCGCTTGCCTTCGGCCGTGCTGACGTGACCGCGCAGCGTGGTCTGGGAGTTAAGCGTGACGACTTTCACATTCTTGGCATGGGCGGAGAGCTTGGCATTGGTCTTGATGGCCAGTTCGATCCGGCTGGTTTTCTGCGCGTCGCGCACGTGCTGTCCCTGGCCCGCCGCGATGGCTTTGCCGGCCATACTTTGTTGCGCGTCCCCGCTTATGAACTCCTGCTGATAGGCTGTTCGATTGGTGCCGACCCATTTGAAGATCCGTTCGTTCTTGAGTTCAGCGAAGGATAGATCCAGCACGAGACCATTGTGGCGCTGATTGTAGCGCAATGCCGCTGGCGCAATGACGTAGCTGCCCTCGCCACCCATGGCTTCAGTCTCATTCACAACCTGAACGATTCGGCCGTTAGGCAGATCCATCATGAGGTTGCCCACTTTGCCCAAATACTGTCCCTTGGTGTTATGGATTGGCAGGCCAAGGATGAATTCGGTCTTTTGCGCATTCCCCTGACCAGCGGCCTGGAAGCTGGGTGCGGCATCGAAGCGCGCCTTGCTCATGTCCAGACGCATCACATTACCTTTGGCATCAAGCCTGAGTGCGCGCGGCTGGACAGACGTGGTCTTACCACCGAAACCGAACAAGCCACCACCGGAAGCGACGACCACCTCGATCAGGCGCGCAGTTTCGAAGTCGGCAGTGATAAATTTGATTTTGCCCAGCTTTTCATTCTGCAGATTCCAGACTTCCAGGCCGATGAATTCCATGAAGCTTTGCTCTGGCCGATAGAGGTTACCATTGGCTTTGGGTGCCACCTGTGACGGGCTATAGATGACGACAGGTGGCAGCTCCACACTGGCCTGGGGCTCCGCTGCGTGCAGGCAGAAGCATGATGCAGCGAGAGCGCTGGTGATAAGTTTGAGCTTGAGGTTCATAAGGGTTCTTTTTTCGTAGTCGATGCTTCGTGGGGGTTGGGCAGCTCGCGCTGCAGTCACAGAAGCTTTCTTGATGGACGACCATAGGCGCGGGCGCCCTGTGGATGCTATGGGGTGTAACCTCGTGGTACTACACCCCATGGGTGGAGGAAGTGGGTTCCGCCGGCATGCGACGCGTCTTCATCGCGCTGTTGACCTCAAGTCAGAACAGTTTGGGATTGCGACAGGCTGAAGAGAAGCTCTGTGCGCCGTCTCGATCTCACTTGCTGTCCGCTGGTGGTGCCCGAGACAGGACTCGAACCTGCACTGATTGCTCAACCAGATCCTAAGTCTGGCGCGTCTACCAATTCCGCCACTCGGGCGAGGGCTGCTGCGCGCTATGTTCCGTGTGAGTGGGTAAGCTGCAAACGAATTATCGTGCGGCTTTGCCCGGCAGCAGCTTGGAAGCGATCCAGCCGGTGAAGAGCACGGTGAGCAGCGGGGCGAGACCGATTTTCAAGTTCGCGCCGATCCAGGGCAGCCAGCCGTTGGAGTAGGTGGTGAGGGCACTGAAGTATTTCAGGCCGAAGACCCAGCCGCCATGCAGGCCGATGCCAGCCCACAACGCGCCGGTTTGCATGCGCACCTGCGCGAGCACCCAGCCGACGGCGAAGAGCGTGGCAAATTCGGCGAGGAGAAACTGTACGTCGCCAAAGCCGAGGGCGATTTGCTTGAGGACGAGAAAACCGCTGCTCCAGGTGACGGCGGCATCGTCGATCTGCCAGCCCTCGGGTGGTTTGAGGAAATGGACGAAGGCGAAGATGAACGTTCCGGCGATCAGCGCAGAGCGCGTGGACATGGTGCGCAGCAGCAGTCCGAGGAGCAAGCCGCGGAAGAAAAACTCTTCGACGATGCCAGCGCCGAGCGCGGCGGTGATGGGTTCGCCGAATTTGAACCAGCGCGGGTCGGGATGGAGCTGATACGCGCCGATCTTGAAGAAAACGAAGCCGAGCACGAGCAGCAGTCCACTGGCGAGAATGAAACCGAGCGCCCATTGCTTGATGCCGGTGCTGAACGGTTTCCAA
>JAYVIO010000155.1:0-14699 GCA_043770175.1 Verrucomicrobiales bacterium | reverse complement strand
TCGGGGCCGCCGAAGACGCGAAACTTGGACTGGAAGAAATTCATCTCCACACCGCCGGGCACGCCGAGGATGTCGTCCTGATTGCCGATGTTCGGCGCGAGGCGAATCCAAGTCTCGACGGTGAAAGGGCCATCGAGCGTGATCTTGGAATCGACCCACGCTGTGTCCTGGCCGTCGAGGAGAAGGACCTCGCGGAAAATGCCGCCGAGCTGCTGCTGGAGTTTGGTTATGGCTGGATCATCGCCGAGCACGGTGGCGAGTCGCTCGACGGTGGGGCCATCGAGGTCGGTTTGCGGCAGTGTTTTGTCGAGCAAGGCCGTGACGATGGTCTTCGCACCGGCTTTGCTGCTGGAGAGCGCATTCAAAGCGCTGCGGCGCTGCGCGGGCTGGAGCGAAGGATAGAGGGCGAAGAGCTTCGTGGCTGCATCCGGCGCACGAGAAGCGGCGAGGGCTTCGAGCGCGGCTTCGCGGGTGAGGGGATCGGGATCGGATTGGGCGAGGGTGGCGAATAGGCCGGCTTCGGCGCTGCGGAGGTCGCGGAGGGTAAGCAGAATGGGGCGGCGGTTTGCAACCGCCGAAGATGGCGATTGCAAATCGCCACCCCGAAGCTGCGCGACGAGGTCGCCTTCTAAGCTTGTGAGCTGGAAGCCGCCGATAAGTGACAGCGATTGGCTGCGGACGGGGGCGTCCGCGCTCCTGAGCATGGCGCGCGCCGTTTCTGTCAGCAGCGGCGAGATTTGCTTCGCATCGAGCTTCGTTCGCTGGGCGAGAAGCTTCTCAGCGACGATGGTGCGGGATTTTTCGTTGGTGAGGAGGGCTTTCAAAGCCTCACCGACGCCAGCTTGGGCGGGGAACTGGGCGAGGCGGAGTAGTTCCTCGTCATTCGGGGCACGGTCGAGCTGCGGGAGCAGTTTGGCGACGCGGGAAGCGCTCGCTTTCGGCTCCAACGCGAGCGAGGCGAGCACGCGGGCCTCCACGGGCAGCTTCGCGGCGGCTTCGGAGTCGAGGAACTTCGCGACGACATCGGGATGACGCTCCAGGAACATGCGGACGAGGAAGCGCTCGAACTCGCGGTCGTAGGCCTCGCGCACGGGGATTTGCTTGGGGCCGCGGGAGGATTGGATGGTGGGGCCGTTGGGGAGGCTGGGTTTGGCGAAGGCGAGGAGGGCATTCAAGAACGCCATCTGTGTCTTGCGAACTTCCTCGACGCGAAGGATCGAAGTGAACTTCGGATCGTGTTTTCCGGAAATGTACCTTTCGCATGTCGCGACGGCGCCGACAGCAGCCAGGATTACTTCACATCGAACGCGTGAAGACCAATCGTTCACCATTGACTCAAGGTGAGTCAAAAGTTTGCGAGAATGAGGAGAGTGGCCGGAGGAGAGTGCGAGCGGTCGAATCTCGAAATCAAAGTCGCCCCGTTGCGAAACCACGACGCTAGCAGCTCGATTTAAAACGGTTAACGCCTCGAAACGGAGCTGGGCGTCTGGCACAGAGAGCAATGGAATCAATGTATCGCAGTCCGGTAGCGGCCGGGCGGTGTTTTCAAGAACCCAAAGGCATTGAATTTGAGTGGCGCTTCCGCGTTCCGATTCAGATGCAGCTAGCTTCACTTTTCCAGTGTCGTCGGCTAATCTCAGATCCGCCAACGTCTGCCAAGCCAGATGTGCCTGCGCGACAGATTCTTTGCCGAGCAATGCGATGAGCTCATCGGTGCTCATCTTCGTGAAATCAGCCACTTCGGACTTCGCGGCTTTGGGTTTCACCCTCCAGATGCGTCCCCTTGTCTTGTCACGATCTGGATGCGCGCGCGGGACTTCGTTGTGGGAGATGATTTTGTTGTACCAATCGACGATGTAGATGCAGCCGTCGGGGCCGTTGGTGAGGGCGACGGGGCGGAAGAAGGGATCGTCGCAGGTGATGAGGTCGGGGAGCTGGGCGAGCTTCCAATATGCGCCGTCGCGATGCATGGCGATGGTTTGAACCTTCGAGGTGATGGGATTGGCGACGGCCATGGTGAGGTCGTTCGTAGTTCGGGCTTTAGCCCGCTCTTCAACGCTTTCTGAACGGGCTGAAGCCCGAACTACGAGCGGTCCAGACTCGATGAGGGCGAGACCGCTCAAACCGGTACCGCCCATGCGGAACTCGGCTTGCGGGGGGAAATCGGGCTGGTAGCTCTTCTTCAATGCCTCCATGCCGCCGGGGTAGTAGGCGTATTCGTGGAATGGCATGACGGGGTAGCCGTAGTCGTTGGCTTCTTGGATGAAGGTCTCGCCTTCACCGGTCATGACGAGGCCCCAGATGTTGTTCGGGCCGATGCTGGTCATTTCAAATTCGCTGCCATCGGGCCGGAAGCGGGCCATGCCGCACTTGGGGTAATCGATGACGACATCACTGCCGGGTTTGTGGACCTTGCTGTTGTTGAAAAGGCCCTGCGCCATCCAGATCCAGCCGCCGGGGGCGCGAGTGAACTGATGCGGAAAGAGATGCGAGTCCTGCACGCCGAAGCCGGTGAGGATGATGTCGAACTTGTCCGCTTTGCCATCGCCGTTCGTGTCTTTGTAGAGCTTCAAGTCGTGACCGTGCTGGACGTAGCAGGTGTCGCCATTGCCCCAGGGCAGCATGCCGGTCGGGATGGCGAGGCCGTCGGCGAAGACGGTGGGGTTGGTGAGTCCACCCGCGGGAATCTTTCCGTTCAAAGACTCCCGCGGATAGACGAGCACCTTGTCCTTGCCTTTGCCCGCATACACGGCCTCGGCGGCGGCGGGGTTTTCATTCGCATCGACGGGATACTCCAGCGCAGTCTGCGTCCACATTCGCCCGCGTTGATCGAAGTAAACACTGACGAATTTGCCGAGGCCTGCGCTCTCCTGCACGACGAGTTCGATTTCGTAGCCTTCGGGCAGGTGGAAGAGCTTTTGCTGTTCGGCGGCGGTTTTGGAGGTGCCTTGGACGTTGTTGTAGCTGATGTCGCGCTTCGGCGCTGCGGCGGCATCGGCCTGCTTCTTCGGCGGCGGGGCGACGAGTTTGCGCGCGGCATCGATGCCGCCGAGCTTTTCCCACGTGGGTGCACCGGGTGTGGCAGGGAGTTCTTCAATGGTCACGTCTTTGACCTGCACGAGGCAAACGCCGCCGCTGTGGACCTGCGGGCCGAGGAGGCCGTCGAGCGCGATGTTTTTGTCCTGCTCGGTGTAGTCGATGGCGAGGACGCCGTTGATCCACGTCTGGATGTGCGGGCCTTCGGCGCGGATACGGTATTCATTCCAGCCGAACACATCGACGACCTTCGCAAGCGCTGCACCATCCACCGGTTCGGCGATGACGCGGTTGCGGCGGAACTCGTCTTAGATTTTGCCGAACCAGCCTGCACCGCAATCGACCTGGTAGCCGCTCATGTGCGCGCCGCCAGGGACGCGCAGGCTGCGAATCTGGATGCCGCTGTTGAGCATGCCGGTCTTAGGATCGCCGCTGACTTTGATTTTGAGCTTCAGCTCGAAGTTCTGGTAGTTCTTCTTCGTGCAGATGAAGTGGTTCTCTTTGATCTTCTCCGTCGTGGAGCCGCCAGTGATCATACCGTCTTCGACACGCCAGATTTTGGGATCGAAGTCCCAGCCGTCGAGGGTTTTACCGTCGAAGAGGGAGATGGGCTCCGCATGGAGTGCGGTGGAGGTGATGAATGCGAGGAATAGGAAGGATGAGCGCATGATGGGAATACGAGTTGAGGCGTGCAGGCTAGCAGGAAGGCATGCACGCTGTCATGCCCGAAATGCACCTTTGCGTGACATCATTGAGGAATCACGATTAAATGATCCTCGAATGACCAACGAACTTCAGGAAACCACGATCGACGGCCCGCGCACGCGGCGCTGGGTGGTGGAGGCGCGGGAGTGTGTGGAGATGACGACGCATCGCATCGCACGGTTGGGCATGGATGAGGCGCTGCCGCCGTATCGACGCGTGCGGATGACACCGGAGGGCAGCTTTGTGCTGGCCTGCGTGAGCGGGGAAGGGGAGATCATGCTGGATGGGCGCTGGCAGCGAGTGAAGCCGGGCATGGTGTGTTTCGCACCACCGCGAGTGCTGAATGCGTTTGAGGCAAAGAGCCGTGAGCGCTGGTGTTTTGCGTGGGTGCGCTATGACGAGCCGAGTTTTGTGACGCCGGTGGTCGGTGCGGCATCGCCGGTGATGCCGACGGCGCATGCGGATGAGATCGTGCGCATCATGACCGGCCTGCGGGCCGAGTGGGAGGGCGAGCGTGAGGCGCGCTTGATTCATCACTGGCTGGAACTGCTGCATGCGACGATCCGCCGCATCGCGCAGCCATGGTGGCGGCAGGAACCGCGTGTGGCGAAGCTGTGGGCCGATGTGGAGCAGGATCTGATGCGCGACTGGACGCTGGCGGAACTGGCGCATCGCAGTCATTGCAGCCCGGAGCACTTGCGGCGGTTGTGTTTGAAAGAGCTTGGCCGCAGTCCGATGCAACACCTGACGTGTTTGCGCATGGAGCAGGCACGTCGCTTTCTGGAAACGGAGAACGACAAGCTGGAGGTCGTCGCCGCCAATGTGGGCTACGCGAACGCGGCGATTTTCTCGCGTGTGTTCAAGCGCTGGGTCGGCGTGGCACCGGGTGAGTATCGCGGGAGGGCGTGAATCAGCCAAGCATGCCGCGCATCGCGGTGCGGTGATGTTTGGCGTCAAAGAGGGCGCGGATGGGCAGGATCAATCCCTTGATCGCAACGCATTCAACTTCGCCGGTGCGTGATTTGAGGCGGAGTTCGTAGCTCTTGGATTTGGTGAGGACGTATTGCTCCAGCGTTTTCGTGGTGGGGTCGATGATCCAGTATTCCTGCACGCCGTGGGCCTGATAATCGCGAAATTTAACCCCGCGATCACGGCTGGCGGTGCTGGGAGAAAGAACCTCGCAGGCAAAGTCAGGCGGCGGGAACTGCATGGTGTCCGGGCGAATGGTGGCGGACTTCTTGCTGCCAAAAAAAACGACATCAGGCTCGTAGTCGTTGCGCGGGAAGGTGCAGAGGGTCTTTTCATCGAACACCATGCCGAGTCCGCGTGTGTCCACGTAGTTGTTCAGCAGGTTGGTCACACGCATGCGAATCATGGTATGAATGGCGGTGGCGGGCGAGTGCATGATGACCTGACCGTTGATGAACTCCGCCTTCATGTCGGGCGTGATTTCCTCGTAGAACTTGAGGCGGAGCTGGCGCTCGGTCTTGAGCTGCTTCTGAAGGTTGCTGACGACCTCGGGGAGCGACGGGTCTTCGAGCAAGGCTGGATAATCGGCGATCATGATCACGGATTATAATACGCTGCTCAGGCTTGTCACGCGGCCATCTGATTCAACCCGTCGTTCGCAGGCCAGACGCGATAGCATTGATCGAAATCAGCAAGTCAGAGACCATCGCATCGGCGGCTTCGGTTTTGCCAGCGGCGGCGAGGGCGCGCCAGTCGCGGAGCAGGGCGATCTGCTGGTGGTGCAACACTTTGAGCGGTTCTTCGCGAATGTTCAGCGTGTAGGCGAGGCGCGGGCGGCGTTCTTCGAAGGTGCCTTGGAAAAGGTCGTCGATGATGCTGCGCGTGGCTTCGTATTCACTGAGGATGGTGCCGAGGAAGCGATCACGCACGGCGGTGTCCTCCACGAGATCGGCATAGGCACGCATGAGGTCGGTGTTGGCGCTGACGAGGGAGCTTTCGATGTTCGTTAGCACGTAGCGCAGAAAGGCGGAGCCGGGAATGGCGGCGGCGAGGGTGGCGTAGCTCTTGGGGTCGTCGGTCTTGAGTTTTTGCAGCGCACTGCCAGCACCAAACCAGCCGGGAAGGTAGAAGCGCGATTGCGTCCACGAAAAGACCCAGGGAATGGCGCGCAGATCGTCGAGCGAGGCCTGGCCGGTGCGGCGGGCGGGGCGTGAGCCGATGCGTGAGTTTTCCAACGCATCAATCGGCGTGGCCTGACGGTAGAACTTCATGAAGTCCGGTGCATGCAGGAAGGCGCGATACGCATCGCGGCTGGTGGAGGCGAGGATGTCGAAGAGCGCATCGAGCGCGGGATGCGCACGAGATTCGGTGTTGCGATGACGTGCGGTGGCAGCCGTGGTGGAGGCCATGAGCAGCTCGGCGTTGTAAACGGCGGAGCCGATGTGCGCGTATTTTTGCGCGATGGTCTCGCCCTGCTCGGTCATGCGCATGCCGCCGCTGAGGGAGCCATGCGGCAGTGCTTCCATGAACCAATGCGTGGGGCCTGCACCACGGCCGACGGTGCCACCACGGCCATGGAAGAAGATGGGACGCACGCCATGACGATGGATGGTGGCAGACAACTCGCGCTGCGCCCGATGCAGGGCGCACTGGCTGGCGACGATGCCGCAGTCTTTGTTCGAGTCGGAGTAGCCGACCATCATTTGAAACACTGGCGTGCCGCCATTGCTCTGCGTCGCAAGGCTGCGTTTGGCGACGGGATGCGAGAGGAATGCTTCGACGATGCCGGGGCCGGATTCGAGATCGCCCATGGTTTCAAACAACGGCACGACGGGCAGGGGACAGACGAGGCCTTCGGCACTCCAGGTCATGAGTCCGGCCTCACGAGCGAGCAGATAGACGACGAGCATGTCTTCGACGCAGCGGGTCATCGAGATGATGAGGGAGCCGAGGCCGGCGTTGCCAAACTGGGCACGGTGATCGGCCAGCACGCGGTAGCAGTCGAGCACGGTGTCGGCTTCAGGTCCGGCGGAGATGCCGGGGGAGAGGAAGGGACGCGGGGAGGCGAGTTCGCGGTCGAGCAGCGCACGTTTTTGTTCGATGGTCCAGGTGATGAAGGAAGCGCCGTCCAGCAGACCGGCGGCACGCAGGAGTTGATCGAGCGCTTTCTCATGGAAGGCGGAGTTCTGGCGCACATCGAGCACAGCGGAGTGGAAGCCGAAGGCGGTGAGGTTGCGGCGGAATGGGACGATCTGTTCTTCGACGACGGCCTTGGAGCCGACCTCGAGCAAGGTTTGCGCGAGGGCGTCGATGTCGGCACGCAACTCCTCCGGCTGCACATAGGCGGCAGGTGAGGAGGGCTTTTCGATGGCGAGCAGCACCTTCGCGCGCATCAGGTAAACAGCGGCACGCCAGGGTTCCTCTTTGTTGCGCTCCAGAATGTAGGCGAGATCGACGCTCGGCTCGTTTTTTAGCTGTGCCGTGAGCGTGGCGATCAATTCCGTGAGCTGTGGCGGCGTGATCTGGAACAGCGAACTGAGCGGCAGATGAAAGGCGAGGGCTTCGAGCGCACGGCGTTGCACGCGCAGGGCGTTTTTGCGCAGGGCCTGCAAGGCGCGTCGGGTGACCTCGGTGGTGACAAAGGGATGCCCGTCGCGGTCGCCGCCGATCCAGGAACCGAAGCGGATCAGCGGCGGCAGGGAGTCGATCTCCGTCACGTCATAGCCAGCGGCCTGCCAGGCTTCGCGCAGATGGGTATGGGCACGGGTGAGGGCTTCGGGAAAGACATCGCGGAGGTAATGCAGCGCGTTTTGCAGCTCGGCCTCGATGCTGGGGCGCGTGACGTGGATCTCGCCGGTGCGCCAGAGATTTTCGAGCTGGGTTTGGAGCTGGCTTTGCAACCGGGCTTGCTCACGCGGCGTGTAGGCCGGGTTCTCATGACGGTTCATGAGGCTGTAGATCTCGCGGTGCAGTTCACGCACAGTCTCACGTTTCGCCTCGGTGGGATGCGCGGTGAGCACAGGCTCGACACACACATCTTTGAGCGCGGCGAGGATGTCGGCCTCATTGAGGCCGAGGGTGCGCAGTTGCTTCAAGTTGTCGGCCCACAGCCCTTTTTCGGCCTCAGGACCGCTTTTTTTCTCACGCAGACGACGGATTTGCGAGGCAGCGCGTTCTTCGACCACATTGAGAAGCTGAAAGGCGATGGAGTAAGCCTGACCGAGGGAGCGATTCGTCTTCTGCGGGACTCCCGTGCCGACCCAGGGCAGGCAGTCGGCCAGTTCCGGCTCGCCAAGCTGACGCAGCACCTTGGCAAAGGCCTCCATGAGGTAATGCAGATCGTCTTGGAGTAGCTGGAAGCCGTGGTGGCGGAGATTGGGCGTGGGTGTTTCGGACATGGCTGGCGGTGATAGACGGGAAAGCAGGAAGGATGCCTGATTGGGAATGACAAATAACGAAGGGCAGACACGAGCTTTGGCGAGAGTCAAAGCAACAAGACTGGTTAACTAGTCCAACCAGTTCTCCACATGAAGCCCGGGAATGCTTTGGAAGTCAGTTGCGTTGCGTGTCAGGAGCGTGGCGTCATGTGCGAGGCAGATGGCGGCGATCTTGAGGTCCATGGTGCCGGTGCGCGGATGCTTGGGACGCAGGCGATCGAAGGCAGTCGCGGCTTCCTCATCAAATGGCAGGATGGGGAGCTTCACGAGTGTTTCGATACTGCGTTGAAGCCTGGCATAGACGGTCATCTGCGCGCGTCCTGGCTGGTGGCGTTTCAGGAGGGAGAGCCAGCCCTGCACGGTTTCCTCGACGGCGACGATGCAGGTGAAGACATCTGCCTGAACATCGAGAATCCGCCGCTGGAGTTTTCGGCCTGCCAGAGTGTCTTCGCGCAATTCGCGAAAGTGGTTGGTATCGAGGACGACGAACATCGTCCTACCTCCGCTTGTTTTCGCGCTTGCGCCACGCGGCTCCCAGGCGGGCGGCTTCGCGATCCAGGTCATCACCTTCTGCGGTGCCGATGATCGCCTGCCATGTTGGTTTGGGGCTGGTCTTCAACCTAGCTTCCAACGCGGTCAATCGTTGCTTCATAGCGGCGAGTTCCTGCGCGATCACTTTCGTACTCATAGTTTGCCAGAGTGCCATGCGGTCATGCGAAACGCAACCGCGTCGGTTTTGAAAGAATTAATTCAATCCCGCTTCAGCAAGTCGTTCCTTAAGGTCGCTGGAAAGGAGAGCTTGGGTGATGGGGTCGATGCGGCCTTCCATGAACTGGTCGAGGTTGTAGAGCGTCAGTTCGATGCGGTGGTCGGTGACGCGGTTCTGCGGGTAGTTGTAGGTGCGGATTTTTTCCTCGCGGCCGCCGCTGCCGATGAGGTTGCGGCGGTTGGCGGAGTATTTGGCGGCTTCTTCCTGCTGCTTCTTCTCCAGGAGGCGGGAGCGCAGGATGCTGAGGGCTTTTTCCTTGTTCTTGATCTGGCTGCGGCCGTCCTGGCAGCGGACAATGGTGCCGGTGGGAATGTGCATGACCTGCACGGCGGAGTCGGTGGTGTTCACGCCCTGACCGCCGGCGCCGGAGGAGCGGCAGACTTCGATGCGGACTTCGTCGGACTTGAGTTCGAAATCGACTTCCTCGGCCTCGGGCAGCACGGCGACGGTGGCGGCGGAGGTGTGGATACGTCCTTGCGCTTCGGTGGCAGGGACGCGCTGCACGCGGTGGACACCACTTTCGTATTTCATGACGCGATACACATCATCACCGCTGACTTTGACGATGACTTCCTTGAAGCCACCGACGTCGGAGGGGCTGGTATCGAGGGATTCGACCTTCCAGCCGCGATTTTCGGCGAAGCGGGTGTACATGCGCAGGAGATCGGCGGCGAAGAGGCTGGCTTCATCGCCACCGGTGCCGGCACGGATTTCGAGGATGACATCGCGGCCTTCGAGCGGATCGGGCGGCAGGATGGACTCCTGGATGGATTTTTCGAGATCGACGATGCGCTGCTCCAGCACGGGGATTTCCGCTGCGGCCATCTCGGCGATTTCGCGATCGTCCATGGACTTGGCCATGTCGCGATTCTCCGCCAGCTCGGTCTGCGCTTTTTCAAACGCGGCCCAGTCGGCGAGGAGTTTTTGCAGGTTGCGATGTTCGCGCAGCAACTCGCCGGCCTTCTTGGGGTCGTCGTAGAAGTTTGGTCTGCCGATGACGTCTTCGAGGTCGGCAAAGCGGGTGCGTTTGCCGGCGATGACGGCGGAGTAGTCCATGGGAAGCGGAGGGCGAAGGGCTTAGAGCGGAGAGTTCAGAAACGGGAAAAGAAAAACGGTGCCCAGCACGAAGGCGTGGGCACCGTTTGGCTAAAAAGAGACTGTCGAGAGCTAGGCTTCGGCTTCGGCGGCAGCAGGAGCGGCGGTTTCGAGCTTCGGCGCAGTGCGGCGGGCGCGGGTGGAACCGTAGCGCTGGGCGAATTTGTCCACACGACCGGCGGTGTCGATGAAGCGCTGCTCACCGGTGAAGTAAGGATGGCAGGCGGAACAGATGCCGATACGGAGGTTTTGCACGGTGGAGATCGTGTGATAGACGGTGCCGCAGGTGCAGGTGATCGTCGTTTCGGCGGCCTTGGGATGGATGTTTTCTTTCATGGTGATGAGGTCACGTGACCGGGCGAGGCGCGGAATGCTGCTTTCGCCGGGGCGTGGGGCGCGGATGGTAGTGGGTTTTGAGGGAGGGTCAAGGGGGAGTTGGTCAAGGAGTCAAGAGGTCAAGGGGGGTGATAGCTGGGCGGTGTGGCGGGCGTTACGAGGCGATGATAAAGCATCTCTGCCTGGTTCTCATTTTTTTCGGTGCCTTCTCTGTTTACGCGGCTCCGCCGAATGTGGTGGTGTTCTTGGCGGATGACTCGGGATGGGGGGATTACTCCATCAACGGCAACGCGAACCTCCAGACGCCGAACATCGACTCCTTGTCGAAGGCGGGGGCGAGTTTTGACCGGTTTTTCGTGTGTGCGCTGTGTGCGCCGACGCGGGCGGAGTTTTTGACGGGGCGGTACCATTCGCGGGGCGGGGTGCTGGGGGTCTCAACGGGGCAGGAGCGGCTGAACACGGATGTGAAGACAGTAGCGGATCATTTTCTCGAAGCAGGCTATGCGACGGGAGCCTTTGGCAAATGGCACAATGGCAGCCAGTGGCCGTATCATCCGAACGCTCGGGGCTTTCAGGAGTATGTGGGCTACACCTCGGGGCATTGGGGCGAGTATTTTGATCCGCCGCTGGAGCAAAACGGCAAGATGTTTCGCGCGAAGGGATTCATCGTGGATGTGCTGGTGGGGAAGGCGATGGAGTTCATCGAGACGAACCGCAAGAAGCCATTCTTCTGCTACATCCCGCTGACGACGCCGCATTCGCCGTTCAGCGTGCCGGACGAGCATTGGAACAAGTTCAAGGACTCGCCGGTGACGATGCGTGGTGCAGATGGCGAAGCGGAAGACATCAACGTCACACGCACGGTGCTGGCGATGATGGACAACATCGACATGAACGTGGGCAAGGTGCTGAAGAAGCTCGATGAGCTGAAACTCGCGGAGAACACGATGGTGGTCTATTTCAGCGACAACGGGCCGAACAGTGCGCGTTGGAACGGCGGGATGAAGGGCAAGAAAGGCGTGACGGACGAGGGCGGCGTGCGCTCGGTGCTGTTCTTCCGCTGGCCGGGCAAGATCAAGCCGGGGACAACGATCACGCCCATTGCTGGGGCGATTGATCTGCTGCCGACGATTACCCAGCTTGCGAACGTGCCGATGGTGAGCACGAAGCCGCTGGATGGCTGGGATTTTTCGACTCTGCTGCTCGGTGGTGAGTGGAAACGCGGACCGCGTGAGCTGATGAATTACAACGGCGGCCGGTTGAGCGTGCGGACGCAGACGCATCGCCTGGATGCTGCGGGTGGTTTGTTTGACATGATTGCCGATCCGAATCAGACCAAGGACATCGCGGCTGAGCAGCCGAAACTCGCTGCGGAACTCAGCGCGGCAGCGGATGCATGGCATCAGGCCATTTTTGCCAAACCGTATGCCGAGAAACCTGCAATTACCGCTGGCAAAGGGAAGGGAAAGGCCAAGGGCGCTGGCGGGAACTTTCCCGATGACCGGCCTTATCCGGTCGGTTATGCCGAGTTTCCGATCACGATGCTGCCGGCGCGTGATGGGATGCCGCATGGCGGTGTGCAACGCAGTTCGGGAGCGCCAAACTGCTCCTACTTTGTGAACTGGCAGACAAAGGAGGGCTCGATGACCTGGGACATCGATGTTCATACACCCGGTGAATACGAGGCGACCATTGATTATGTCTGCCCGGAGGCGGATATGGGATCCACCATCGAACTGAGCTTTGGTGAGGCCAAAACAGACGGCAAGGTCACGCCGGGCTGGTATCCGCCATTGATCACCGGTCAAGACCGGGCATCGCGCAAAGGCGAAAGCTTCATGCGCGATTTCCACACGCTTGCGCTCGGAACGATCAAACTGTCAGCGCAGCGGGGTTTATTGACGCTGCGGGCATTGGAAATTTCCGGCCAGAGTGTGGCAGAGGTGCTGCGGGTGACGCTCACGCTGAAATCCAAGTGAGGCATGGCACATTTCATGATTCCGAGCTGGCTTTCATTCCGCCGAACGGCTTAATTTTTCACCAATTAACACATGAAATTCTCCCGACTCATCTCCACTCTGATCGCCCCTCTGCTGCTGGCCGCATGCGGCTCTATTGAACTTCCCAAGCCAGATGCGGCATCGCTTGTGGTGGCCCAGGATGAGGAGCGCGAGTGCGGTCAGGGACGGGTGTTGTTTCCCGCTGGAGAATACCGGGCAGAGGCGGTCGAGCCGAATGGTACCTATTACAAGGCACCAAAGCGCATCCGCACTCTGGGCGTCCTGATCGGGCGTTCGGAGGAAGGCGGCATCTATGTGGCCAATGCTGCCGGCAACCCGCAGGCGGCCTGGTTTGGCGACCCGCGTGACAATCTGGACGAAAGTCCAGGAACATTGTTTGGAGCCATCGGCTGGAGCGCGCCGAAGCTGTGGCCTTACAAGCCCCGGATTCCCTACACGATGAAGAAATAGCGGCAGTTTTCCGCCTCGCTGGGATGAACTGCGGGAAAACGTAAGGATTTTGTCAGGAGGAGGGTTTTTGTTGCAAGAATCTTATAAAAACTATAATTTACCCCACATGAACCGCCGACTCATCACTTGGTCTCTCGCCATCGCAGTCCTGCTGGCTGGAAGCGTTGCCGCGATGAAGGAAGGCTGGCTCAATGGCTGGCAGATGCGTCTCGGAGAACTGATGACCAATCCCAGCGCTCAGTACAATGCGGCGCGGTTCCGCATCGATCTGGTGGATCAGTTCAATTACTCCCGACTGGCATCGAAGATGCCAGAACTGCGCGTTGATCCTGAAATGGAGGTGTGGATGGACCGGGAGTTTGCCAAAATCGACACATCTGACATCAACAAGGTCACCGAACTGGTGCAGGAAGGGATGCCGCGGTACTACCGTGTCTCCGTCTGCTCCGCCAGCAGCCCGAGCCTGCGTGAGCTGGTGCAGCGCTTTCATGAATATTCCCACCGCGCACAGCCGGAGATGACGCACATGGCCGTGGCGCTGCGCCCGCGTGCCAGCGGGTTGATGCACGAGGCGCTGCTGGTGCTCGGCCAGCGGTTGCGTGATTTCACACCGGAAGCCTTGTCCAAGTCGGGGGACGAGCCTTTTTTCAGCACCTGTGTGCATTGCAAGCAGCCGCATTTCATGAAGCTGTCTCGTGCGCAGCGCAGCATGGCGCTGGAATGCCCAAAATGCCGCCGCAAATACGCAGTGATCGCTGCCGACAGCGCCGGCAATTTTCGTTATGTGAACGAGTTCCTCACTGGCTACGCACCGTCGGCGGTATTTGCCAAGAATCAGTCCCGTGTTCAGCAGCTTTTCACCATCTGGGCTGCGGTTCATGCGAACTGCCGCTACACCAACGATCCTGGTGCGAAGGCGGGTACTAGCTATGCCAAGAAGGAGCAGACCGACTGCTGGCAGTTCGCCGATGAAACGCAGCGGTTGCAGCGTGGAGACTGTGAGGATTCGTCGATTTTCCTGGCGGACTGGCTGATGTCGCGTGGTTTTCAAGTGCGCGTGGCGCTGGGGCGCTACGGCGATCTCGGCGGTCATGCCTGGTGTGTGGTGAAAATAGACGACAAGGAATACCTGATCGAATCGACTGAAAGCCGCCCTGATCCGACTGATCCGCCGCTCGCCAGCCGGGTGGGCAGCCGTTATGTGCCTGAAGTGCTGTTCGACCGCTTCGCGATGTACGTTCCCACCAGTTCAAGCCGTGCTTGGAAAGGCGACTACTGGTCCGCGAATACCTGGACGCGCATTGAGCCGCGCACCGAGTTGGGGGGGGATCCAATCCTGGCGCGTGCACCAGTTGGGACAGTGGTTAAAGCGGGGACCAAAACCCTGCACGAAGCCATGGCGACGGCCGACGCCTCGCGTCTCGCACGCACCACGTTCGTCAGTCCTGCCTCTCTCACGTTTCTGAACCTCGGCGGCATTCCCGCTGGTGCCAAGGTGTGGAGCCAGTCGTTGATCCCGCTGCGCCGGCCGTGATGCAGTGGCACGGCGATGGAATGTGGATCACGGGTTGACGCCATCCCGTGCCGCGTTCAGCATGGGTCACTCATGCTCGCCAGCATCGCCATCCTCACGTTGTTCGGCATCTTTCTCATGATGCTGGAGACTTTCCTGCCCGGTTTGATCGCGGGCATTCTTGGCACGATCTCGATTCTGGCCGCCGTCTGGCTCACGTTGCTGTCGGACGAACTGGCGGGCTGGAGCACCGGCCTGCGGCTGGCGCTTGCACTGGGCATCCTGGTGTTTTCGGCGGTGATCCTGCTGGCTTGGATGCGTTGGTTTGCGGCGAAATTTTTCCGCCGTGCCTTGACACTTACCGCCAG
>JAYVIO010000154.1:0-4956 GCA_043770175.1 Verrucomicrobiales bacterium | reverse complement strand
GTGGTGTCCTTGGCTCCACGGCTGACTTTGCCGTCGATGGTGACTTGTTTGCCCGCCAAATCGCCGACCCATAGCTCCATGATTTCGAGCAGGTCGTCAGGCCGCAGGGCGAGGAAGACATTGCGAAAGACATCGTGCGATGGCGCGCCGTTGCGCAGGGGGATGAACTGCCGCAGCCACGGGAGCTGCGACTGGGCGAAGTGGCCCATGTCGGTGAAGTCCTCGCAGTCGCAGATCATGGCGCAGAGGGCGACAAGCAGCACCTCGGGCAAGGAGTGCAGCACGCGTCCGAGCACACGGGGATCAGGCAGTGTGGCGAAGAGTTCTTTGAGCCGCAGCACCTCTTGCAGGTCGGCTTGGGCTTGGGGGCTGGGGGATTCGGTGGCGATGGGAGTGGCTTCCATCCTCACTCTCATCAGTGGTTATGGCAATTTGTACAGCGGTTTGTTTGCCGCTCATTCACCATACTCAGTTGCTCATTTCAGGCGTAAGCCCTGGAAGGGCGGGCGCTTCGGCACGATGTGGCTCCAATAATAAAAGAGCTGGTCGTAGTGCTTCTCCAGCTTTTCGCCGCGTGACTTCATCTCGATGAGGACGCGGCCCGGCCAGAGCAGATCAGCGAACTTCACGCCGCCCTTGGCCTTCGGCGCGGAGGCGAGGTCGTCGCCGGAGAAGAGGGAGAGCTGGGAGGAGCCGGGCTTCTTTGCCACCCGATACTCGAAGGTGGCCCCGGCTTCCTGAGCGCCGGCATGGCCGAGAGCTTTGAAGAGACGGTCGAGGAAGGTCTGCGCCTCGCTCTTTTCATCGCCCTTCAACGATTTGACGAAGTCGAGGAAGGCGGGGAGGAGCGTTTTGGCTTCAGCGGCGGTCATGAGTACAAGGCGACGACCATGGCAAGACAGCACAGGAGCGCACGGGCAAAGTTGCCTTTCGCTGCTGAGCGTATGATTGAACGGCAGGAGACTTTCGCGGCTCCAAACGCGCCCGCCTTGACATCCGGGTGGTTCGTGGACGGTCCGGTGATTTTGATCTTGGAACTGGGCTGTCAGCGCTTATTCCGCACGCCATGAAGAAGCTGGAGGAACTGCCGATCAAGATCGACAGCGAGAAGATCGCGGCGTTCTGCCGTGAGCGGAGCATCCGGAAGATGAGCCTGTTTGGCAGCGTGGTGCGGGATGACTTCGACCCGGCGCGCAGTGATGTGGATGTGCTGGTGGAGTTTGCACCGGGACGGGTGCCGGGCTGGGAATTCCTCGGCTGGGGGGAGGATCTGGAGCCGGTCATGGGTCGCAAAGTGTACCTTTGTTCCCGCCTGAACAAATATGTCTGGCCGCTGGTGAAGCCCGAACTCATGCCGATCTATGAGCACGCATGATGCACGGGTGGCGCTGCATCAACTGCGCGATGCCGCCATTGAGGCGCAGGACATGTGCGCCGACCGCACGGCAGACATGCTGCGGACCGACAGGATGCGGCTGCCGGCCGTCAAACGCCTGCCGTTGGATCTGCGATAGCGCAACCCGGCGGTGGCCTGGAAAAGGTGGCTGGCGCACGTAACCTGATCTCCCGCGACTACGACAACATCAAACATGAGGTGTTGATCGATGCCGTGACACATCATTTCCCCCTGCTTCTGGAAACCCTGGGACGGATGATTGCCGATCTGAGCGGTGAACTGACTGCGGAAGAGCTGCCGGGCTGAAAGTGCTTGCAGGAAGGGCTGAAGCAGGCGGCAGGCTGAGTGCCAGAAGGACGGGCTGGGGTGATGGCAACGTCGCCGTTTCGTTGCTGAGCGTATGATTGAACGGCAGGCGACTTTCACGGCTCAAAACGCGCCCGCCTTGACATCTGGGCCGAAAGCATCCCCTAAGTAGCCTCCTTTTTTCCGACCATCCCTGTTCACACGCACATGCCCAAAGCCCTGATCATTGCCGAAAAGCCCAGTGTCGCCGCCGATCTTGCCCGCGCACTTGCCAAAGCCCCCGGCATGAAGCCTTTCGCCAAAGAAAGAGACTGGTACGAGAACGAAACGCACGTCATCTCCTCCGCTGTCGGCCATCTGCTCGAACTCGGCATGCCCATGGTGGACGGCAAAAAAGTCGGCTGGGGCTTCACCAGCCTGCCCATCATGCCTGAGCAGTTTGAGCTGAATCCCATCGAGCAAAGCGCGGATCGCTACAAGCTCCTGGCCAAGCTGCTCAAACGCAAAGACATCGACAGCGTGATCAATGCCTGCGATGCCGGGCGCGAGGGCGAGCTGATCTTCCGCTACATCGTGGATGCCACCGGTTCCAAGAAGCCGATCAAGCGGCTGTGGATGCAATCCATGACCCAAGGCTCCATCCTGGATGCCTACAAGAAGCTGCGCACGGATGAAGAGATGCAGCCGCTGGCCGATGCCGCGAAATGCCGCAGCGAAAGCGACTGGCTCATCGGCATCAACGGCACACGGGCGCTGACCGCGCTGAATTCACGCCACGGTGGCTTCCGCCTCACGCCGGTGGGCCGGGTGCAGACGCCGACGCTCTCGATTCTGGCCGGACGCGAGCGTGACATCGCCGCCTTCGTGCCGCGCACCTATTTTGAAGCCATCGCGTTGTTTGAGGTGAAAGCAGGCCGTTACTCCGGCCGCTGGATCGATGAAGGCTTCAAGAAAGATGAAACCGACGAGCACAAGAAGGCAGAGCGGCTGTGGGATCAAGGCACGGCACAGGCCATCGCCGATCGTTGCAACGGCAAGCCCGGCAAGGTCGAGCAGACCACCAAACCTGCCCGTCAGGCCGCTCCCCTGCTCTACGATCTGACCAGCCTGCAACGTGAAGCCAGCAATCGCTTTGGTTTCTCCGCTCGCCGCACGCTGCAAATCGCGCAGGCGTTGTATGAGAAGTTCAAGGTGCTGACTTATCCCCGTACTGACTCACGCCATCTGCCCGAGGATTATCTCGACACCGTCACCGACACGCTCAAAACTTTCGCCAGCCACGACAGCCGCAAGCAGGACGCGCTGCCGCATGAACTCGGCACACACGCCGCCACCGCGCTCGACAAAAAATGGGTGAAGCTCAACAAGCGCATCTTTGACAGCAGCAAGGTCAGCGACCACTTCGCCATCATCCCCACCGGCCTCATTCCGCCGAAGGAACTGCCGGAAGCCGAACAGAAGCTGTTCGACATGGTGGCACGCCGCTTCGTCGCCGTGTTTTTCCCTGCCGCTGAGTTTGAAGTGACCACTCGTATCACGCGTGTCGGCAAAGATGCGTTCAAGAGCGATGGCAAAGTGCTCAAAGAACCCGGCTGGTTGAGCGTCTATGGCAAAAAAGCCGCTGAAGAAGCCGCCGAAGGTGGCGAGGATGCCGCCAAACTGCTCGTGGCCGCGAACGACGGCGACACCGCCAGCACGCTGGATGTCGAAGTAAACGAACATCAGACCAAGCCACCACCGCGCTTCACGGAAGCGACGCTGCTTTCCATCATGGAAGGTGCTGGCAAGCTCGTGGAGGACGAAGAACTCGCCGAAGCGATGAGCGAACGTGGTCTCGGCACGCCTGCCACGCGAGCGGCCATCATCGAAGGTCTCATCATGGACCGCTACATCGAGCGCGTGCAGCGTGACATGCATGTGACCGCGAAAGGCCTCGCTCTCATTGATCAAATCAGCGCCATCGGCATCGACACGCTCAGCTCGCCTGAAATGACCGGCCAGTGGGAATACAAGCTGCGCCAGATGGAGCATCGTGAACTCGACCGCGAGAGCTTCATGAAGGACATCCGCCGCGTCACCAAGCAGGTCGTGGACAAAACCAAGGAGTTCTCCAAAGCCGCCAAGGAAAAGGTGTATCCCGAGTTCAAGGCCACCTGCGGCGTCTGTGGCAGCACGGAAGGCTACAAGCAGACCGAAGAGTTCTACGGCTGCAAAAACCCCAAGTGCAAAGTGCGCGTCTATAAGACCGTCGCCAGCCGTCCGCTAAGCGACGACGAAATTCGCACGCTGATTGAGAAGCGCTTCATCGGTCCGCTTGAAGGCTTCCGCAGCAAGAAAGGCAAGGAATTCACCGCCGCCCTCCAGGTCAAGGACGACATGAAGCTGTCCTTCGTCTTCGAGGGCAGCGATCCTGATGCGATCAACTGGGATGAATGCCCGGTCATCGCCGACTGCCCCGTTTGTGCGAAGAAAGGCCGCAAGGACCAGAAAATCTACGAAACGCCGGATGCTTATCAGTGCAAACTCAACGCCACTGAGTCCACCAAGTGCAACGCCCGCCTGCCGAAGAAACTCTGCCAGAAGGACATCACGCCCGAGAATGCGCGCGAGTTCTTCGCCGATGGCAAGACCTCGCTGATCGCCGGCATGATCTCCAAACGCGGCCGCCCCTTCAGCACCTTCCTCGTCTGCACCCCCGGCGAAAAACGCATCATGAGCTGGGAGTTCCCGCCGCGTGAGGCGAAGCCAAAGGCCGAGAAGAAGCCCAAGAAACCGGCAGGCGTCAGCGGACGCGGCTGAACTTAGAGTTCTTGACCGCTGCCGAACGGAAAACTACCATTCGGTCATGAATTACCTCGAACGTATCAGCATTGATCCACGCATTCGCAGTGGCAAGCCGTGCATCCGTGGCACTCGTATCACGGTGGCAGATGTATTCGATTACCTTGGTGGGGGCATGAGCGTCAATGCGGTGCTGGAGGATTTTCCCGACCTGACCGCCGGGGACATCCAGGCCTGCTTCGCCTATTGTGGGCTGGGTGTGGCGTAAGCCCGCCCGGCTGAACGGTGCTTACTGGGCGAACCAGCACCGAAACAGACGACCGGGCTGTCGCCACAGTCATCCTACATCATTCCGGCGACGCACCCTTCCTGTATTAAGCCCGAACGCCGCGATTGAAGAGGGTCGTTTTGCGCGGCGGAGTCGGTGCGATGGGTGTTTGTGAACACAACCCCTACTCCGCCCACCGCACAAA
>JAYVIO010000153.1:0-14817 GCA_043770175.1 Verrucomicrobiales bacterium | reverse complement strand
GGTGCCCGAGGCGTTGAAGCATTTTTTGGAGGAGGCCGATGCATCAAAACCGTGAACCCGAACTTTTTGTCAAGCAGTTGCAGCCTGACCCCGTTTCCGACGATGAAGGACCACAGGGTCGGCCTGGAAAGTCTTCATGGAAGAATGGCTGCCAAAGGAATCAATTTGAAAGACTTGAGCGCATGGAAGAGGAATGAGTCCGGTTTGCTTAAAGCCATGCGCGAGGCTTATACTGAGGCAGAAATCTCGGATCTTTGGGATCAATGCGCCACTTTCTTGGGGAAACACAACATTCAATAATTTATGACCGAAACAATCTCTCTGGCCGTTAAGGTATCCGAACCCAAAATAGCACCTTGGGGCGTTTCTACCGATGTTTTTCGGCAGGTTGGTTTAAAATTACCTGCTCTGCTTAATAGCCGAGGTGATCTAATAGAAGTGACTGACGGGCCTGACAATCTCGATCAAGTGCGGCAACTATTGGTGGAACTGCAAAATGCGGGGGTGGATGTGACAGATAGCATCACCACTAGACCCCAAGCTTTTCTGATGAGTCGAAGTCGCAGTTATTCTGCGTCCGAGCTGGCAGAATTCGAATACGTGATTCCCCATGTGAAGAAAGTGCTGGGTGAGGCGACCGATGACTATTTTCTGGATGAAAATGAAGTTCCACATGTCAAAGCGGCGGTGAAGCCGTATAAGGCCGTCATAGGTGCCTTGCTCAATGAATCCGGCCCGGTGATTCTGGTTCGACGCCCAGTCAAGGAACGTCTTGAGCGCAGCAACGTGGTCGGACTCAAACTCGTTGAACCAAAACTATTCGGTCGTCGTCAGGTATCGGAAGACGAAAAGGTCTGGGCAGTTTGGAGCGAGCTGGTCCTGCCGCCCATGAAGAATATCCTCCACAATAGTGCGGGTGAGCGGTTCAGATGGCGGCAACGAAATGAATACCCCGGAGGCTGCTTGTTGATCGAAGGATATGCTTTCCAGCCTGAACCACACTATCTGCGAACGGACATCGCCAAGATGGAACCTTTCGACATCGCATTGACCTTGGAGCGATTTGGGTTTTCAGGTCGACCAGCTTTGCAGCCTGAAGTCGTCATCAGTCAGAAACTCGCGGGTATCCTTTTCGACGAACTTGGGACTGAACTGTCTGGCCAGCCGGTGCGTTTGGACGATGACGACATCATTCCCTGGGTAGGCCCATTTCCCTCGCCGTGGGACCATCTCAATCAACGTCCTAATTGGCTTCAGCAGCTTGAAAAATAAGTAAGTGACCAAGGCTGGCGGCCCAGAACTGCCCGCCGAGCCTCCTGCTGAGAGTCTTGAAATCGGCTGGCGGCAAAAGCTCGACGACCCGTACGCCGTCAACTACCACTGGGAGCCTTACATCGGCTTAGGCACTGGCGTGCTGCGCCAGACGATGTCTTACACCCAAGATGCCTATCAGGTGGTGGCGCCGTCTTATTGGGGAATGAACGTACAGGCCAACCAATAGCCTTGGTCATGCCAAGCTATTCGAATAAATGAAACCAGAACACCTTCTCGGTTCCGAACGCTCCTTTGGCAGGGCCACGCGGTGAGTCCCAGCAGCCCGCGCTTTCACACCTGGGGCCGCATTAACCCACCGCACGAAACCCTGCGGTTTGACGGAGCAAAGAAAACCTACTCTAACTCAACATGCCAGCGCAACGCCCTCCACAAATGCACGTTCCCGGATCACTCTTCCGATTGGCTGACGAACGCGGTGCTGGTCGGCTTCGGAAACATCTTTGGTAGGCATGCGATTGATTCGTCTGCTCCCCGCAGACTCACCCTGCGGGGCAGTCCTGCGGCCGGTCTCAAACGCCTCCATCCTTCGGCGTTTGTGTCCTGACGATGTAGCTGGCTGCTTATCGTCGGAACATAGTTTGATCAAGTGGCTGAAGTCGTTCGCCACAGATTCCAGGTCACGCTTTGAACCCGACAGCGACGAAACCACCCCACACAAAACCCCGGCCCGCGTGTGACGGCGGAAACCGGGGTGATGCTGAAACTCACGCTGAGAGCGGCGGACTAGGCGCTGCGCTTCAGGTAGTACTGCTGATAGACGTTTTCGTTGAGCTTGAGCTTGGCGCGCAGGCTGTCCACGCCGGCAGGCTCGCCGCTGAACTGGATGTTCACGAAATGACCGGCCTCGACGTGGCGCGGGTTGAAGGGAAACTTGCGTTTGCCCATGTTGTCGATTTGCTCGAGCTTCAGTCCGGACTTTTCCATGTCCTTGCTGATGGTGCTGACGAGGGCGTCAACGGTTTCTTCTTTGCCTTTGGTGTCGAGCACGATGAGTGCCTCGTATTTGCGGTTCATAGGTGGTGCGGGTGGGGGTTTAGGATTCGGGTTGTCGGTTGAAGACATTCATGGCGCTGTCCAGGCCGCGTTCAACTGCGGAAAGCACGGCATCGGCGGCGCGCTGGATGACGGTGTGCAGCGCAGGTTGCTCCTCGGCACTGAATTTGCCCAGCACATGGCCGACCATGCGTTCGCCAGCGGGACGACCGTCGGCGGGAGCGATGCCGACCTTCAATCGCGGAAACTCCTGCGTGCCGAAGGCGGCGATGAGCGAGCGGATGCCGTTGTGGCCGCCGGGGGAGCCGCTGCTGCGGAACCGCATGCGGCCGAGCGGCAGATCGACATCGTCGTGAACCACCAGCGTCTGCATGGGCGTGGTTTTGTAGAAATGGCCGACGGATTGCACCGAACGACCGCTGTCGTTCATGAACGTGAGCGGCTTGAGCAGGTAACCGCCGGTGTATTTCGCCACGAGGCCGGTCCAGCGCTTTTCCTCGCGGAAAGCGGTGCCCAAGCGTCGAGCGATTTCGTCCAGCACCATGAAGCCAATGTTGTGACGGGTGTCGCGGTAGGTTTCGCCGGGATTGCCGAGGCCGACAATGAGGCGCGGCGCATTTAAGCCGCTGCTCGTTGAGTCCGCGCCGGAAGCCACATCGTGGAAAAGGTACGGGGCTTACTTCTTGGCAGCAGGCTTGGCGGCGGCGGCAGGAGCAGCAGCTTTGGCACCAGCGGCAGGTTTCGCACCGCCTGCGGCAGCCGCAGGAGCGGCACCGGCTGCGGGGGCAGCACCAGCGGCAGGAGCAGCAGCGGCGACCGGCTCTGGCTCGGCTTCAACCTTCGGTTCTTCACACATGACGATGACGACATCACCACCGAGGCGGCAGGTGACTCCTTCAGGGAATTTGATTTCCTTGATATGGATGCCCTGGTCGATTTCGAGGTTGGAAACATCGATCTGGATGCTTTCCGGCAGATCCTTCGGCAAGCAGCGCACTTCCAGTTCGTGGTGAATGGCTTCGACCATGCCGCCTTGCTTCTGCCCCTTGGCTTCGCCGACAATGACGACGGGAACGCTCGCGTGAATTTCTTCATCATGCGCGATGGCGTGGAAGTCGATGTGCAGGATGCCGCCGCGCAGGTAGTCGTGCTGCACTTCCTGAACGAGAGCGAGCTGGTCGTCCGCAAGGCCGGCGATCTTCAAGGAGACGAGGATGTTGTCCGAGGCGCTGCCTTCGAGGAGCTTGGAGAAAGTCTTGCCATGCACCTGGATGTTGGCTGGCTTCACCTTGCTGCCATAGAGGGCGGCAGGAATGGTGCCTGCCTTGCGCATGCGTTTGGCGACACCTGTGCCGGAGGCGGTGCGGACTTCTGCTTGGAGATCGAGAATTTTAGCCATGGTCGGTGTTCCTCTGCGGAGAGATTGGTTTTGGAAAAAGGGCGCGGAGAATACACGCCTACCCCCGTGTGTCAAACAGCGATGTCACGGACTCATTCCCATGGATGCGGGCGATGGCCTGGGCCAGCAGCGGGGCGACGTCCAGTGCCGTGACCTTGTCCCCGGTGGCCTGAGGCACCGAATTGGTGGCCAGCAGTTCCACGATGGGCGATTTGGTGATGCGGGCATGCCCCTTTTCACCCAGCACGGCATGGGACACACCGGCATAGATTTTTTTGGCCCCGTGCTTCAGCAGCAGGTCGGCGGCGGCGGTGAGCGTTCCCGCCGTTTCGGTCAAATCATCGACCAGCAGCACATTTTTGCCCGCCACGTCACCGATCACGCTGTGTGCCTCGACTTCCTCGGCACTGACGCGGTTTTTCGCCACGATGGCCATCGGTGCACCAAGAGCCTTGGCGAAGGCGTGCGTCATTTTGATGCCGCCCACGTCGGGAGACACCACCACGAGGTCTTCAATGCCGCGTTCGCGGATCGCCTTCATCAACACTGGTGCCGCATACAAATGATCGACGGGAATGTCGAAGAAGCCTTGGATCTGACCTGCGTGCAGATCCATCGTCAGCACACGGTTCACACCAGCCGCCACGAGCAGATTCGCCACCAGTTTCGCCGTGATCGGCACGCGCGGGCGATCTTTGCGGTCCTGGCGGGCATACCCGAAAAAGGGCAGCACTGCAGTGATGCGCGCCGCACTGGCACGACGCACGGCGTCCACCATGATGAGCAGTTCCATCAAATTTTGATTCGTCGGCGGACAGGTCGGCTGAATGATGAAAATGTCACTGCCACGGATGTTCTCGTGGATTTGCACGAAGGTCTCGCCGTCGGGAAAGGTGGTCAGTTCGGCGGCACACAGCTCAATGCCGAGGTTTTTGGCAATAGCCTGCGACAACGTCGGGTGGGCGGAGCCGCTTAGAATCTTCAAACTTTCAGTCATGGGGCGCGGAGTTAGGCGAGTCTGTCACAGAAATCAACCCATCGCGTGTTTCCGTGTCTCGTAGCGGGTGATTCCCGGCAACTTCTCCTAGCACTGGTTAAAATTTTGCTGTTTAGCTTGCTGCGTTTTCCCCGCCCGCCATGAACGATCCTTTCAACACCTCACCGCCACCGAAGACCACCGGCGGCAGTGGCTGGCGTTGGGAGCCGCCGGAGCCGGAGGAGTTGCAGCGCATGCTGCCGCAGTACGAAGTGCAGATGCTCATCGGCCGCGGTGGCATGGGCGCAGTGTATCGTGGTGTGCAGCTCAGTCTGGACCGCAAAGTGGCGATCAAACTGCTCCCGCCGGCCATCGAGCAGCAGGACACCGCCTTTGCCGAACGCTTCAAGAACGAGGCCAAGCTCATGGGCCGCATGAACCACCCCGCCATCGTCAGCGTGTATGACTTTGGCCGCACCACCGACGGTCAGCTCTATTTCGTCATGGAATACGTCGATGGCACCGACGTGCAGCGCATGATCGCGCGCGAAGGCAAGCTGCCGCCAGAGCATGCACTGGCCGTGACGGCCCATCTGTGCGATGCGCTCGGCTACGCGCACAAGCAGGGCATCGTCCATCGCGACATCAAGCCCTCGAACGTGCTCATCGACTCAGATGGCCGTGTCAAAGTCGCCGACTTCGGTCTCGCCAAACTCACCGACAAAGCAATGAACACCGGTCTGACTCAGACCGGCATGGCGATGGGCACGCCGGACTACGTGGCGCCGGAAACACTCACGCTCGGCGTCGATGTGGATGGCCGTGCCGACATTTATGCCGTCGGCGTGATGCTCTACCAGATGCTCACCGGCGACATTCCGCGCGGCGTGTTCAAGATGCCGTCGAAAAAGTTCCAGAGCATTGATCCGCGTTTCGACGCCATCGTACGCCGTGCTTTGGAGCATGATCGCGAAGAACGTTATCAATCCAGCCACGAACTGCGCATCGACCTCGACGTGATCTTGACCACGCCGCGTGCAGAGCCCGGTCAGGAATCCAGCGCTGTGGTGCCCAAACAGGCCACGCCGCCTCCCGGTCGCACCGTGGTGCCCTCCGCCCGCAATCCGGGATCGACGCAGCAGCGCCGCCCGGCACCGCAGTTTGAACCGACCGCGCCTGCACCAGTCCGAGCCGAGTCTTCCACTCTGCCGTATGTCATCGCCGCACTTGTGATGCTCGGTGTGGGCGGCTGGTTTGTCACGCACCACCAGCAGGCGGTGAACGAGACTGTCGAGGTCACAGAACCCGTCTTGCCGCCAACCAATCCCTTCGAGCCTTCAGGCACGCAGACAACTCCTACGCCTGTGGTGTCACCCCCGCCCGTTACGCCGCCCAAGCCGCCGCCGACCGTGGTCACACCGCCCAAAACATTGACGCCTCCTCCCACGCTTGCAATAAAGCCTCCTGCTCCCTCTGGATCTGACAACGACATGTTTAACCGCCTGTCGCAGTTGGAATCGCAGTTCCAGAACGACTTCGAACGTGAGGTCAATACCTCGTACAGCAACCTCATCAACACGCTCGGTCTCAATTACGCCGCCGCACTCGACCGCTCCATGTTTGATGCCAGCAAAGCCGGCCGTCTCGATGAAACCATCGCCCTGCGCGAGGAGAAGCAGCACTTCACCACGCACAAGTTCATGCCGTCCATCGATCCCTCCGGCCTGCACAGCGCCGTGGTTAAATTGCGCAACACCTACCGCAGCGCCGAAAAAGCCTACGCATTGCAGAAGGACACCGCCTCGCTGCCGCTCTACGACCGTTACATCGGGGTGCTCTCCGCTCTGGAAAAAGAACTCATCTCCCAAGGTAAGAGTGCCGATGCCTCCCGCGTCCGCACCAAGCGCGACGATGTCGTCGCCCGCCGCAAACAACGCGCCGCCAAAGTGCCCGGCGCCGCCGCGCTGCCGCAAACCACGCCCGTTGCATCCAGGCTCACTCTCTTTGACGGCCAGTCGCTCAACGGCTGGCGCATCATCGGTAATGCCGATTCCTTCACCGTCATCGCTGGCGAAATCCGCAGCAACAAGCGACCCGGCAACCTCATCTATGTAGGCACCAATGGCGCTGCCCCCATGTGGAAGGATTTTAATCTCGAACTCAAGATCAAATGCGAGGACCGCTCCAACTCCGGTGTGTGGCTGCACATTCCTGATCCCACCACCATCATCAATCGCAAGGTCACCGCCTTTGAAGTGAACATCGACAGCGGCAAGGGTGGGACGGGTGTTATTTTTGGCGCGGTGGACATCAGTTCTGGCAAGCCGCTCTCAAGCACCCTGGACAACGGATTTTTCGGCTCCAAAACCACACCCGAATTTCAGCCGGGACCGTTCCAGTGGGTTTCCATGCGCATCACCGCCAGATCGGGATTGGTCACCGTTTGGCTCGATGGCGATCAGGTCAACCAATGGTCATTGCCGTCAGGTTGGGCTCCACCACCTGCCAGGCAATACGTTCATACCTTCCAAGGCACCATCGGCTTGCAATCACTCAACGGCAGCGTCGCTTTCAAGGACATCACCGTGGAACTGCTGTGAAAACAAAGCGCTCGGTCCAACACCCGGCGCGTAATGCATTCCCATCATGCCCTGGCTCCATCTCATCATCGCCGGTCTCCTTGAAGTCGCCTGGGCCGTGGGTTTGAAGCAGACCGAGGGTTGGACGCGGTTGTGGCCGAGCGTGATTACCGCGCTGCTCATGATTGCAAGCTTCTTCTTCCTCTCGCTCGCGTTACGTGCGTTGCCGATGGGCACCGCCTACGCCATCTGGACCGGCATCGGCGCCGTCGGCACCGCGTTGATCGGCATCTTCATCTTTGGTGAGCCACGCACCGCCGCTCGCCTCGTCTGCATTGTCCTCATTGTCGCCGGTATCGTCGGCTTGAAACTCACCGGCACCTCACAGGCGTAGTTTCACCGGAATTCCTTCGTCATTCGGGAATTCGTCATTCGTCATTACCCGCTGCATTGACAATCTCCCCTGCCACTCCTTCATTCCCACCATGACCCCCAGCCAAACCTCCGATTTTCCTTCCATCATCGCTCCGCACGCCAGCTACATGGTCCCCACCGTCATCGAGACCGAAGGCCGCAACGAGCGCGCCTACGACATCTACTCCCGACTGCTCAAGGACCGCATTCTCTTCCTCAGCGGCGAAGTGAATGACACGATGGCCTCCATCATCATCGCCCAGCTTCTCTTCCTCCAGATGCAGGATCCGAAGAAGGACATCAACATCTACGTCAACAGCCCCGGCGGCAGCGTCACCGCCGGTCTCGCCATCTATGACACCATGCAGTTCCTCACCTGCGATGTCTGCACCTACAGCATCGGCCTCGTCGCCTCCATGGGCGCCGTTCTTCTCGCCGCGGGCACCAAAGGCAAGCGCTACGCCCTGCCGAACAGCGACATCATGATCCATCAGGTCTCCGGCGGCGCACGCGGCACTGCCTCTGACGTCGAACGCACGGTCGAATACATGTTCAACCTCAAGAAGCGCCTCAACCGCATCCTCGCTCATCACACCGGCAAATCCGTCGAGCAGATCGAGCGCGACGCCGACCGCGACAACTACATGTCCGCCGCCCAGGCCGCCGAATACGGCCTCGTGGACAAAGTCCTCACCAGCAGCCGCGACATCGCCGCGCTGGCCGCTGGCGAAGCGAAGTGATTGCGGTGCTGGAGTGATGGAACGCTGGAGTATTGGAGTTTTGTTGATTGGGTCGGCCCACCACTCCATTACTCCGTCACTCCATCTCTCCAAGTCCCATGCAACTCGGCTTCGTCACCGCCATCCTCCCCGAACTCGCGTTCGAAAACGTCCTCCAGTTCGCCCGCCACGAGAACTTCTCCACCATTGAGGTCATGTGCTGGCCCGTCGGCAAGGCCGAGCGCAAATACGCCGGCGTCACGCACATCGACGTCACCACGCTGACGAAAACCAAGGCCCACGACATCCTCGGCCAGTGCCAGGATCAAGGCGTCAGCATCAGCGCACTCGGTTACTATCCGAACATGCTCGATCCGAATCCCGAAGTCTCGCGCTTCGCCGTTTCGCACTTCAAGAAAGTCATCGCCGCCGCGCCGAAACTCGGTTTGAAGCTCGTCACCGGCTTCGTCGGTCGCGACTGGACCCAAACCGTCGATGAAAACTGGCCGCGCTTCCTCAAAATCTGGAAACCCATCATCCAGCACGCCGAAGACCACGGCGTGAAGATCGGCATTGAAAACTGCCCCATGTCCTTCACCCGCGACGAATGGCCCGGCGGCAAAAACCTCCTCACCACGCCCGCCATCTGGCGCAGAGCCTTCAGCGACATCGACTCGCCGAACTTCGGCCTCAACTACGACCCCAGCCACTTCATCCTCCAAGGCATGGACCCGCTCAGCCCGCTCGCCGAGTTCAAATCCAAGCTCTTCCACCTCCACGCCAAGGACGTCAAAATCAACCACGCCGCCCTCAACGAAGTCGGCCGCTTCGACTTCCCCCTCAACTGGCATCAGCCCAGAATCCCCGGCTACGGCGACATCAACTGGCCCCAGTTCATGGCCGAACTCATGCGCATCGGCTACGACGGCCCGCTCTGCATTGAAGTCGAGGACGACACCTTCGGCAAAACCCTCGAAGGCCGCATGAAAGCTATCAAAGTCGCCCGCAACGTCCTCGCGCCGTTCTTTGGTTGATGGCCTACTCCAGCCATTGCTGCACGATCCACTGCCAATCGACAAAAGACATCTCACTCTCATGAAGTTTGAACTTCACCAGCTTGGGCGGCACCTCGGCCATGAACTGGCGGTATTGTCTGGCTAGCTCCTTTCCCCCAGGCAAAGGCTCTCCCGCATGGGTGGCGTTCAGCCAGTCCCGCACGATGCCGATGACTGCGATCACATCATTTCGATGTGATTTGATGTCCTGCCCCGCGATGTCCGAGACGAATTTCTGGTAGCGATACCGTTCCTTGTCGAGAACGAGGGTGCGCTTGCGACGCTGGCCGCCGGAGCCGAAGTACGCCGCGCCAAGAAACAAGCCAAGCTCCAGCGGCATGTTGAAGCGCGGCAGTCCGTTCACCTCGTCCAGACTGGTGCGGGAGATGTCGTGCAGCCCAAGCCGGCAGCCACGAATCAGCCGGAGGATTTTGCTCATGCGCACCTCGCCCGCGTCAACCACCTCCAAAGCGCATCTCGCCTTGCAGCCGCAGGCATGAATGCTGAACACGATGGCCCGCAGCATCGGCAGATACTCGTCATCAAACGGGCAGTTGATGAAGACCTGCCGGTCATAATCCTCCGCCACCGGTTTTCTCATGATTCACGCTTTGAGAGCTGCCCGGTCCGCCTTGATCTCGCGGATGATTTGTTTGATCAGCGAAACCGGCAGGTTGCCCCTGCCGCTCACGGGCATCAGCTCCACCCGCACGCCACCGATGGTCGCGATTCGCTCTTTGCGAGCAGTTTTGCGCGGACTCCGGGCTGCTTTGGATTTGAGGGGAGGCTTCATTTGCACCTGATGCTAGACGAGTCATAAGCCCATCTCAAGTGTGTGTTTGAAGTGTTCAGGAGATTCACCCGCCCCCAGTTCATGGCCGAACTCATGCGCATCGGCTACGACGGCTCGCTCTGCATCGAAGTCGAAGACGACACCTTCGGCAAAACTCTCGAAGGCCGCATGAAGGCAATCAAAGTCGCGCGGAATGTGCTCGCACCATTCTTTGGGTGAAGCACCTTGAGGGTCATGAGCGTGACCGCAAGCATCATACGAGCCGCGCTGCTCACCTTGGCTTTTGCAGGGTGTGGGAAGAAGTCTTCGCCCGTGGTGGTTCCCCCTCTGCCGAGAGTTTCAATCGCAGATGTTCCTGCACCTCCTTCTGCGTCCATCGTTGTTCAACAAGGCTCCAATCTGCGAGCCATTGCGACTGCTGCATACCATCACGAGGACTTCAGCGGCTTCGTGGGACAATTAAATGGCATTGCCGTGCCAGAGCGGCTTCGCGCTGGAGTCACTCTGAAAACTCCATCAATACCGGTGGCTTTTCGTGACGCTGGTTTAGATGCGAGTTATCAACCTGCCATCAATGCACTGGCAAAGGCTTGGCTGGACTTGGTTGAGATCCTACCTGCTCATGTCAGGGCGCGGGATTCCAGTGGAGCAAATGATGGCGAAACCTTTGCCGTGCCAGCTGAGATTAAAACGAGGCTGATTGCCTGCGCCGACACGATTGATGCGTCAGTGGATGTTTTGATGCATCCGAAGTCAGGTCATTCGGTGCCTCTCAAGGCTATCGGTCAATTTGCGGGAACATCCGGCTCCCTCCGAAACTTTGCTTCTGGCACTGTTTGGAGCCGTGATTATGAAACGTTTATGGCTGAGAAAGGATTCTGCTTGGGATTCACTTACGCGCTCATTTGGACACAGGCAGGTCATAAGTGAGGGCGAAAGTGTTGCTCAGAGTTGCTTGATCAGGCCATCTTGGCTGAAGCGAAATTCGATTTTGCGCTTCTCGTTTTGAATCAGGATCAGGTTCGTCTGATCCTTGAACAACTCGCAAAACACCGCGTGTCGCAGGTTAGCATCAACCAAACCTCCTGGCAGCGGAACTTCGAAGAACAGCATCACCGCTGGATCACCGCCCTTCACGCTCTCAGCATCCAATTCACGACCCACCCACTCAATCTTGGCCGTTTTGCCCGCCGCATCCGTCACCACGAAGGTTTTCGCGAGGTAGGTCTGGATTTGGGCGTCGAATTCGGCGGCGGGTGTTTTGTCGAGGCGCATCTCGCGCTCGCTCTGGCGGATGAGGGCGGTTTCGAGGTCGTTGATGAAGACGGTGAGGCTGACTTCGAGCTTTTTCGTCGCCGGATTGTATTCCGCCTCGGCGGTGGACTCGTGCAGCGAATGCCCGTGAGCACAGGTCGCGACACACAAAGCAATGAGGGCCCATTTAATCATGTGGCAGAAGGAGCAACTCGACCGTGGGAAAGCCTGCGAGCACGAAGCTTCAACAAGGAAATCCATTCCGCCATCTCGACCATACCTTTTGCCTCACGTCGTTCACGCACCGTGAGCTTGATTCCTTTGCCCTGCCGGTCCAGCAACTTGTGAAGACGGCTTTGCACTCCAGATGGCAGTTTCAGCCTGCCAAGATCCCGTGAGGCGGGCATTTCAAAGTGAATGGCCTTGGGCATGGGTGAAGCTTGGTTCCTGGACGTTTAAAAGTCTAGGCGAAATCGTCCTCGGTCGAGTGCCATTCATACTGGCGTCCTCTTATACTTCCTAATTTGGTATATCTCTACGCGTTGGATTCTCACGGATGAGGTCAAGCCATTCTCCAAAAGACAAGCCGAAGGCATTAAAATCTCCTTCTCGCAAGACGCCCTTGGATTTCTCAGCCTCAATCAATGAAGAGAGGCCAATACTACCAATCATTGGACGTTCCTGGAGTTGAGTGTCGACAGCAATCCATTCACCGCTGCCCAAGGACCCAATGCCCAAATAACGAAAGCCATAGGAAGTCGCATTGGTTTTTATGCGATCCTCAGTCCAGAGGTATCCCCAAAGGCGCCCCGACACTTTAAGTTCGGCATGAGCATGAGGAAACATTTCCAGGCAGTCTGGCCTTATCAGCCAGGAGAGTTGATTTTCATCCAGCCATTTTATAAAGCCAGGAGTCGGATGCCGCATCTGCACTCCAAAGGAATTGAGAATTTCGGTACTGGAATCTTGCATATCAAAGAAAGGGCAAAGGCACCCAGTTGAATCTACTTCGGTTTCACCGGGGAGGTCTTCTCGTCCGCCTTCGTCCGGACGCCTTCTTTCTTCTCGCTCTCCGGCTTGGTGATCTCACGCATCGGATTTGGAGACTTGTCCTCCTTGAAGAGCTGGAACTTGCTCTTCACCGGGCGGCGTGGCCAGAAGTTGTTCTCCACGTCGGTGTCCACGAGTTCCTGGCGCGGGTCGAAGGTGATGGATTTCAGCTCCTTCTTGGTGAAGAGCAGCTTGGAGGCTTTCTCCGTATTGAAGCGCCAGATCTCGGCGGGCAGTTTCAGCTCCTCGGTGCTGCCGTCGGTGTATTCGATCTTCAAAATCACCGGCGTGACGATCCCGCCGACATTGCGAAGCTCGATGGAGTAAAAGTTGTGCTTCGTTTGCAGCAGTTTCGGATCGATCTCCTCCTCGTTGAGATCTTTGATGAGCGTCTCGAACTTCTTCCTCTCGCTCGGCAGCACGGTGGTCTTGTCGAAGCTGTCGTAAAAATCCTTCAGCTCGGGAAAACGGTCCACGCGCTTCGAGAGCGGGTAATTGCGCTCGCGCGTGGTGGTCTTTGGCAGATCGTCCTCTTCCTGCTTCTTTTTCTTCTTCTCGATGGCGGGATCGCGCGTGTCGAGCTGCAGCCACTTCACCTCGTCGATGGCCACATCGACGTGATCGACGCTATAAAACCAGCCGCGCCAGAACCAGTCGAGATCGACACCGCTGGCGTCCTCCATGGTGCGGAAGAAGTCGGAAGGCGTGGGCCGCTTGAACATCCAGCGACGGGCGTAAGTCTTGAACGCGTGATCAAAGGCCTCGCGACCGAGGATGTGCTCACGCAGGATGTTCAGCGCCACCGTCGGCTGGCCATAGGCGTTCGGGCCGAGATCGGCGATGGACTCGCTGTTTGTCATCACCGGCACGCGATCTGTCGTGCGCATGTAATCGACCATGCCGCGCTCATTGCGGCGGTGCTTCCAGTCGTTCTCCCATTCTTCTTCGGTGAGGTATTCCACAAAGGAGTTCAACCCCTCGTCCATCCACGTCCACTGCCGCTCGTCGCTGTTCACGATCATCGGGAAGTAGTTGTGCCCCACTTCATGAATCACCACACCGATGAGCGCATACTTGGTCTTTTCGGGATACGTGCCGTCTTTTTCAGGACGCGGGCCATTGAAGCAGATCATCGGGTATTCCATGCCGCCCACGGGCCCGTTCACCGACCATGCGACGGGATAGGGATACGCAAAGGTGTAGCGCGAGTAAGTCTGGATCGTGTGCGCGATGGCGTGGGTGGAATACTTCTCCCACAGCGGCATGGCCTCCTTGGGGTAAAGCGACATCGCCATCACCGGCTTGCCGTTCACACTGGCTCCTTCCACAGCCATCGCATCCCACGCGAATTTGCGCGACGAGGCGAATGCAAAGTCACGCACCTTCTCCGCCTTGAACACCCACGTCTTCTTACCCTTCGGTTTTCCTTTCTCCGCAGCCTTTGCTTCTTCTGGCGTGACGATGAACACCGGCTTCTTCGTCTCGGCCTGCGCCTTTTGCAGCCTCTCGCGCTGCGTGGCCGTCAAAACTTCATCCGCGTTTTGCAAAGCACCCGTGGCGGCCACGAGATGATCATCCGGCGCGGTGAGGCGCACCGTGTAGTTGCCGAACTCGAGTGTGAACTCGCCCGTGCCGAGGAACTGCTTGTTGATCCAGCCGGCGTAGTCTGTGTACGCCGCCATGCGCGGGAACCACTGCGCGATGGTGTAGATGCAATTGCCGTCCTCTTCGAAGAACTCGTAGCCCGTGCGCGCGCTCAGATGCTTGCAATCATTGATCGGAAAACTCCACGCGATCTTGAAAACAAAACTGCCACCCGCAGCCAGCGGCGCGGGCAGGTCCAGCCGCAGCATCGTCTTCACCATTGCATGTGGCAGCGCGTTGCCTTGCGCGTCCGTGAGCTTGCTGATCTTCATCTCGCCATCGTACTTTTCGTACGTCAGCATCCGGTCCAACGCCGAATAGCTAACCTTGCCCGGATCAATGCCGCGCTTCGTATTCGGCGTCAGACGCGAGTCCGCATTGTGCGACAGATAATTCTGATCGAGTTGCACCCATAGGTAGCTCAGCGCATCCGGCGAGGCATTGTGATACGTCACCGTCGCTTCCGCGCTGATCGTGCGCTTCACATCATCCAGTTCGACGTTGATGTCGTAGTCCGCCGTGTTCTGCCAGTAAGACGATCCAGGCGCCCCGGAGGCAGTGCGTTGAGCCGAAGGCGTTGGAATCGAGGGATCAAGCTGCTGAAAC
>JAYVIO010000152.1:0-14841 GCA_043770175.1 Verrucomicrobiales bacterium | reverse complement strand
GATCAAGCTGCTTGCGCTGATCCACACTCGCCAGCCGGTCATTGTGCAGCCATGGGATCATCTGCTTCGGGTCCAGGTTCGAGTGATTGATGTACACCCCCTGATGCTGCGCCGGCAGGAAGGCGCTGCTCCACAAAATCGAAAACCGCACCGGCTTCCCCGGACACAGCACCACAAACGAGGGCAGGTTCGCGTTCTCATTGCCCAGTCCGTAGCTCAGCCATGACCCCATGCTCGGCACCCGTTCCGTCATCGTGCCGTTGTTCATCAGCAGCAAAGCGGGGCCATGATTCGGATTGTCCGTGTGGCAGGAACGCAGCACGCACAGGTCATCCGCATGCCGCGCCAGGTTCGGCAGCAGCTCGCTGATCTCCAGCCCGCTCTGCCCATGCTTCGCAAACGCATACGGCGACGCCAGCAGCCCGCCCGTCGGCCGTTCCGTGCGCAAATCCGCGCCTTCCGGCTTCTGTCCCGCATACTTCGTCAGCCCCGGTTTCGGATCAAAAAAATCCGGCCCAAACGGCCCGCCGTTCATGAACAACTGAATCACCCGCTTCGCCTTCGGCACGAAGTGCGACCGTGAAGCCCCCTGCACCGTCGCCGCCAGCCCCAGCGCACCCAGTCCCCCTCCCATGCGGGCAAGCAGTTCGCGGCGTGAGAGTGCGGAGAGATCGGACATCACCAAAAGATACGAGCCTGGACTTTCATCCTTGCGGTTCTTCTCCACGGGGTGTCGATTTGCAATCGCCATCTGGAAACGCCGCCACATGACGGCGATTGCAAATCGCCGCCCCGCTCAGCTCAATCATTCGTCTCACCGTTTCGCCTTTGCCGCCGCTTCGGTCTTCGCCTTCAACTCGTCCCGCTCCTGCAGCGCATAACCGATCGGCAGGTAAACCGCAAAGCAGTAGCCCAGGCACCAGAACGCCGAGCGCAGCCAGTACTTCACCGGCTGGCGGCTGCGGAACGTCGGCCCGGCATTGTCGTCCAGACAGCCCGAGCGGAAGGTTTGCACCAGATGACTCGCCACGAAGAAGCTCCACAACGGCGGGAACACGGTCATGAAACCAAACTCATGAATCACCACCCCGCATACCGCCGACATCACCGACACGCCAAACAACCCCCAGAACCACGGCGACTGAAACTCCATCTTCCGCTTCGGCACCGCCGGCTTCGGCCCGCTGGCGTCCTCCTCATCGCGCACGATCTTCCACCCCAGCACGCCGCCGCCGCGAATCTCCCCGCAGGCCGGACAGTCCATCTTCAACCCTTCCGAACGATCCATAGCCGCCACGCCGTGACGTGCGCAGAACGGGCAGAGCAGCATCAGGCTCCGTCGTTGAATCCGCAGGCCTAAAACAAACCCCAGCACGATCAACACCCCAAACACTCCCACCCACACCGCCTCCAGCGTCGATGTGTAACCGCAGGGCTCACCCCGCGTGAGAAACAGATTGAGCAGCCAGCTCAGCCCCAGCGCCCATGGCCCGGTTTTGATCGCATAGAAGCAGAAGCGATAAGTCACTCGATCCAGTGAAACAGATTCCCGCGTCTTGGCAAATGCGGATAAAGAACAATGGAACCACTCATGCGAGAGCGCCCATCTCGCCTTGTCCGCTGTTTGGAAGAAGCGGGCAGGAACCGGAGCGAATCGCATAGTCGTCCGCGTCTTTGGCATCTGGCGCTCGCGTTTCGTGCGTGGATGGCTATCAGATGTGTCCTGACCTTTCTCCCCAACCATGAGCCACTCACCCACCGAAGACTGGCGGCCCGAGCCGGAGCCGCAGAATGAGCTGGAACGTCTGATCAAGCAGGCGGCCGAAGATCCGTCGCTCCAGGGACGGATGTTCCGGCTGCTGATGAAGGCAGAACTCTTCATCTACGTGCCCTACCACCCGGAGCTGGTGGGGGAGCACACGCGCACCACGGACCAGGGCTTTGTCTGGTGTACCTATGGCGATGCGGACGGCCCCTTTGCGGCGGTGTTCACCAGCCGGGCCGCCGCCGACTTTGAGATGCGCAATGTCCGCAAGGCCGGAGGCCCGAAGCCGATGATCTGCTCAATGCCGGCGGATGTGCTGATGGGATTCCTCAATGACAGGCAGACGACGGTGCGGGTGATGGCGGCGGGCGGCGGCACGATCCGGTTGGAACCGCAGGCAGTGGCCTCGCTGGTGGCGGGAGAATTCACCGGCGAGCGCCCCCAATCCGGCAGCGGGGATAAGACGCAGGTGACACTCGTCGCCGTGCCGGAGGCCAGGCTGCCGCTGAAGCTACGGCAGGCCATCCGTGTCTTTTGCGCCCGGCGGCGGGTGCCCATCGGCGTGTATGTGTTTCATCAGGTGGACGAGCAGACTGGCACGGTGCCGGGCAATGACCTGCGGGTGATCCTCTGGCTGCGCCATGCGGACAACGTGTTCTACAACGACTTCTGCCTGATGGCGCAGAAGCTCACGCCCCGGCACCTGGAGTTTTACTGCGCGGTGATCACCTCCGACGACGAGCAGGCCGTGACCTTCTTGCAACAGCAGACACCCCTGTGGCCGCTGCTGAAGACGGAGTGAGGGAGGGCCAACCAGGATGTGTCCTCACAAGAAGCCGGTGTTCCAGCCCGTGAGGCGGCGGGGTCCGAATCGTCGTGCCGGATTTCGGCGCGACGGGTCGGAGTCTCGGGAACGTTGCGCCGAATCTCGGCACAAGAATGCGAACCTGGACAGGTGCTGCGCCGAATCTCTGCGCGACAGCTCGGACCTTCGGCAGTGCTGCGCCAGATCTCGACGCGACACCTGGGAGCTTCGACATTGCTGCGCCGAATCTCGGCATGGCAACTGCCACCATCCCAAGTCTTGCGCCAGATTCTGGCGCGAGGCTCCGGACTCTCCGGGGTGCTGCGCCGGATTTCGGCGCGAGACGGTGGAACGACCTGCCTCAGCCGCCGTGTCCCTTCATTTTGAGGGAATGAGGGCAGGTACGGCGACGGAAACTCGATCCAAGCTCCCGCCACTCACCAACTCCCACAAACCTTCGCTGCGGCCTTTTTCTTCTCAGCCTGGAGGGCGGCTTTTTCGGCGGCCTCCTATTCCATGGGGCCCCTTTCCTGTGAACGGCTGTCAACGCATGCGCAAGACCATGACGCGGCGGTCGAAGCGGCACTCGCATTCCACTGCATTGGCTGGATGGACGGCTTCCGTTTCACCATAGCCTACCGGCATGAGGCGCTCAGGGCTCACGCCGTGGCGGACGAGTTCACGCGGGATTCGCTCGACCCGTTCTTGGGAGAGGCGGAGATTCTTGGCATAGTCGCCTTCGGCAGTGGCGGGGCCTTCAATGACGAAGGTTGCTTTGAGAAGCGCGGGTGCATTCAGGGCTTTCGGTAACGCCGATGCTAAGATCGTAGGAGTAGGCGTCGGCGAAGTCCGTGGTGCCCTGACGGAAGAGGATTTCATCCCTGTTGATGGCGGAGTTGGGATCGACGCCCTAGGAGACGGCGCAGGCATCGTTGGCGGTGTAGGAGGGAGGAACCTCGTTGGTAGTATTGCCCGTCCTTTGTAAGCTTGTGCCAAACGATTTCACATCTAGGCGAACGTAGCCACTGAGCTTCAGTTCGAGGCACGTGCTCCATCTGAATGTGCGTTGGTCTTTTCGCGCCAGCGATAGCGTGCTGCCCATGGATTCGGTTTTCGTTCGACCACGTCGGCGATGATCTCACCCATGACGGGAGTGAACTTAAAAGCGTGGCCGGAATCACCAGCGGCGATGATCAGACCAGGATGAGCCGGATCGTGGTCGATCCAGAAGGCACCGTCAAAGGTGTCGCAGTAGAGGCAGACGCGGGTGGAATGCAGTGGTGCGTCGGCGAGCGAGGGAAAAGTCTCGCGCAGGAAGGCACGATAGCGTGCCTCTTCGCCTGTGGGCAGTGAGCGCGGATCGCTGGCATTCACGCGGCGGCCGGGACCGTGGTTGGCGACTTTGACGAGGCCGTCGGCATTCGCGGGAAAGCCATACCAACCGGTCTTGCCGATGTCGGCACCCCAGACGGGAAACTGCGGTGGTGTGAAGGGGCGCGGATCGTGCGGCTTGAAGTGAAACACGGTCTGCGCCGTGGCCCACATCACATCTTGGAGATGCGGCAGCAGTGTCGGCGTCCACGCACCGGTGGCGACGAGAACATGACCTGCTTTCCACGCCTGATTCAATGATGCGATGCCGATGCAGCGGGTGCCGTCGAATTGTGGACGTGGATGGGCGACATTTTCGATGATCTCGATGCCTGCCGCACGTGCTTCCGCTGCGAGTTTGGCGATGACGCGGCCGCTTTCGACCCAGCCGCCGACGGGATTGAGATAGCCATCGCGATAGGTGTGGTGACTCCACGCGGGATGCAACTCGCGCAACAAATCGGATGACGTGCGGCGCAGCTTATGACCGCGTGGAGTGAGGAACTGGCGACTGTCATGCTCAAAGCCGCCAGGCTGCATCTCATCCCGCGACATGACGAGGAAGCCGACCTCGTGATACAAGTCCTCGCCCCATTGCGCATTCCATTCGCGCCAGCGTTCAATGCTGTGCTCGCCCATGGCGGTGTGTTGTTCGTCTGCACTGTAATCCATGCGCACGACCTTGCTGATGTCGGTGGAGGCGGCGTCGGGATGAGGGAGGCGGCCCTGATCGATCACGGTGACCTGCCAGCCGCGTGCGCGGAGTTCGAGTGCGGCGGTGAGGCCGAAACAACCGCCACCGAGGATGAGAATGGAGGATGGAGTCATGAGTTGGAAGCAGGGGTTGTAGCGGCTGGCGTGAGCCTGCCGATCTGCGGAACTCTCACGAGTTCCGCTACGGGATCATTCGTGCTGGATGGATTCAAACACCGCCCCGCCGAGCAGACGCTCGCCGTCATAAAGCGCGCAAATCTGGCCGGGCGTTAGCGCACGTTGCGGTTCTTGGTATTCGAGTGCTGCGCGACCATCACTGAGCGGGCGAAAGATCGCATCGCCTGCGGGACAGCGGTAGCGTGGCTGGGCTTGCAGCAGGCGTTCGTCATGCAGTGGCGCACCGGTGCTCGAAATGGAATGCAGCACGGCTTTGCGCGCCCAGAGCAGCGGCGTGTCGGCGTTTTCGATGGCGACGACGAGTTCGTTCGTCTGCGGACGTTTGGCGACGACGACATAGGCCTGCTTGTGCAGCGGACTGGCGACGCCATGGCCTTTGCGCTGACCGAGGGTGTAAAGATGCAGTCCGCGATGCTCGCCGAGCACTTTGCTTTCGAGATTGACGATGGGGCCGGGCTTGTCGGGAACAAAGGTGCGCAAAAAGTCCTCCATTTTCACCTCACCGATGAAACAAATGCCCTGGCTGTCCTTTTTCTCGGCCGTCTTGAGGCCAAACTCACGTGCAAGGTCGCGCAGCTCTGGCTTGAGCAGATGGCCGATGGGAAACTGAGCGATGCGCACCTGGTGCGGCTGCATCATGGCGAGAAAGTAGGTTTGATCTTTGTTCGGATCGGCTCCGCGAAGAATGTGGTCACCTTCTTTGCGTGCGTAATGGCCAGTCGCGATTCCTTCAAACCCGTGCTCCTGCGCCCAGTCCCACAGGACGCCGAATTTCATCTCGCGATTGCACATCACGTCGGGATTGGGCGTGATGCCGGCCTGGTAGCCTTCGAGGAGGTATTTCACCACCTTCTCGCGGTATTCGGTCATGAGATTGACGACTCGAAACGGGATGCCGAGCTGCTTCGCAACCGCCTCGGCGTCCACGATATCCTCCTCCCACGGGCAGTGACCGATGATGTTTTCCTCATTGATCCAGTTCTTCATGTACACACCTGACACGTCATGTCCGGCGCGAACGAGCAGCGCGGCGGCCACGCTGCTGTCCACGCCGCCGGACATGGCTGCGAGAATCTTCATGCGAAGATGTTCAAGGTTCGGGTGTCGAGATTCAAGGCGGGGGCCATGCTGGCAGTGTAGGCATTGCAGCAAGGCTGCAACCCGTAACGCTGCAATAAAACCTTGAACTTTGAACCTTGAACACTGAACTCATCCGCATGGCAAAATTTGAAAAAGTTCCGACGGGCGAATTCCATTCCGGCTATGGCTGCGTCATCATGTCGGCGGTGATTGGTGTGTTTGGCTTCATCCTCTGGTGGTCGTTCTGGCATGTGCCATCCACCTTGAACACCGCCATCGCAGCGGTCGCGCAGGAGGCACCAGCCAAGCTGCCGGAGATTCCCGCCGTGCCGGAGCTGGATAAGAAGCTCGTGGATTTTGCAGCGGCGGTGAATGCGGGAAAAGCGGCAACCTTGAAGCTCTCGGTGGCGGAACTGAACGCGCTGTTAGTGCTGGCACCGGATGGCGGCAGCGGGACTTACAAGGACATGCTGCGCGTTAAGGCGCTCGATCCGACGAAGAACGTGATCATCACCGATGCGAGCCTGCCCATGAACACGGCGAAGTTTTGGGAGGACAAAAAGCGCTACCTCAATGGCGAGATTGATTTTCAGGTGGAGATGACTGCCGTGGGGCCGGATGCCAAGGTCAGCGCCGTGCGCGTGCCGGGCAAGACGCTGCCGGAGGGCATGGTACAAGGCATGCAGATGTATGGCTACCTCGGGCCGTATCAGTCGCACCCGACGATTGGACCCGTGCTCAAGGCGATCAAGCAGGCCAAAGTCGAAGCCGACGGACTCCTGCTCTCCACCCAACCTTGACCGCTTGACTCCTTGACCATGATTTTACCCGAACATCCGAACCCGTGGCAGACCGTCTCCACCCGCGAGACCTACGCGAACCCGTGGCTGCGTGTGCGCGAGGATCAGGTGATCAAGCCAAGCGGTGGGACAGGAATCTATGGCGTGGTTGAATACAAAAACATCGCCGTCGGCGTGATCCCGCTGGATGACGATGGCTACACCTGGCTCGTGGGCCAGTGGCGTTACTGCCACGGCCGCTACGAGTGGGAGATACCCGAAGGCGGCTGCCCGGCGGGTGAATCACCGGCGGAAGCGGCCAGACGTGAACTGCTGGAGGAAACCGGCATCGTGGCGGCCAAGATCGAGCCGCTGCTCGCCGGCATCCAGCTTTCCAATTCCACCACCAACGAGGTCTGCGACATCTTCGTCGCCACCGGCCTCACCCACACCCAGGCGCAGCCGGAGGACACGGAGGAGCTTGAAGTGCTGCGCTTGCCACTCGCTGAGGCCATCCAAATGGCACGTGATGGCCGGATTCGCGACAGCGTCAGCGTTTTGGCGCTGCTGGCGGTTGCCGCGAAGCTCGGTTGATCACTTCGCCTCACCCGGAAACAGCAGCCAGCGGTCTGCCAGCAGACCGACGATCTTCACGCAGTGATCCGACTGCGCCTTGTTCGGAAACGCCAGACGCACGCTCACCAGCGCTTTCGCTCCCGGCAGGTTCAGCGCTGGCATCGGCGTCCCATCCGGCAGATTGTGGGGCAGCGGCACGCCGATCAGGTTGGCCAAAGCGACACCGATGCCGCTGTTGCGCTCGACGTAGCCGGTGACGCTGTGCAGGCCGTCCGGGCTGCGCAGTTTCACCGCCAGCCAGCGCCAGCTTTCGCTGAACTCGTAATTGTAGTAGCTGCTCTCACTGGCGACGAGACGCATGAGCACCGGGAGCTGCGAGCGCTCCTGCTTGAAATCGGGCCAGGTCTTCCCGCTCCACGCCACCCAGGATTCCCAGTCCAGTTTGAGCGTGCCATTGCGATTGCGGTGAAAATTGGCGCGCATCCCGGTATCGGGGCGTGTCGTGCAGGCAAACTGGAGATTGAGCACCTTGGAGGTGCCCGCCGTGATGATGCCGGCTGCAACGAGAGCCCCATGCTCGGGATCCTTCTGCCCGCGCTTCTCATACTGCTCCTGCATCAGGGCCTCGACACGTTCCGGCTCGAAGACAAACGGCAGCCGCTCATGCCAGTTCGAGGCCTGCCGGTACTTCGTCAGCGCGGCCTGCGCCTCGGCCACTTGCGGATCATCCGCCTCGATGCTTTCAAAACTCAGCGCCACATTGCTTCTGCTCAGGTCGTACAGCGGGCCGCCGGGCTTGCCTTGCTTCGCCGCCTCCACCTTCGCGATCTGGTTGAGCGTGGTCTGCATCTGGGGCTTGGGCGCTTCCGGGGCGGCTGACTTGGCGATGATGGTGCTGGAGGCGGCCGCGTCCGTTTTGCGGGGCGCGATGTCGGTCACCGGCTTGGCCTGCGGCCCCTGGAAGAGCAGACAGCCATAGTAACCCGTGGCGGCCAACACTGCGATGACAGCGAGGCTGATGGCGACCATCTCAGGATCTGTCTTCCGCTTGCGGGAGCTTTTCGGTTGGCTGGTTTTGGCCGTCATGACGAGGGAGTGGGCGTAAGGCGTGCTCCTGCATGGCATTGGCCTGCGGGCGGTGCATCTTGCAGTGCCTGAATCCAGCCGTCAGGTCAACTTTCCAGCCGTCCTCCAAAATGAGGACACATCCGCGATTGAAGCTGGGACTGCAGACGAGAATGAAGTTAAGATTGACTTGCTTATGTTTGCTCGACGCATCATCTGCTCGACCTAATCATTCCACGGCCACCTCGCATGTCCTCCATCTCGTTGCAGCCTGCTCTCATTTACTGGCTCTTTGGCCTGCATTCCGCTGGTAAGACGACGCTCGCCCGCGCCTTCTATGCTCACCATCTGGCCGCCGGCCACCGGGTCAGCCTGCTGGACGACGAGGAGGTGCGTGCCGGTCTCTGCGCGGATCTGGGCTTCACCGCTGCTGATCACCGTGAAAACCTGCGTCGTGCCGCGCACCTGGCGCAGTCCCATGCGGCAGAGGGCGGCATCGTCATCTGCGCGTTTATCACGCCCATGGAGCAGCACCGCGCCATCGTGCGGCAGATTCTTGGTCCCTGTGTGCGCATGGTCCACATCGACTGCCCGCTGGGGGTCTGTGTCGCGCGTGATGTGAAGGGCCACTACGCCAAAGCTGTCGCCGGGGAACTGATAGGCATGACTGGCACGCAGGATACTTTTGAACATCCCTCCGTGGTGGATGCCGTGATCTCCACACATCGGCTGTCGGTGCAGGAGTCGTTGCAGTCGCTTCTCCTGTGGACTGAAACCGCGTCCAACGAGCAACGAGCAACGAGCAACGAGCAACGAGCAACGAGCAACTAGCAACGAGCAACGAGCAAAAACAGCGATGGTGCAGCTCTCGCCCCGTGAGGCGGAGGTGATCAACCTGCTCAGCCGCGGTCATCGCTTCAAGGAGATCGCCGGCCGGCTCGGCATCTCCGCTACCACGGTGCGCACGCATTTGGAGCGTTCCTACGAGAAGCTGCAGGTCAGCTCCCGCACCGAGGCTGTAGCCAAGTTTATTCGTTTGGGCTGATGACCGACGGCTTGCGGGGAGGATTCCTCGCGTAAGCCGCAGAACCGCCGCCGTGTCCTCAAAAAAGCCCACAGTGGGTGGTTTGCTTGCTGCCTATAACTGCCGAAAGACACGAGTGTTCAGGCAACCGTACCAGATCACACTCATCCATCATGAAAACTTGCGCCCTCACTACCCGTCGTCCGGCCCGTCCGGGAATCGCCGCTCAACGCTCGCCTTTGGCGGGCTACCTCGCCGGTGCAGCCGGCTTGTCCGCCCTGCTTGCCGCACCACAGGTGGAGGCCGCAGTGACGTCGGTCACGTTTGGGTTTGGCTCTGAGCTCAGTTTTCCGGCGGATAATAATGGCAATTTCACGGTCGGCGCTTTTGGGGTTATCCGCGCAAATTCGAACGCAACTTATACGAGCATAGGAGCCCACCCGGCTAGCAATCTTGGCGGCGTTTATAACACAGGCTTACTTTTTGGTGATTCAGGCATTCCCACTTTCTTCGCCAATGGCACCGTCATCGGCGCTGGGGGAAATGGCGCGATTGGCTATGGCTATTTTCGTGCTTATGGCAGCGGCAGCGTCATCGACCTCACCTCCGACCAGCTCAACAAGAACATCGGCTTCAAGACGAGCACCGACAACTGGGGCTGGGCTAATGTGAGCTGGAATGAGACTGCACAGGCACTGACGATCAACTCGGCCTATGTCGAGTCCGTGGTGGGCAATAGCATCACTGTGGGAGCCGTACCCGAGCCAAGCCGCGCGCTGCTGGCACTGGCCGGTCTGGGTGGTGTGGCCCTGCGCCGCCGCCGGAAGCTGGCGGCGTAAGTTGGCTGGATGCTCATTCTTGCTTGAAACTCCAAGGTGCGGGCCGTAACGCCCGCACTTTTTTCTTTAACCACAGAGTCACGATGAACGCAGAGGTCTGAAATGATCCTGATCAGAAATCTCTGTGTCCATCGTGCCTCTGTGGTTTAAAATCTTTTCCTTTGCCCAAGAGCATGCCTGAAACGCAGCGCCCCAAGCCCAAACTCCTCCTCGTCGGCTGGGACAGCGCGGACTGGAAGATCATCCAGCCGCTGGTCGATGCCGGGCAGATGCCCGCGCTGCAACGTCTTCTTGAGCAAGGCACCTCGGGCAATTTGACCACGCTGGACCCGCAGCTCTCGCCCATGCTGTGGACAAGCATCGCCACCGGCAAGCACGCCTACCATCATGGCGTGCCGGGTTTCACGGAGGTGAATGCCGCCGGCCAAGTGGTGCCCGTCTCCGCCGCCACGCGGCGCTGCAAAACGGTGTGGGAGATGCTGGGGGAGCGCGGGCTCAAATCCCATGTGGTGAGCTGGTTCGCCACGCAGGGGGAGCAGCATCCGCAGGGCTGCATCGTCTCGAACCTCTACAACAGCTTCAAGCACAAGGAAGAAGACGCGCCGGCAGACTGGCCGAAGCCCGCGCCGGGCACTTACTGGCCGGAAGACCTCGCCGAGCATCTCAACGAACGCCGCGTGAGCCCCTGGGACATCGACCCGGATGAAGTGCTGCGCTTGTTCGTGCCCGATGCGCCCAGCATCGACCAGTCCAAGGACAAACGCCTCTGGCATCTGGCGCAGCGGCTCGCGGAAGCCAGCAGCGTCCACTCCGCCGCGTGCTGGCTGATGGAGAACCGGCCCGACTGGGACTTCACGGCGATCTATTACCGCGCCATTGATGAGATCTGCCACGAGTTCATGCCCTTCCACCCGCCGCAGATGCCGGGCGCACCGGATGCTGACTTCGCACTCTACAAAGACGTGGTAAACAGCGCCTACCGCTTCCACGACCTGCTGCTGGCCCGCCTGATGCAGATCGCCGGTCCCGACACCGCGATCATGCTGGTCAGCGATCACGGCTTCCACAGTGATCACCTGCGCCCCACCTTTACTCCGCGTGTTCCCGCAGGCATCACCGTGTGGCATCGCCCGCAGGGCATCTTTGCCGCCGCCGGTCCCGGCTTCAAACAAGACGCGCTCATCTACGGTGCGCGTCTGCTCGACGTGACGCCGACGGTGCTGACCTACTTCGATCTCCCCGTCGGCCAGGACATGGAAGGCCGCGTGCTGCGTGAGGCTTTCGAGAACGCACCGGACGTGAAGACAATTCCCACTTGGGAAAGCGCCGCCAAGCCCCGTCCTTCCCAAACCTCCCAGCTCACCGACGCCGACAACAAGGCGCTGCTGCAGCAGTTCGTGGATCTCGGTTACATCAACGAGATCTCCGACGATCCCGGCGAAGCCGCCGAGGAAACGAACCGCGAGAACACCTGGAACATGGCCCGCGCCTGCATGGACACCGGCCGCCACGAGCAGGCGCTGCCGATGCTGGAAGACATTTATCATCGCTACCCAGAGCGCCTCGATTACGCCCAGGTGCTCGCACGCTGCTATCTGCGCCTTGGCTTGCTCAATGAGGCCGAGAAGACCGTCGCGGCCATCCTGGAAGGTTTTGGCGACAAGACCGGCGCGCACATGATTCAGGCGAACATCGCCATCGAACGCAAGCAGCCCGCCAATGCGCTGGAGCATCTCGCCATCGTCGCCGAGCAGCGTCCGCGTGATCTGGCCTACCTGAGCCTGCGCATCGAGGCCCTGCTCAAGCTGCACCGCTGGGAGGATTGCCAGCAGACCTGCCACACCACGCTGGAGGTCGATCCGCACAACGCGCTCGCCCACATCGGCCTCGCCCGCTCCGCGCTGCATCTCGATCAGCCGGAAGAGGCCGTTGATTACGCACTCGCCGCCACCGGCTTCCAATACGGCAATCCACGCGGCCATTTCCTACTTGGTGTCGCGCTTGTCACGCTCAAGCAGTGGGACGCCGCCGCGCAGGCCCTCAGCCTCGCCACGCAGCTCGCGCCACATTTTTATCACGCGTGGCATTACCTCGCTGCTGCGTTGCGCGGACAAGGCAACACCGAAGCCGCCGACGGTGCGCTCTTGAAGCTCAAACTACTCCGCAACGAGCACCGCAAAGCCGAGCGAGAGCGCACCGAGCGCGTCCGCCAGGAAAGCGCCGCCCGCGTCCCTGCTCTCGCCGCCGAAGGCCTGCGCCGGCTCGAAGCAAAGCGCGAGCGTGATGCCGCCAGCAAAAGCGACATGCCCGAGGATCAGGAGTTCGTGCTCGTCAGCGGCCTGCCCCGCAGCGGCACCAGCCTCATGATGCAGATGCTCCGCGCCGGTGGCATGGAGCTCATGCACGATGGCAAACGCGAGGCCGACATCGACAATCCCGAAGGCTACTGGGAGTGGGAGGACATTAAAAACCTGCCCAAGCGTCCGCTTATCATCGAGCAGGCCCACGGCAAGGCCACCAAGGTCATCAGCGCTCTGCTGCCGAACCTGCCGCCGAAGCACAAGTACAAGATCATCTTCATGACCCGGCCCGTGCAGGAGGTCGTCGCCAGCCAATGGCAGATGCTGGCGCACAAAGGCACGAATCCGAAGACCGAGCGCGAGCACCTCGAAACCGCGCAGCAAAAACACGCGCTCGAAATCCTCACGCTGCTACGCAAGCACTCGCGTGTGAGCTTGCTCGAAGTCGATTACCCCGAACTCGTCCGCGATCCGCAGGCCGGAGCCAACCGCATCGCCGAGTTCCTCGGTGAAGAGCGTGTGCCGCAACGCCAGTCGATGCCCATGGTCGTCAAACCACAGCTCCACCGCCAGCGCAGCGAATGAAACCGGTGCTCTGGCTGTTTGGCCTGCCATCCTCCGGCAAGACGACGCTCTCGCGGGCCTTGCGTGATCACCTGCAAGCCGCAGGCCAGGCGGTCATCCTCCTTGATGGCGATGAACTGCGCTCCGGCCTCTGCGCCGATCTTGGCTACAGCGATGCCGACCGCAGCGAGAACCTGCGCCGTGCCGCGCATCTGGCGAAACTCGCCGCAGAACAGGGCAACACCGTTGTCTGCGCCTTCGTGACACCGAAAGAGCACCACCGCGATCTGGTGCGGCAGATTCTTGGCGAACGCGTGCACCTCATCCACATCGACTGTCCGCTGGAAGTCTGCGTCGCCCGCGATGTCAAAGGTCTCTACGCCAAAGCCGCCGCCCAGCAGATGACGGGCATGACGGGCACGCAGGATGGCTTTGAAGCGCCCTTGCGCGCTGACCTCGGCATCCGCACCGACAACACCACCGTGCCACACGCTCTCGACCACCTCATTGCTGCCTTAAAAGAACCCAGATTCCGTCTTTGACAGAGGTTAGGAGGCGTGTAGTTTCGCGCCCCTTTTCCCCCAGGGAACCGTCGCTATGCCAACCACACAAGTCATTCTCAAAGAAAAAATCAAAGGCCTCGGAGCCGAAGCCGATGTCGTCAAGGTGAAGCGCGGCTTTGCCCGCAATTTCCTGCTGCCCCAAGGCAAGGCTTATGAAGCCACCAAAGGCAATCTCCGCTACACCGAGCGCCTCAAAGCCGTGCGCGCTGAGCGTGAGGCCAAGGAAACCCTCGAAGCTGAGAAGCTGGCCGCCAAGCTCAAGAAACTGAAGCTGAAGCTCACCCTCTCCACCGGTCAAGGCGGCAAGGCCTTCGGTTCCATCACCACCATCGACATCGCCAAGGCCATCACCGAGGAGACGAAGCTGGAGATCGACCGTCACATGATCGTCCTCGAAAAGCCGATCAAGAGCACCGGCAACTTCGAAATCGTCGTCAAACTCGGTCACGAAGTCACCGCCACCGTCAAGCTGGCCGTCTCCTCCGCAGGCGCTCCGGCACCTGCCGAAGCCGAAGAAGCCGCTGAGTAAGCAGCCTGCCAATATTCTTCCCACGCAGCCGCACCTCACCGTGCGGCTGCGTTGTTTTCGGGGATTCACCGGCAAAATTCTCCGCCCGATGGCAAACATGCGAAAGAGCGTGGTTGAAACGCGGTATTGAAACGGACATTCTCCGCTTCATTTGAAGCATTCCAATTCCACCACCATGAAGAAATACAACGTCGGGATCATCGGTTACGGCTGGGCCGCCAGCGCTCACATTGAAGCCATCAACAAAACCAAGCAGGGCCAGGTCACCGCGGTCTATTCCTCCCGCAAGCTGGACGATGCCGAACTGAGCGCCAAGCACGGCACGCCGATCAAGAGCTACCAGAACCTCGATGAAATGTTGGCCAATCCCGACATCCACGTCGTGGACATCTCCAGCTATCCCAGCCAGCACCGCAACCAGGCCGTGGCCGCCGCGAATGCCAAAAAGCACATCATCCTCGAAAAGCCGATGGCGAACTCGCTGCAGGAAGTGCGCGAGATTGCCGCTGCTGCCAAAGCGAACGGCGTGAAGGGTTGCGTGTGCTTTGAGTGCCGCTTTTCGAATCAGTTCCAGGTCACCAAGGCGCTCATTGATGAAGGCCTGCTCGGCAGCCTGCAGTATGGCGACGTTGATTACTACCACGGCATCGGCCCCTGGTACGGCCAGTACCGCTGGAACACCGGCAAGAA
>JAYVIO010000151.1:0-14864 GCA_043770175.1 Verrucomicrobiales bacterium | reverse complement strand
GATGTGTTGCCATGTGGGTGGTGGATGGTGTGGGTTTGCTAACACCCCCTTCTTATCACCGATCCGCTTCGGTGACTCCGCCCACATGGTATCTACGTTGCGCGGGCGAGTTGTTGTTGGATGAACGTGGCCCATTGTGAGGCGACGGAATGGTGTGTGTATTGTGTGCGAGTGCGCTCGAGCTGACTGGAGGCGAGCGGAGACTTCAGTGCGCGTCGGATGCGTTCAGCGAGCGTTTTGGCATCACCATGCGGGAAAATGGCCTCGTTGTGGCCGATGACTTCGGGTATGGCACCGCTGTTTGAACCCAACGTGGTGACGCCGCAGGCCATGGCTTCGATGAGGACGTGGCCGAACTGTTCTTCCCAGCAGAGTTGCATCGTGTGAACGGGTTTGCTGCCGAGCACGAAGACGTTGAGGCAGCGCAGAAAGTTGGGAATCTCGAAATGCGGGCGCGGTGCCAGCATGTGAAGCCATGGGCGTGATTGCGACTGCTCTTGGAGCCAGGGTTCGAGTTTGCCGGAGCCGAGAAGAGCGAGGTGGACGTTTTGCAATTCGTCGCAGGCTTCGATCAATTCATGGATGCCTTTCTCCTCGGTCAAACGGCCGCAGTAGCCGATGATGAAGGCGTCTTCAGGCAAACCTTGGGCTTTGCGCAGTTCGCGACGCTCAGCGGGTGATGCGGGCTGATGGTTGGTAAGATCGACGCCGAGTTGTGGGGCGACGAGAACGTTGCTGGAACGTGCGCCACGACGTTGCACGAGTTTGGCGGCGGCTTGATTGCCCGCGATGATGAAATCGGTCGTGGCGGTCATCGCACGATAGATTTGAGCGAGGATGAAGCCTTTCCAGCCGGGGCGTTCGACGTTTTCCCAGGTGAATTCGCCGAAGAGGGCGTGGCGTTGAAGGAATGACTTCCAAAAGCGTGCCTGCCAGCAGATCAAGGCCCAAGGTTCGTTTTCGACGAGGACGACATCGAAACGGCGTAAGCGCATGACGGCGGCGAGACCGGCGTAGCGGAAGGTGGTGTCGCTATCGCCACGGCGTGGAAGACGGATGAGCTGGTAGCTGCGTGAATCGGCATCGCTGTCGTTGTCGAAGTCGGAGGATGGTCGGCCGAGGATGGTACGCTGCTCGATGGTGGAGGTGACGCAGACGAGATCGAAATGCGCGGCGAGCGCCTGGAGCTTCTTGCGATTTTCGAGCGCGGCATAGGCATGGCTGATGAGCAGCAGGCCGGGTCTCATGCGGTGGAAGCTTCGCGCAGATGGGTTTCGCAAGCGGGCGATTCGGCGGCACAGGCGGCGGCGAAGATTTGCGCCCAATCGTCGCCCGCAGGCAGGATGCGATGGTGTTTGAGCAGGAGTTTGCGTGAGACTTCGAGTTCTTCGTTGAACTCGGGCGATTCGTGCTGTTCTTCGATTTGACGATAAGCGTGCGCCCAGGCGGCGGGATCGAGGTTGTGGAGCATCGGCACGGGATACTGGCACTCGGCGAAGAGTTCGGTGAGGCCCATGCTGCGATTGGCGAGCACAGGAATGCCAGCGGCGATGGCTTCCAGCGCGGCGGTGAGGCCGGCGGAACCATCGCAGGGAACGATAGGTAGCAAAACAGCGGGCGCGGCGTGCAGATGCTCGAGGTATTCGCGATGCGAGGCGTTAGTGACGAGTTCGAAGCGCGGATCGGCGATTTCGGCGGCGAAACGGGTGTGTAACGAATCCGAACGGGCAATGCGTGTGATGGAGATGCCGCTGTGAAGCAGTGGCGGCACGATGGACTCGTCGCGGCTGATGTTGCCGGGCAGCAGGGCGCGGAGATGCAGTGCATCGGGCGCAGGCTGGAACCACCCGGCGTCGATCTTCCATGGGCGCGAGATGACACGATGTGCGCCGAGGTGTTTCGCGGCGGAGGCAAACTGCTCGTGCGTGATGCACTCGATTTGGAAGGCGGCCGGGGCGGTGCACAGTTTCGCGGCGAGGTTTTGCCAGGCGGTGTCGTGAAAGGCGAGGCGACGGATGATTTTGCCCTCGGTGCGGAACATGCCGGAACGCGCCAGCATGAGCAGGATCGCGTAATGCATGCCGTCTAGGCAGTAGATCATTCGGGCCCGATGCAGCGTGGTGTAGTTTTGCACGATAAGGCGGAACGCATCGGCCATGCGACGTGCGGTGCCGCGCTGTTGGCGGTGGTAGTCGCGCTCGAGCTGCTCGTCGTTTTGAAACCACGCACTGACGAGGGCTTTGCTACGAAACGGCATCGGTGCCGGATCGAGGAAACGATGTGGTCTGCCGGTCCAGTCGCGCAAGGCGTAGGGAGCGAGGACGACGAGCTGGGATGAATCAGCCATGTGGCAGGGTGCGATTGAACGGCACGGTTTGGGCGCGTGCGAAAGCCGGATGATGCAGATGCACCGGCTGCGGCGCAGGTTGTGACGGCAGGCTTTTTTTAACCCGCAGGCTTTCCTGATGAATGATGCAGGCGTTCAAAGCACCGGCGATAAACCAGAAGAAGAAATTCACCGGGAAGGTGGAGGTGACGTTGCCAGCGAAGACGTTGTGTACGAGAAGGCCGAACTCGATGCCGACCATCCACAGGCAGATGCTGAAGGTGGGCGTGCCGCGCAGGCTGAGCACGCTGCGGTGGAAGGAGTGCAGGGCGAGCGCGGCGAAGATGAGCAGGAGACTTAGCGGCAGCCAGCCGATTTCGAGCAGCAGATTGGAGATGAGGTCGTGGCTGGCGACCATGTGTGCCTCATGCATGTCCGAGGCGCCTTTGGTGCCATAGCCGAACATGGTCCACATGAGCGGATTGTGCGCGAGGTCGTGCATGCCTTCGAGACGGTCGCAGATGGTCCAGAAACGGGCGAATTGTTCGCCGATAGCGGTGCCACCGAAGTTTTCGAGCGCCCAGAGCGTGAGCTTGGTGACGCCGTTGATCAAATCCTGCGCGAAGATGCACGCGGTGAAGAACAAGGTGGTGACGAACGCATAGAGCGCGGCGGTGCCACGGGCGCTGCGCAGCACGGGCAGGAGCAGCAGCGGCAGGGCCCAGTTCAAATTGGCAAAGCGGGTCATGCTGGCGACACAGCCGGCGACGAAGAGGCCAAAGAGCACGAAGCTCATCATGCCCCAGGTGCGCGTGCCGGTGTCGCGATGATGACGGCGCACCATGAGGGCGAGGCAGGCGCAGATGGCGCAACTGGTGCCGAAGGGCGAGCTGTCCACGAGCGTGGAGAAGGGACGCGGGCGCACGTCGTCGAGATGCTTGGAGAGAACGGTTAGGCCGGAGCGCAGGTACTCGATTTCAAAGTCGCTTAGGCCGAAGATCTGCTGCTTGAGGCCGTAGAGCGCGACCGGGATGAAAACGATGAGGCAGTATTTGATGAAGGCGATGATCTGCTCTGGCGTGCGGAAGACACAGGGCACGACGAACAGCAAGAACATGTAGGCGGCACCGTCGGCGAGCTGGGTGGCGGCAGCATTGAAACCACCGCCGCTGCGCAACGCAGAAACGGCGGAAACAATGAAGCCGAGGATGCACACAAGCAGGGAGATGAGCTTGCGGCGCTGATGCAGGCTGCCGTCGTGCAATGAACGTGCCAGCGTGCCGAGGCAGATGCCGGCGAGCGTGAGCGGGCATAGCGCGCGCACCCACATGACGTCGTTCATGGTGACGTGGCCGTCGAAGACCATCATGCGCTTCAGCAGGTCGCTGTAACCGGCAAAAATGACCATCAGGTAGAGCGCGGCGCGTGGTTGCGCGATGGCGAGGATGCAGGAGCCGATGGAAAGGAACTGGGCGAGAGCGCCGATGGAGTTGCCGCCATCGAGCAGCACCGAGAGCAGCACGTAAACGGCACCGAGGCCGCCGAGGAAGATGATGAATGCCTTGCCTTGCATGGATGAGAGAAAGGGAGGTGGAGAAGCGGGTCAGGAGCGAGGCTGCGCTGGAGTTTGAGCGGGCTGGCAAATGACGAATGACGAATTTCCGAATGACGAAAGAATGACGAAACTCGAATGACGAAGCTGTGTCATGTGGCTGGCTTTCGTCATTTGGGCTTCGTTCGTCATTCGGATTTACTCATTCGTCATTCTCAGCCGACCTCGACGAGCATCCTGGCGTCACACATGAAGGAGGGATCGCACACGCACGAGTGTGAACCTTGGCAGGCCGACGAACGTACGCGTCATGAAACCGGAGACGTGCCGACGCAAATCGGGGGAACAGTAGGTCCAGATGATCCACGCGAGCGTGTAGGAGACGAGCGTGGCCCAGGCGGCACCGATGCCGCCATACTTGGGAATCCATTCCAGGTTCAACCACGCATTAATGACCACGGCGAGGATGATGGAAGTGAGATTGTCGGCGAGGCGGTCTTCGACGGTGAGGAGCTGCGTGCGGGCGATGCCGACAGCAAATGGGATGAAGGCCCAGGCGTGAACGCGGAGCATTTCGCCACTGCGGGCGAATTCGCTGCCGAAGGCGGTGGACATCCAGGGCGAGAGAATGAGCAATCCAGCGGCGACGGCGAAGGCGAGAATGACGGAGGTGGAGAGATAATCGACCACGCGCTTTTCATACAGTGCGGTGTTGTTTTGACGGGCCTCCATCAAACGCGGCAGAAACAACGTGGCGAGGATGCCGGGGATGAAATAGGCCATTTCGGAGACACGCACGGCAGCACCGTAGATGCCCGCTTCTTCAGAACCGCGAAGCCATTGAATCATCATGGTGTCGAGACGAAACAGCAGGATGAGCGCGGCCTGGGAGGCGAGTTCGGGCCAGGAACGGCTGACAAGAGCGAAGGCGCGCTGAAACGTGAAGGCGCGCGGCAGAATGCGACCACCATGACGCCAGAAGACGCAGCAGCACAAGGCGATGAAGATCCAGCCTTCGAGCGCATAGGTGAGCGCGAAGAACCACAGCGGCGCATGATTCCAAATGCCGATGGCGATGCAGACGGCGCTGACGATGAAGCCGGTGAATTGCGCGATGACAGTATTGGCAACGCGTCCGTGTGCTTCCAGCCACGCGAGTGTCTCGGTGGCGGGATTGGTGAGGAGCTGCATGCCATAGACGATGAGCAGTAAGGTGCCTTCTGGTTTGCGCCAGCCGATCCAGCCGATGAGACCGACGAACAGAGCCGCCGAAACGATGAAGCGTGCCGTGATGGTGGTGCCGAGCACGGCGGATTGGTCGCTGCCGGGCTTCATCAATTCGCGCACGGTGTAGCGGGCGAAGCCGAGTTCGCCGACGCTGAGCAAAATCGAAACGAGCGCCATGGCGACGGCAATTTGGCCAAAACCGGAGCCGCCAAGATAACGCGCGAGGGCGCAGGTGAGCGCGAGGCTCAACAACAGGCGTGCCATGCGCAGCGTCGTCGCCAGCGAGAGCGTTTTGAGGATGTGACTGCCGGCGACCATGAAGGACGCGAGTGGTGGGCGTTAAGCTGCCGCGAAGCTTTGCTCCGCGACATCACAGAGGAGATGCCCGATGAGGAGATGGCATTCCTGGACGCGTGCGGTGATGCCCGAAGGTGCTTTGAAGCTCAGTTTGGCCTCAGCGGCGCAATCGGCACCTGTTTCGCCGGTGAAGGCGATGGAGACGCAGCCGCGTGCGTTGGCGGCCTGGAGGCCGAGGAGAACGTTTTTGCTCGTGCCTGACGTGGAAATGCCGAGAACGACATCGCCGGGCTGTGCGAGGGCTTCGATCTGACGCGAGAAGACGGTGTCGTAGCCGAAGTCGTTGCTGTGCGCGGTGAGGATCGAGGTGTCGGTGGTCAAGGCGAGGCCGGCGAGAGCGGGACGATTGATGCGGTAACGCACGACGAGTTCGGCGGCGAGATGCTGCGCATCGGCGGCGCTGCCGCCATTGCCGAAAAAGATGATTTTTTTGCCGTTTCGCAACGCGGTGAGCCACGCGTCGGCCAGCGGGGCGATTTGATCACTCATCGCACTGAGTTTGGCGATGGCGTCCTGATGCTCGCTGAGATGCGTTTTGAAAAAAGAGGAAAAATCGGTGCTCATGTTATGAGAAGGCTGCCAGCAGTTCGTCGGGCGTCAACGTGGCGGTGCCGAGTTTGCCGACGACGATGCCGCTGGCGTGATTGGAGATTTCGGCGGCGTCTTGCAGGGTGAATCCGGCCGCGAGGGCGAGCGTGAGCAGGGCGATGGCGGTGTCGCCAGCGCCGGAGACATCGAAGACTTCACGCGCACGCGTGGGGATGTGATGCGGGGCTTTGTCGCGCTCGAACAGCATCATGCCTTGCTCACCGAGGGTGACGAGCACACTGGCAACATTCCATTTGGCGAGGAGGACGCGGCCGACTTCGAGAAGTTCTTTGTTTTCGAGCGGAACGTCGGGCAGCAGGTGGTCTTCGAGTCCGGCGGCGGCGAAGGCTTCGAGTCGATTCGGCTTCACGAGCGAAACACCGGCCCAGGGCAGAGGATTGCGCGGCGATGGATCGACGGTGACAATGAGTTTGTGCTCGGCGGCGATTTTGGCGACCAATTGCATGAGCTTCTCGGTGATGAAGCCCTTGCCGTAGTCTTCGAGGATGATGGCATCGAGATTCGGCGCGAGTTTTCTCAAGCGCTGGCCGACTTCAGCGAGTTCGTCATCGGTCTGCGGCAGCAGTTTTTCGCGATCGACGCGGACGATCTGCTGCTGGCGTGCGACGACGCGGGCTTTGGAGATCGTGGGCAGGGTTTCGTGAACGAGCAGCGGTGCGGGATCGACCTGGTCTTCGATCAAGAGCGTCCGCAGCTTGTCGGCGGCCATGTCTTTGCCGACACGGCCCATGAGGTGCGTGTGCGGCGAGAAGGGCGAGATGTTGCGGGCGACGTTTGCGGCACCGCCGGGATAGAATTCTTCACGCGTGACCTCGACAATCGGAACCGGTGCCTCGGGCGAGATGCGGCGGACGTGGCCCCAGATGAAATGATCGAGCATCACATCTCCCACGACGAGGATGCGGCACTTCGCGAGGCTTCCGAGGCAGTTGCGGGTGAAATTCATTTTTTGCGGCGCTCGCGCACGGCGGCGGCGAGTTGATCGAGCATGGTTGCCGTGGTTTCCCAAGAGACGCAGGCATCGGTGATGCTCTGACCGTAGGTGATGGCTTGACCGGGCTTGGTGTCCTGGCGGCCTTCGACGAGATGGCTTTCGATCATGACGCCGGTGATGGCTTTGCTGCCAGCGCTGATCTGCTCGGCGATGGAAGCGGAGGCGACGGGCTGCTTGCGGTAATCCTTCAGACTGTTGCCGTGGCTGCAATCGACCATGACGCTGGCGGGCAGGCCGCGCGCGGTGAGTTGATCGGCGACGGTCTTGATCGAGGCGGCGTCGAAATTTGTGCCGCCTTTGCCGCCGCGCAGGATGACGTGGCAGGCGTTGTTGCCCTTGGTGTTCACGATGGCGGCGACGCCGTCCTTCGTCACGGACAGGAAGCAGTGTTGGCCTTTGGCGGCCTCAATGGCATCAAGCGCGACCTGAATGCCGCCATCGGTGCCGTTTTTGAAGCCGACGGGCATGGACAAACCAGATGCGAGTTGGCGATGCACCTGGCTTTCGGTGGTGCGGGCACCGATCGCGCCCCAAACGACGACATCAGCGATGTACTGCGGAGTGATCACGTCCAGAAACTCCGTGCCGGCGGGAACGCCGCGTTTGGTGAGCTTGAGGAGCAGATCGCGTGCGCCGCGCAGGCCGCTGTTGATGTCGAAGGTGCCGTCGAGATGCGGATCATTGATGAAGCCCTTCCAACCGACGGTGGTTCGCGGTTTTTCAAAATAGACGCGCATGACGATCTCGAGGTCAGCTCCGTGCCTCTGCCGTGCCTCAATGATGTGCTGGGCGTATTCGAGCGCGGATTTGGTGTCGTGGATCGAGCAAGGGCCGACGACGACGAGCAGGCGGTCGTCCTTCAGCGTCAGGATTGCTTCGGCGCGCTTGCGCGAGTCTTCGATGAAGGCGGATTCAAGCTCTCCCAGCCGGAACTCGTGCATGAGCAGGGCTGGCTGGATCAACGGCAGGATTTCAGCGACGCGAAGGTCGTCAGTGGGATGCGAAAGACTCACGGCAAATTTGGGGGCGAAAAGCGGGCGCGCAGGATGGAGGATTCTGGGCCGGGAGGAAACTGAAAGTTGCGAGTTTTCAGGGCAACGCGGCCTTGTGGTCACGCTACCGCCCTTGGTGCCCTAGGTTCAGGCACCACCGCAGTTCGATGGGATTGGGGTGCGCACAGGACGCAGGCATGGAGGGCCGGAGAGGTGGTCGCCACTCATGGGAAATATGCCAATTACGGAAATTTGGCATGAATCAGGTATTTTAGCAAAGCTAAATATCAGGTATCCCACTAGACTGTGCCCCACCATGCAGGAAAGGCTCGTTTGCCTTCGGCACCACACCTCTCTAAACAAGCAGGGACTTCCTCGACACAAAAGTACGCCGCTTGGCTTGAACCCAGAATACAACCTCATGAGTTCCCACTCCATGCACATCGGACTCGTTGCAGTTGTCTTGCTTTGCTTACCCACTTTGAGTTTGGCTCAGGGTGGTCAAAGTGACAGAAGTGCAGAGTCTGAGAAGAAGGTCACAATCTTTCAAACGAAAGACCTCAAGGAGCCTGTTGTGTCGATGATGAAGCAGGCGCTTTCTGAGATTAAGGAACAGATGACTAAAGAATCGCCCATCATGAAGGGCATGAGACATGAGTCATGCACAGCTCATGTCATTCTTTGGCAGTCGTATGTTTGGCTTGGTTACGAGATCAATGAAGAGCTTGTCGTTGGAGGCAGCATTGTTGATCAGAGCGGACAGGAAAAGACCTGGCTGATGAGTGTGACGAGAGCCCCTTATTCGGTGGGCAAGCACCAGTGGACCCTTTCCTGGTTACCAATGTTTATAGAACCGCCACCGCCGGACCGGGATATGTATGACTGGAAAATATTTGAGAAGCAGGAGCTTCAACAACCTGGTGCGGTTCTCAGGTGGTGCCAGGACAGGCACTATCTTGAGAGAGTCCAAGAATTTGGCACGCCATTGCTTCAAAGGTGGGTGTTTGCAGACAATTGGGTGAGTTTGCTGGGCAGGGGACTAACCAAGGAGGAACTTGAAGTGGTGAAGAATGTCTTGCTGGTCCCAAGCATTAAGGTGCCGCTTCAAGGGCAGAAATGAAAAAGGCGGTCGTTTCCGACCGCCTTTTCGTGAGGTGTATGCTCTGCGGCTTGAATCAGATCTCCTCACCCACGGCGTAGCGGGTGAAGCGGCGGACGATGAGGTTCTCGCCCAGCTCGGTGATCTTGCCTTTGATCAGGTCACGGACGGTGATGTCCGGGTTCTTGATGAAGGCTTGCTCAAGGAGGCAGTTGTCGGCGTAGAATTTCTCCATTTTGCCGTCCACGATCTTGTCCACGATGTTGGCAGGCTTGCCTTTGACCAGTTCGGCACCGATTTCGCGCTCTTTGGCAACGAGGTCGGCGGGAGCGTCTTCGCGCTGTAGGAAGCGTGGGTTCGAGGCGGCGATGTGGAGGGAGATGTCCTTCACGAGGGCCTGGAAGTTTTCGTTGCGGGCGACGAAGTCGGTTTCGCAGTTCACTTCGATCAGCACACCGATCCGGCCGGCCATGTGGATGTAGGAGGCGATGATGCCTTCCTTCGTCTGACGGTCGGCCTTTTTCTCGGCCTTGATGGTGCCGCTTTTGCGGAGGAGGACTTCAGCCTTCTCAAGGTCGCCGGCGGCTTCCGTGAGGGCTTTTTTGCATTCCATCATGCCTGCGTTGGTCTTTTCACGCAGGGTCATGACGAGTTTAGCGGAGATTTCAGCCATGGTTCAAATGGTAGGGGTAAAGGATTACTTCTTCGCTTCGGCGGTGGCGACGATGACGGGGTCGATCAGCTTCTGCAGGATGATGCGGATGGAGCGGATGGCGTCGTCGTTGGCGGCGATGGGGTAGTCGATGATGGTCGGGTCGGCGTTGGTATCGACGAGGGCGACGATTGGGATTTTCAGGCGGCGGGACTCATGCACGGCGATGTGCTCGCGGGCGGAATCGACGATGACGACGGCGTCAGGGATCTTGCCCATGTGACGGATGCCGCGCAGGTTGCGCTCGAGCTTGATGCGCTCGCGGTTGAGGCTGGCCAGTTCCTTCTTGGACATGAGCTTGACCTCAGGCTTGTTGTCGATGTCCTCAAGGTAGTTGAGACGGGCGATGCTTTTCTTGATCGTCTCCATGTTGGTGAGCGTGCCGCCCAGCCAGCGATGATTGACGTAATACTGGCCGCAGGCTTCTGAGGCCTGTTTTACGGCTTCCTGCGCCTGGCGTTTGCAGCCGACGAAGAGGATTTTTTTGCCTTTGCGGGCGAGGTCGGCCAGGAAATCGGCGGCCTTGTCGATCTGCTTGACGGTCTCCTCGATGTTGAGGATGTAGATCTGGTTTCTCTTATCCATGATGAAGGGCTTCATCTTGGGATTCCAGCGTTTGGTCTGATGTCCGAAATGGACTCCGGCTTCGACGAGCTCGGCGAGGATCTGTGTTGACATGTATTTGGATGAGGGTGCCTGTCTTCCGCACGTTTTGGAGTGCAAAGCGCTCAGCCGCGAGGGCTGATCCGGTTGATCGGGCTTGAGGTTGAACCCTTTGGCCTGACCAACATGGCCCGGCAAAAGGGGCGCGATGTTACCGGCAACCCCTGCTGCGGCAAGCGGTTTTTCGCTTCCGAACCGTCATTCAAGCCGTCCCGATGTCGGCGCACGCAGGGCGGGCAGATCTACGAGGATATTGGCGCTGCGCATCAAGGTTTCGCCCACGAGGAGCGTGTCGGCTCCAGCTTCGGCGAGGCGCATGGCGTCAGCGGGTGTTTTGATGCCGCTCTCGGCGACGAGGATGATGTCGTCCGGCACTTCCTCGGCGAGCAGCTCGGTGGTGGCGAGATCGACGGTGAAGGACTTCAAATTGCGGTTGTTCACGCCGATGATGCGGGCGTCGGTAGCGAGGGCGCGTTCGAGTTCGGGCAGGTCATGGACTTCGACGAGGGCGTCGAGCTGGAAGGTGTGGGCGACTTCGAGGAGGTGTTCCAGCGTGGCTTGGTCGAGGGCGGCGACGATCAAGAGAATGGCATCGGCTCCAGCGACGACGGCTTCAAAGATCTGCACTTCGTGGATGATGAAGTCTTTGCGCAGGCAGGGGATGTCGAACTGCTCGCGGATCAGCGTGAGGTAATCGAGGCGGCCTTGGAAGTATTTCTCGTCCGTGAGCACGGAGATGGCGCTGGCACCGGCTTTTTCATAGCCACGGGCGATCGTGAGCGGGTCAAAGTCGGCGGCGATGGTGCCGGCGGAGGGCGAAGCGCGTTTGACCTCGGCGATGATGCTCAGGCGCGTGGGGTCGGCACGCAGGGCATCATAGAGAGAGCGCACATCATCACGCAGGGCGGCGGCGGCACGGAGTTTTTCCGTGCGTGGCAGCAGGCGTTGCAGTTCGGTGTGCTTGTGGGCGATGATTTCGTCCAGCTTGTTCATGGGGCGCGCATGGTGGCGGCGCTGCAACGTTGTGCAACCTTCGCGTGACATGAAAACACAGCGTTTTGCCAAAAGACGGGGGGTGCCAGGGAACCGCGACATGGACAGGCAGGCTGCCGTTGCTTCCGTCAGGACCTGGCGGGGTTCGCAAGCTGAACATCCGCGGCCCCTGACGCCGCTTGTTCTAGCCGCTGGCTCCGTCCGGCACAAGCAGGATTCCACCCCGGCGGCAAAATGCCCGAAAATTGGTGTTGTCGAAACCTGTCACTTCCGGTAAAAATCAGTCTCTTAATTCCCAAATACGCCCTTTTATGGTCTGGAAAATCTTATCTGCTCTCTCCGCCGTCTGCCTCGGCACCGCCTGCTATTTTGCCTGGGCCAATCAAAAAACGCTCGTTGAAGAGCGCAAACGCGAAACCTACGCGAAGGCCAATCTCGACGATCAAAAGGCGCACATCGTGCAGGCGGAGGAAGCGAAAAAAAATCGCGAGACCCAGTTTGCGACTGCCAAGACCGAGCTTGAAGCCACGAAGACTTCGGTGTTGGACACCACCGCCAAGGCCCAGGCCAAGGAACAGGAACTGGCCGTGGTGAAGACGAATCTCGATCAGGTCACCAAGCTGGTGAATGACCAGGAGAAACAGATCGCGGATGCTGGTGACATTGAGGCGCTGCTGGCCCAGATCGAGGCGATCAAAAAGGACCGGGCAACGGCGGAAGCCGCACTCACCAACCAGAGTCAGCATCTGGCCACCGCTCAGGAAAAGGTCAAAAACCTGACCGACGCCGCCAAATCGGCCGAAGAGCGCGAAACCCGTGGCCGCCGCGGCATCGTGGATGATGATTTTTCTGCCAAGGTCGCACAGTCCTACACGGACTGGGGTTTTGTGGTCCTCAATAAAGGCAATGGTGGTGGTGTGTTCGCCAATGCCGACCTCGAAGTAAAACGTGGCAAGGAAATCGTCGCCAAGCTCAAAGTGCGCAATGTTGAGCAGAACTCCTCCGTGGCCGACTTGGTCAAAGGCAGCCTTGCGGAAGGGGAGCGCCTGCGTCCGGGCGATCTGGTGGTAGCCGCCGCCGAACAGAGTGCCAAGATTGCCAAAGGCCCTGCCGGAGCCGCTGCTCCTGCGGCTGGCGGTGCCGCTGCGCCTGCTGCTGCTCCTGGCGGTGCCGCACCTGCTGCTGCGCCTGCGATGGGGGCCGATCCCTTTGGTGCTCCAGCCGGTGGCATGGCCCCTGCCGCACCCGCCGCTGCGCCTGCAATGGGAGCCGATCCCTTCGGTGCTCCTGCTGCGGCACCCGCGCCAGCGCCCGCTGCGCCTGCGATGGGGGCTGATCCGTTTGGTGCTGCTCCAGCGGCCACGCCACCTGCCGGTGGCGCACCCGCAACCCCTCCCGCTGGTGGTGCCACACCGCCCAGCACGGCGGATCCCTTTGGTGCCGCTCCTCCGGCCAAACCTTGATGACGGCCTGAAACCTCTCTTCTGCAACCACCCCCAGACCATTTTTTCCCATGACCAAAGTCCTTTTTATTCTCAGCGCTGTCGTCATCCTAGTCGCCAGCTTCTTTGCCTATCAAAACGGGCGTGAGTTTGCCGCTGTGCGCACCAACACCGCCAGCATCAATGCCAGCATCGTCGGTGAAAAAGAGACGGAGAAAAAGGTGGTGGCTTTGGTGGGCCAGTTGGTGGCCGACATCACCCGCGTGCAGGGTGAACGTGACATTGAGGATGAAAAGCTGAAGGCCCAGAAAAACAAGCTGGCCCAGGCTGAAAGTGAGACCACTCGCACGCAGGCGGAGCTGGATGCCAAGGTCAAGAAGCAGCAGGAACTGGCCATCAAGCTCGAGAAACTTCCCAAGGACGTGAAGCCGGAGACCATCGCCGAGGACATCAACCGCATGAAGAAGGAGAAGCTGGAGTTTGAAGCCCAGGCCGAGGCCAAGAAGAAGGAAGTGGTCGCCGAAGATGAGAAAATCGCCGGAGTGCAGAAGCGCCTCGATGACGTGACGCACAAAATCGAAGAGCGGCGCAAAAACTTTGAGCGCAACAGCCTGACCTCCCGCATCATCGCCGTGAACTATGACTGGGGCTTTGTCGTGATCGACGCCGGGAAGACCACCGGCCTAACTCAGGACACCAAGCTCATCGTCACCCGCGGCGCGCAGACCGTGGGCAAGGTCAGTGTCATGGCCGTCGATGGTGCCAACACCATGGCCAGCATCGTACCGGACGCCGTCGTCAACGGCCAGATCATCATGCCGGGAGACCGCGTGATCCTCGAAAACCTGGTGCAGAACTGATTGGGTCGTGTATTGAAGCCGACGATGAAAACACGTCTGTTTAGAGTCCTGCTGCTCGCGGTCATCACCGCTTGCTCGTTCACCTCCTGTGCTTCGGAAGGGCCGCAGCGCAAAAAAGTCGTGGGCCCGGATGGCAGCCAGTACAGCAACCTGCCTTGGAACCGTCCGCGTTCCTGGGAGGGCAACGCCCGCTATGGCAACATGCTGCCCGGCAGCCGCTGATCTAAAACGATCCCGGACGGCTCACTTCGCCGGCTCCAGCAGCGCCTCGCCGCCCGCCGTTTTCACTACGCGGTAAAAGCAGGTTGGGCGTTTCGTGTGGCAGCAGCCGCCGCCGCGTTGTTTCACCCGCAGCACCAGCGCGTCCTGGTCGCAGTCCGTGCGGATGTCGATGATCTCCTGAAACTCGCCGCTCGTCGCGCCCTTGTGCCAAAGTTCGTTGCGGCTGCGGCTCCAGTACACCGCCTGGCCCAGTTCCAGCGTCAGTTTGAGGCTCTGCTCGTTCATGTAGGCGAGCATCAGCGGCGCCCCGCTCTCCGCATCCACCGCCATCGCCGGCATCAGGCCGTGCTCGTCAAATTTCGGGGCAAACAGCAGGCCTTCTTCGATGGCATGCTTCGATTCACGGGCGGCGAACGAGATGGGTGCTGGAGCGGACATGGGGGCGCATGCTAGCGGCACATCCCCATCGCGCAACCACCTCATTTCCCCGGAAACACCGGCAGCACCTGCTTGAGGATGCCGGTGCCGGTCTTGAGGCCGTTTTCGATGATGCCGCCGGTTCCTTCCATCACCTTGCCGGGCAGTTTGGCGGCGTCTTCACCGAGTATGGGCTTGAGCAATTCGGTGCCCTGGTTGAGCACCTGGCCCGGACTGTCAACCAGCAGGGACATGCCGGCGGCACCGATCAAGCGTGCGCTGAGATCCTCCTGCGGTGCGTCGAGCGTGCCGGCGATGCGGACACGCGTCCATTGCAGGCCGGGCGGGCCGGTGGGATTGGTCTCCACGAACACGCGGCTGCTGGCACCGGGAATGCTG
>JAYVIO010000150.1:0-14882 GCA_043770175.1 Verrucomicrobiales bacterium | reverse complement strand
GGCCTTTATCATCGAGTCCGCGGCGTCCGGCACGGCCGTACATTTGCAGCAGTTCGTCAGGCGCGAGTTTGTGCTCGCTGGTGCCGTCGTGATAAGTCGTGGCGGCGACGTGGACGCTGCGCACCGAGAAGTTGATGCCGGCAGCGAGTCCCATCGTCGCGACGATGACTCGAAGTTGTCCCGCTTTGGCCAATGGCTCGATGATTCCTGCGCGTGCGGCATACGAGAGGCCGCTGTGATGGAAGGCGATGCGACGCTCGATCAACGTGGCGAGATCTTTGCCGCACACGGAGCGCTGTTCGGGTGTGAGTTCGAGCGGATCGCCCTGCGGCAGATCGTTGGCGAGTCGGCGGGCAATGGATTCGGCTTCTTTGCGGCGTGGCGCGAAGATGAGCAGCGGAGCGAGATCGGCGAGCATCACAGCAGCGGCGAAACGCGGCCAGTAGTGATCAAATTGACGCGTGCGCTGCGGCAGCGCTTCATGGGCGACTTCTTCGAGTGGTACAGGACGTTCACGCGTGGCGACGACTTCGGCTTTGCGACCGAGGCGTTGCATCCAGGCCACGATGTCTTCGGGATTCGCGACGGAGCCGCTGAGAAGGAGCAGACGCGTGTGCGCAGGAGCCAATGCGATGGCGGCTTCGTAATTCGCGCCACGGGCATTGTCGGAAATCATCTGGTACTCGTCGATCACGAGCAACGCGGGGCCTTCGCCACGCACGAGGCGTTCGAGTTGGGTTTCGAGTGTGGCGACAACGACCGGGGCATCGACATTTTCGGCAATGTCGCCAGTGGCGATGCCGACATTCCACTTCGCTTCCTTCCACTCGGCGTATTTGTCGTTCGCGAGGGCACGCGTCGGCACCGTGTAGATCGCCGGGCCGGTCAAATGGCGGCCCTGATGCAGGAGTTCGAAGATGTAGGTCTTGCCGGCTCCGGTGGGTGCGCTGACGACGACATCGCAGCCCGTGCGCAGCAAATTCACCGCCTGATGCTGCCAGGGGTCGGGAAGTTTGAGCTGATTCAGGGATGGAAGCATGTTGTTCACATTGCGCGGGCTTGGTTACGAACAACCGCACCCATGCGCAACAACGGTTTATGCGAGGCCCGCGCTTGAATCCACGCCATGCCGCGTTATCGCTGACACACATTGAAGGACTGCCGCCAGGAAGAGATCGTCAAAAGCCTCATGACCTCATATGACGAGGTCGGAGGGATCAATCATGTCGATTGCGGGAACCTGCCGTCGAAGCAGGCGATTGCGTCGCTGTGCGAGGATTTGCTGCAACTGCTGTTTCCCGGCTTTTTCTCCGAGGAGGCGGTGTCTTCAGACGAACTCCAGCTCATGACGCATGAACTCGTCGCGGGCATCCGCCAACGCTTGAATCTAGAAGTGCGCCGCACGGTGCGATTGAACGGCAACACGGAGCCGGCGGAGAGCGAAGGCATGGTGTGCAAGTTCATGCTGGCGCTGCCGCAGGTGCGGGCGCTGCTGCAAACCGATGTGGAAGCCGCGTTCGCGGGCGACCCTGCCGCACGCAGCTTTGAAGAAATCATTCTCGCGTATCCCGGTCTTGAAGCCATCGCGATCCAGCGTGCGGCGCATTTGCTCTACCAAGAGAACGTGCCGCTGATTCCGCGCATGATGACGGAGTGGGCGCATGGACGCACGGGCATCGACATCCATCCGGGTGCGGAGATCGGCACGCATTTCTTCATTGATCACGGCACGGGTGTGGTGATCGGCGAAACGGCGCAGCTTGGGCATCATGTGAAGTTGTATCAAGGCGTAGGCCTCGTGGCGCGGTCGCTGGCCGCTGGGCAGGCATTGCGTGGCAAGAAGCGTCATCCCACACTGGAAGATCACGTCACTGTGTATGCGAATGCGACGATCGTCGGTGGCGACACGGTCATTGGCGCACGCAGCACCATTGGCGCGAACGTGTTCATCCTCGAAAGCGTTGCGCCGGATATGATTTTTGCGCTCGGCGAGCAGGAGCACAAGGTGCAGGTCAAAAAACCGAAGTGACGCATGTTCGGACTCTCCCAGCTCAACTTCGATTTCGCCGCGCTGCCGCGCTGGGTGCCGTTTCGTTCCGTGCGTGATCTCGAAGTCGAAGAAACACCCGCGCCAGCCGAGGAAGCTGCGTTGGAGGGTCGTGATTCGGTCTTGGAGGAGCAGACACGCGACCTGCTGCATGCGTTGGAGCTTCCCGGCGGTGCCAAGCTCGTCACGGTGACGTGGAATGCGCGACTGCGCAGCACGGCGGGCTATGCGCGCTATCCGAGCTGGGCCATCGAGTTGAATCCGCGCCTGCGTGAGTTTGAAGGCCAGGTGGACCGCACCTTGAAGCACGAACTCGCGCACCTCATCGCTTACCATCGTTCAGGACGCCGCCGCATTGAGCCACATGGTCATGAATGGCGGCTCGCGTGTGCTGATCTGGGCATTGCGGGAGAGAAGGCGCATCATCGCCTGCCGCTGCCGCGCAAGGAAGTTGCCCGCAAGCTCACGTATGTGTGTCCTGCGTGTCAGGTGCAGGTGGCCCGCGTCCGCAAGTTCCGTCGGCCTACGGCCTGCCTGCACTGCTGCAACACGCACAGCAGTGGCAAGTATGATGGACGGTTCAGGCTGGCGCTGCTGAGCAAGCTTTAACGCTTCGGTTCGCCTTCGTTATGGTCTGTGAGCTTCGTTGAATCATGTCTTCTTTTCACGGATTTGCTCCTTCAGGGCGCTCAGATACTCGGAAAGATTGTCAAAAGGATCACCAGCAGGAACGGACGAAAACTCGCCGGGATGAGCTTCAGCGAACGCAATCAAGAGGTCGGCAAACTCGTGAAGGCTGTCTGCCTCCAACTCAATGGGTTGACGCTGCTCCTGACTCTGATGCCAGAATGCGTCCTTCTCATCCTGCGTGCTTAGTATCTGCTGCTGGTCATAGAGGACACGCAAGGCATTTGCAGCCTTCAAGGTCTTTGTAGCTCCAATGGCCTCAAAGGGCTTTGGATCGTGGTAGATCATGCCTACGTAGCCAAACAAGTCACCGCTGTTCGCCATGGATTCGTAAAAGTAGCGAAGCATTTCCCAATCGCGCTGCCGCTGGGTGAGAACCTCTTGTCTTCTTTCGTCGGCCACGAACTGCCATTGAGCACCCAGCACAGAGCGAAGCTTCGCGTCAATACCCGCATCAAAGTCCCGCAGCTGCGACGACGTTTCTTGGAGGGCTTCAATCTCGGCGATCACATCCATTGCGTAGTCTAGTGAGACATTCAGGCGAACAGTACGCTCTGAAACAAAAGTGTGGGTTTGTCATGGAGCGCGTTTATATCCGACAATCTAGAAGCACCTCTAATCAGATGTCGAGAGCATTGTTGGTAGCGAAAACGAAGTTGTTCCCAGCTCTTATGATTGGGATGAGTCGAGTTGCCTAAATCTTCATATCCGTAAGGAGTGCGAACAAGCGCAACAAGTGGGTTCCACCCTTTAACCATGCGGGTTCCACGGGTGCTGAGGGTGTGAATGCTTTCGGCAGGAACTGTGAGCGGGCAGGAACAACCGGGGTTTTGCACGGCTGCTCTCAGACCTTGCTGTTTTGTTGGCTTGGCTGTTCACGGGTTGTTCGCAGTTGTTTTTGGAGGTTGGGATGGTCGAGCGCGGCCTGGGCGGCCTGCACCTCGGCCTCCTTTTTGCTGCGACCGCTGCCACGGCCAAGTTCAGCGCCCTGCCAGACAACGGCGGCGATGAAGTTCTTGGCATGGTCGGGGCCTTCTTCGCCGATGATCTGATAGACGGGTGAGGTGGTGCCGACGGCCTGGACGAGTTCTTGGAGCTGCCCTTTGGGATTTGTGTCCAGCGGGCCGTGGCTGAGAGCATCGAGATCTTCGGCAAAGAGACGTGCGGCGAATTGTTGTGCGGCGTCGCTGCCAGCGTCGAGATGGATGGCACCGGCGATGGCTTCGAGGGCATCGGCGAGCGTGGATTCGCGATCACGGCCGCCATTGGCCTCCTCGCCACGACCCATGCGCAGATGGGTGCCGAGACTGATGCGGCGAGCAATGCGGGCGAGAGCCTTGGTGGAGACGAGCTGGGCACGGGCCTGGGTGAGCACGCCTTCATCGGCCTGGGGCAGACGTTGGAAGAGCAGATGAGAGAGCGTGAGCTGCAGCACGGCATCGCCGAGGAATTCGAGGCGCTGATTGTCGGCCTGGGCGCGCTGCGATTCGTAGCCGATGCTGCCGTGCGTGAGCGCGAGCTGGAGCAACGCGGGATCGCGAAAGGTGTGTCCGAGAATGGTTTCCAGCGAGTCGTCCATGCGTGGCGGCGATTGAAGCCGCTGGAACACCGGTGCTCCAGTGAAAAAAGTGGGGTGACCGACGGGACTCGAACCCGCAACAACCAGAATCACAATCTGGGGCTCTACCGTTGAACTACGGCCACCATCTCAATCGAGAGTCGCGGATCATAGTCGGTCGCGGGGGTTGCGCCAGCGAAAATTCAGGGGGTGGAAGGCGAGGGGCGGCGTGAGCCAATGTTACCGAAAAGTCAGTGAGTGAATTGTGACTGCGAAGGTTTTGAGCCAAGGGCTGCTGCAAGCCAACCTTATGACATGGAAACGCTCATCAGGTTGATCTCCGCAGTGATAGATTTTTTCTACAGTGTGGTGAAATTTTTCACCGAGCTGGTGAAGCCGCTCAACGGGATCTGGAACATGGAAAGTCTGTTGTGGTTCATCATGCTCCTGGTAGCGGTGGCGGGCATCTCTGCCAATCGTCTGTGGAAGCGGCGCAAGCCGGGAGAGCTGCCGTGGGATTAGGCTGGTGGCTTTCCGCCGAATGTCTTGACGGGCTTGCCACCGCCCGCCAGCATCGCGGCCATGTTTTTCCTTGCTGCTTTCTCGGCCAGTTCCTGGCCTTTCGTCGTTCTCGCCATCAGTGTGGCGTTCATCATCATCGGCATCAGCGTGCTACGCATGCATGCGTTTGTGGCGCTGATCCTGGCGGCGATGCTGGCGGGGCTGCTGACGAACAAGGACTCCTGGGACATCGTGCAGAAGGATGGGTCGGTGAAGGCGATGTCTTCCATGGTTGGCGTGGTGGAGATGATTTCCAAAGGCCTGGGCGACACGGCGCGTGACATTGCGATCTCGATCGCGCTGGCGGCGATCATTGGCATGTGCCTGATGGAAAGCGGTGCGGCGGACAAGGTGGTGCGGCGCTTCCTGGCGTTCTTTGGCGAGAAACGGGCAGGCTGGGCGCTGCTGTGGAGCACCTTCATCCTGAGTGCGCCGATTTTCTTCGACACGATGTTCATGCTGATGGCCCCGCTGGCGATGGCGCTGCGCATGCGCACGGGCAAGGATTACACGCTCTACATTCTCGCCGTGTGCTGCGGCGGCACGGTGACGCACTCGATGACGGTGCCGCATCCGGGACCGGTGGCGGTGGTGGATGATCTGCATCTCAATGTAGGCGAGTCGATCATCGGCGGTCTGATCATTGGCGCGATCACCTGCACGTTTGGTTTCATGGTCAGCAAGTGGCTGAACAAGCGCACCGAGGTGCCGCTGCGTGCCACGGGCGGTGTTTCGCTGGATGATTTGAAAGGCGTGAGCGCGAAGCCGGAGAGCGAGCTGCCGTCGTTTTTCTGGAGCATGACGCCGGTGATTCTGCCGATTCTGCTGATCAGTCTGACGACCGTGTTTGAACTGGCGCACAAAGGCGCGGCGACCGGCGCGGGCTGGGGCGTGGCGATGGTGAATGCGTTTGGTGGTGACAAGGGTTTCACCGCCGTGCGGGCCTGGGTGGACTTCATCGGGCACAAGAACATCGCGCTGCTCATCGGTGCGGCGATTTCGCTGTGGGTGCTGGCAAAACAGCGCGGCTTTGGCTTGAAGAAGGTGGAAGAACTCGTCGGTCCGCCGCTCGAAACGGCGGGGATGATCATTTTAATCACCAGCGCCGGCGGTGCCTTTGGTCTGGCGCTGCGCAGTGCTGGCGTGGGCGATGCGGTGAAGGTGCTGGCGCAGGGTTACAGCCTCAATCTCGTGCTGCTGGGCTGGATCGTGGCCGCCGTGGTGCGTGTGGCGCAAGGATCGGCCACGGTGGCGATGCTGACGACTTCCTCCATCATGGCCCCGATGCTTGTCGGTGGTCAGCTCGGCTGTCATCCGGTGTATCTCTTCACCGCTATCGGCTTCGGCGCGATGTTTTGCTCCTGGATGAACGACAGCGGCTTCTGGGTGGTAAGTCGTCTCAGCGGTATGACGGAGAAGGAAACGCTGCGCACCTGGACGCTGCAGCTCACGGCGGATTCCATCATCGGACTGCTGGTGACACTCGTGTTGAGCAAACTTTTGCCGATGGTGTAAGGGTCGCGTGCTCATGACTGACATCGCCACGCATTCGCAACTCAGCGCGCTCATTCGTCATCGCCGCTCCATCAAGCCTGTGGATATGGATGCGTCGCGAATGGTGGAGCGTGTGCTGCTCACGCAGGTGCTCGAAGATGCGACGTGGGCACCAACGCATGGTCTGACGGAGCCGTGGAAGTTTGTGGTGCATCAAGGTGCTGGTCGTGCGCTATTGGCGGAAGCGATGCAGCGGATTTATCGCGAGACGACACCGGCAAATGAGTTCCGCGAGGATAAGATGAAGAAGATGGGTGAAAATCCGTTGCTCGCGCCAGTCGTGATCGCTTGTGTGATGGAACGTCGCGGTGGTGTGAAGATTCCTGAGATCGAGGAGATCGAAGCGGTGGCCTGTGCGCTGCAAAATCTTCAGCTATCGGCTACTGCGGCCGGTTTGGGCTGCTACTGGTCAACACCGCCGCTGCTGGGAACGAAGTCGTTTGCTGAGTGGCTGCATATCGGTGCGGAAGATCGTTGTGTGGGATTGATTTACCTCGGTTGGCCGAAGGCGGGGCTGAATTGGCCGCAAAGCAGACGCGAGCCGGTGGAAACGAAAACCGTGTGGCGTGATGCGTGAGGTCTGGTGTGTACGTTGTTCACGCTTTAGCGTGCCTTTGATTCCTGACACGCTAAAGCGTGAACAACATACTCACTTACGATCATGACTGAATGGCTCACCAATGCTTGGAATGCGACAGTGCATTTCTTTACTTCGATGCCGTGGGACACGCTCGGTGTGTGGTCGTTGACGATTTGTCTGCTGATGGTTGGCATCATCGGCTCCGTGGTGCCGTTTTTGCCGGGGCCACTCCTCATCTTTGCGGCAGGCATCGTTCACACGGTGCTGCTGCCGGAGGCGGGGATGAGTGCATGGGGCATTGTGCTGTTATCACTTGGAGTCGTCCTGTCTTATGTGATCGATTTCGTGAGTGGAGCGATGGGGGCGCGCTGGTTTGGTGCGAGCCGCTGGGGCATCGCCGGGGTGTTTGTCGGCGGTATCGTGGGCATGTTCTTTGCGCCGTTTGGTTTGATCCTGGGGCCGTTGATCGGCGGTGTCGGTTTTGAACTCGCCTTTGCCAAGAAACGGCTGCAGCCGGCGGCGATGTCGGCCTGGGGCTCACTGCTGGGCACGGGCGTGGGCTTGGTGCTGCGCTTGATCGTTGCGCTAGGGATGGTCGCGGCGTTTTTGCTCGACGTGCTGGTGTGGTGAGAGTGGAGCGCGAGTATTTTACTCGCCTGCCTTTCCTGCTGCGTGGAAGGCTGAGAAAGGGACGATTCGGATGTGATGTGGCGGGTCGAAGGCGCGGAGAGGGAGAAGTGGCGAGTAGGCTTCGCCATACTCGCGCTCCGGTAGAAACTCACGCTTTGCCTTGCAGCAGCATGCGCAGGCCAAAGACGATGAGGATGATGCCGAAGATGCGGGAGAGGGTTTCGTTGCTCAACGTCTTGAGCCAACCGGCGCCAAAGTAAGCAAGGATCGATGCGGAGATCGCGGTGACGCCCGCGACCTTCCAATCGACGAAGCCGGAGCGTGCATTCTGCGTCGTGGCCATGAGTGCGGTCGGGATGATGATGGCGAGCGAGGTCGCGACGGCCGTCTTCTGCTCCAATTTGAGCAAGAACACGAACGCGGGAACCATTACCACGCCGCCACCGACGCCACAGAGCGCGGCGACGACACCACTGACAACGCCGATGGCGAGGCAGGTGAGGATGGTAGAGGTGGTCATGGTGGATCAGCGAGATTGCCTGGCGAGCATGCCGACGAGGAGGCGTTCGAGAACGAGCTTGGGATCAAGCGAGGAGGTGACGAGTTTGGTGTTGGCAGAGAGGCAGGCTTTGAAGGCGGCGTGGAGTTCTTCGAGCGAGAAATTGCCGGTCTCGGGGATGGCGAGAAACATCGGATAAGCGTTGAAGCCGGTGCCGTCTTTTTTGCGTGGCAGATGGGATGTGGCGGACGATGGCAGGCCTTCGAGGGAGGTGCAGAAGCCGGCGTAGTTGAACTTGTTGAGCTTGTACCGTGAGCCGAGGTCTTTGATGAGCAAGAGACTGCGCACACGAGGTACAATGGCGGCGAGCAGCAGGCCGATGGCGTTTTGGCCCTGATACATGAGCGTGCCGAGCAGTTCGAGCGCACGCGGCAGATCACGTTTGCCGATCGCATTGCCAAGGTCCCACAGCACACCGGCGCGGCTCATGGAAACGAGATTGCGCACGGTGGTGAGTCCCGCACGGCGGCGTTCGCCGAGGTAGAGATCGATCTTTTCGAGTTCGTTCTCCATCTGCCGCGTGTCATCGCCGGCCATCTGCACAAGCAGTTCGAGCGCCCCGCTTTCGAAGGTGATGCCGAGTTCCTTCGCTTTGCGTGAAGCAACGGTAAGCACCGGGCCTTCCCAACCCGCTCTCGAGGTGTCGGGCTTGTCGAAGATTTCGAAGGTGGCGATCTTGGAGATGCGCTTGTAGGCGCTGCGGCGTTTGTCGATGCCGGTGGCGCTGATCACGAAACGTACATCGCTGCCGAGGCCGGACTCGACCACATCGAGGATGCGCTCGAAACCGTTCACCGCATCCTGACCGCGACCAGGGCCGGAGTCAGAAAGGAAGTTGGCGTTCTTGAGCCACACCACTTTGGTTCCGCCGAAGAAGGGCAGCATTTGCAACGCCATGCAGACATTGGAGCAGATCGTGCCGGCGTGTTCGGAGTTGTCGGCGGTGCCGTCGATGATGTCGTTGCTGAAGTCGCCGGCATCGGGCGGCGTGAGGCTGCGCACCAGCATGAGCGCGGCTTCCTTCACACGCGCTTCATCGCTGCCAAGAAGGACATTCACCTGGCTGGCGGTGGGTTTTTTCGGCGGTGGCATGAGGCACCGATGGAGCAGGATGCAGGCGGCAGCAAGCACGCCGAATGCCGCAGTCTTGACATGCATGCCGGGATTTGATGAAATCCTGTCATGAAAACAAACTTGATCAGGGACAAGGTTTCGACGGCGGTCGTGGTGATGACGACTGCCTGGTTGATGTTGGCAGCGGCCTTCGTGGTGAAAGCGGAAGATAAGAAGGCGGAAGATCTGAAAGCAGTCTATCAGCAGGGCCGCGCGGCCTATTACCGCGGCGACATGGCCAACGCCTACCAACTGCTTTTACGCGTGGCGGCGGCGAATCCGAAGCATGCGGAGACGGCCAACATGCTGGCCTACATCCGGGCGCATCACAAACCGGAGGAGAACACGCTCAAAGCTCAGTATGCCGCGGTGCTGCTGCCGAAAGTAGATATGGCAGACGTGACGCTCACCGAAGCGCTCGAAGGTCTGCGGGTGTTGTCGAAAAATGCCAGCGGGGGCAAGGTGACACCGAATGTGATTGTGAAGGGCGAGGAGCTGGGGCAGCGCAAGCTCAGCCTGTCGCTCACCAATGTTCCGCTGACGGAGGCGCTGAATTACGTCACTCAACTGGTGGGTGCCAAGGCGACCTATGACAAGCATGCGATCATCCTGAGCACTCAGGCTGATACGACCACCTCCACGGCAGTCGCTCCGCCTAAATAACTCTTAATGAGTGAGTTGAGCCACTTTTGTGGCTCAACTCAGTCGTTGAAGAAGTGCCGTCCGGTCTGACCGGCTTCGGTCTTGTTGTCCACTTCCCAGTACACGTCTTCGAAGATGGTCTCCGGCTCGGGATACGGGCTGGCTTTGGCAAACTCGGCCGAGTCTTCGGCTTCCTTTTGCGCTTCCTTGTCGATCTTCTTCAGCTCCTCTTCGGTGGCGACGCCTTCGTTGAGGAGGTTGCGTTTCCAGACCAAGATCGGGTCGTGGTCATTTTGGAACTTTTCGACCTCTTCCTTGGTGCGGTACTTGAACTTGTTGGCGTCGGCCACGGAATGGCCTTCCCAGCGGTAGGTGGCGATTTCGAGGATGCTGGGCTTCGATTCGTTGTGGGCACGTTCGATGGCTTTGTTAACGCCGGCACGCACAGCGTAAACATCTTCGCCACTGAACTGCTCCCACGCCATGCCGTAACCTTCCGCACGCTTGGCGAGGAAGCCCTCATAGGCCGAAGAACGCTGCTGACTGGTGCCCATGGAGTAACCGTTGTTTTCGATCACATAGATCACCGGCAGATCCCAGAGTTCGGCCAAGTTCAGCGATTCATGGAAAGCACCTTGGTTCACGGCACCGTCTCCAAGGAAGCACAAGGCGGCACCTTTGAGGCCACGGTATTTCAAACCGTAAGCGAGACCGAGTCCCAGTGGCGTCTGGCCGGCCACGATGCCGTGCCCACCCCAGTAATTCTTGTCCGGCGCGAAATAGTGCATCGAGCCGCCCTTGCCGCGCGAGCAACCGGTCGCCTTGCCGAACAGTTCCGCCATGCACTCGTTCATGCCCATGCCGACGGCCAAAGCGTGTGCGTGATCGCGATACGCGGTGATCACATGATCGTTCGGTCCCATGACGGAAACCGTGCCCACGGCGACGGATTCCTGGCCGATGTAAAGATGCAGGAAACCGCCCATGCGCCCGGCTTGATAATGCTGCAGCGACACCTGCTCGAAGCGGCGGATGCGCACCATCTGGCGATAAAGTCCCACTTTGTCGGCTGCGGTGAGCTTCTGATTGATGGGATCGCCAGCGTGAGCGGCAGCAGGAGTTTTGGCTTTAGACATGTTCAGGCGAAGTGGGAAAATTCATTCTAGCCAACGTCCCAACGGACGCAAAGGATTGTTCAAGCCTCCCAGCAATCCGCGTTCCACATGGAACAATTTGCGCCATATGCTATCCTCGCGCCCCCATGTCTGAGAGCCTCTACACCTTCCCCAAGCACTACGATGTCATCGTTTGCGGCGCTGGTCATGCCGGGGTGGAGGCAGCGATGGCGGCGGCCCGGCTCGGCTGCCAGACGGCCATCCTCACTCAGAACTTGGACACCATCTCGCAGATGTCCTGCAACCCCGCCATCGGCGGTCTGGCCAAAGGACATGTCGTGCGCGAGATCGACGCCCTCGGCGGCGTCATGGGCCGGAACACCGACGCCACCGGCATCCAGTTCCGCATGTTGAACGCCCGGAAGGGCCCCAGCGTCCAGGCCCCCCGCGCCCAGTGCGACAAGAAAGCCTACCAGTTCCGCATGAAGTGGCTCATCGAGAACCAGCCCAACCTCGATCTCCATCAAGGCAACGCCGCCGAGATTTTGGTCGAAAACGATGCCATCATCGGCGTCCGCACTTCTCTCGGCATGATCTATCGGGCCAAAGCCGTCGTCATTTCCTCCGGCACCTTCATGCGCGGCCTCCTCCACGTCGGCCAGCAGAACCAAGCCGGCGGCCGCATGGGCGACAGCATCTCCACCCTGTCCGACAGCCTCCGGCATCTTGGCTTCGACGTGCAGCGCTTCAAAACCGGCACCCCCTGCCGCCTCAACAGCCGCAGCATCGACTTCTCCAAGTGTGAACTCCAGCCCGGTGACGAACCCGCCCCGCGCTTCAGCTACCTCTCGGGAGTGCTCGGGGAAGACGAATCGGATAAAGCAAGGGGCATGGAGCATGGAGCATGGGGTCAAACCAGCTCCGCCCCATGTGCCTCTGGCTCCACGCCCCATGCACCATGCTCCTTGCCATCGACTGGTCCAAACCAGTTCACCCTCAATTCTTGGAGCCCGGAAAAGTTCCACGTGGAACAAATCCCCTGCTGGATCACCTACACGACTCCCCAAACCCACGACATCATTCGGGCCAATATCCACAAGTCGGCGATGTATTCGGGCAAAATCGAGGGGGTTGGGCCGCGCTACTGCCCCTCGGTGGAGGACAAGGTGGTGCGCTTTGCCGAGAAGGATCGCCACCAGATCTTCCTCGAACCCGAGGGCCGCCACACCCGCGAATTCTACGTCAACGGCGTCTCCACCTCTCTGCCCTTCGAGGTGCAGTATGACTTCATTCGCTCCATCCCCGGCCTCGAAAACGCCGAGATCGTCCGCCCCGGTTACGCCGTCGAGTACGACTACTGCCCGCCCACCCAACTCCACCCCACCCTCGAAACGAAGCGCATTGCTGGCCTCTACTTCGCCGGGCAGATCAACGGCACCTCCGGCTACGAGGAAGCCGCCGGCCAGGGCCTCATCGCCGGGGCCAATGCCGCGCTGAAGGCCCAAGGCCGTCCCCCATTCCTGCTCCAGCGCAGCCAGGCCTACCTCGCCGTCATGATCGACGACCTCGTCACCAAAGGCACCACCGAGCCCTACCGCCTCTTCACCTCCCGCGCCGAATACCGCCTCCTCCTCCGCCAGGACAACTGCGACCTCCGCCTCACCCCCCTCGCCGCCGCCATCGGCCTCGCCTCCCCCTTCCGCGTCCGGCACACCGAGGAAAAAATCGCCCAGCTCGCCGCCGCCCGCGTCCTGCTCCAGGAAGCCCGGCTCGACGGCATCACCCTGGAAAAATGGCTGCGTCGGCCCGAAAACACACCCGCTGCCCTGCCCGCTGAGATCCACGCCCAGTTCACCCCTGAGGTCTGGTCCTTGGTCGAAAACGACGTCAAATACGCCGGCTACATCACCCGCCAGGAAGACATGGTCGCCAAGACCTCCCGCATGGAGGAGAAAATGATCCCCGCCGACTTCGACTACCACGCCATCCCCGGCCTCAAAACCGAAGCCAAGCACCGCCTCACCGCCCTCCGCCCCGCCACCCTCGGCCAAGCCGCCCGTGCCCAAGGCGTGAACCCGGCCGACATCGCGTTGCTCGCGGTGATGCTGAAACGCGGCGGTGGGGATTGACCCGCCTACTCACTCGTTAAATAAAGGAAACACGGTTCCCTTATTTAACGAGTAGGCTTACATGCACGGAGAGTGTGTTAAGGGAGGGCAAACCTCCCGGTTTGCCCCATTGGTCGTTGGCAGAGGTGGAACCCTGCCCTCCTCCGAAGCACGGCGGACTGGGGACAGTCCGCCCTACCGGTAGGGCGCTTGCTCCCGCAAGCGCCGTCCTCGTTCTCACCACGTCGTGCTCGACTTGATCGAGATGCCACGTCAATCCTCGGCAGGTGCCAAGCCGAAGCGTTGGGGGTATTTCGCCGCAGCCTCGGAGGTGGTTGATCGGTGCTTGCGGGGTGTCCCACCGGAGCTTGTAGGGTGGTGAGCCAGAGCCTCGGAGGTGGTTCATCGGCGCTTGCGGGGTATCCCGCCGGAGCTTGAAGGGTGGTGAGCCGGAGCCGTGGAGGTGGCGATCACCTGCCCGCAGGCTGCGGCTCACCACCCCTGGGGCACCCGAGGACCAGCTTTCGGGGTGCCTTTGACCACCCCAAGGGCTCCGAAGAGCCTGCCTCAGGGGTGCCGATGACCACCCCAAAGGCTCCGATGGACCACCTCAGGGGGTGGTGATGACCACCCCCGAGGCACCCCATCGAAGTGGGTTAACTCGCTCATTGCGAGTGCATTGCCAAGAAAATCCTGCGTTCAGATCGAGAATTTAGGTTTCTCGGTCGCTTTTAGGAGTTGGGAGGGCTTCGGCATGAATCCGAGACGCCGTCTCAAACCCATTCCGCACACAGTAACTCCGCCTGCGCCAGCACGGTCTTTACGGCTTCCTCCTGCAAATCGGGCGGGTAGCCGTGTTTGTTCAGGATGCGTTTCACCATCACCTTGATTTTGGCTCGCGCGCTTTCGCGCAGCGTCCAGTCGATGGTTACGCTCTTCTTCACTTGGGTGATTAACTCGGCGGCGATGACTTTGAGCTTCGCGTCGCCCATTGCGGTCACGGCGGAATCATTCGCGGCGAGGGCGTCGTAAAATGCCTTCTCGTCATCCGTCAGCCCCATCTCCTTGCCCGCTTTCGTGGCGGCGTCGAGGTCCTTGGCGAGTTTAATCAGCTCTTCGATGACCTGCATCGTCGAGATGGCGCGGTTGTGGTAGGCGTTGAGGGTCTTCTTGAGCTTCTCGCTGAAGACCTGGCTCTGCACGAGGTTGCGCTTGGAGCGGACCTTGAGTTCGTCCTTGAGCAGCTTCTCCAGCAGCTCAGCCGCGACATTCTTGTGTTTGAGGCCGCGCACTTCGGCGAGGAACTGGTCGGACAAAATCGAGATGTCCGGCTTGGGCAATCCGGCGGCGGTGAAGACGTCGATCACCTGGCCTTCGGTGGTGATGGCCTTGCTCACGAGCTGGCGGATGGCGGCGTCGATCTGCTCGGGCGTCTTGCGGTTCGTGCTGCTCTGCTTGTTCAGCGCGGCTTGCAGGGCTTGGAAGAAACTCACGTCGTCTCGGATCGCCGTGGCCTCGTCGCTGGCGGCGCAAAGGGCGAACGCGCGGGAAAGTTCTGTCACCACCTGCACCCAGCGCTTCTTGCCGTCGTCTTGTTCCAGGATGTGCTCCTGCCCAGCAGGGATGAGGGCGAGGCGTTCGGTGGGTTTGCCGGTGGTCCACTTGTCCCAGTTGAAACCGTGCATCATGTCGCAGGCGATGCCGTGTTTCTCCAGCATCACGGCGATG
>JAYVIO010000149.1:0-42328 GCA_043770175.1 Verrucomicrobiales bacterium | reverse complement strand
GCGCAGAAGTTGTTGAAGCGAATGCCCCGCGCTGCCAGTCGCTCCATGTTTGGCGTGCGGTAAAAGTCATTCAGCGCATAGCGCTTCGGTTTGCCCTCAGCGTCGGTCAAAAACGGCACCGAGGTGTCCATCACGCCCATGTCATCGACGAGCATGATGACGATGTTGGGCGGTGATGCGGCGAACTGCGAACCACAAAGCATGCAGAGGAGTGCGGCGAGGAAAGTTTTCATGAGACGAGCAAACGCAACGGTGCGCGCTGACTTGCAGGTGTCTTGCTGGCGAGATCAAACAGCCCTTGGAATTGAGCGGGCGGCACAGAACCAGTGCATCCGCTGCAGGTCATCGCTTCGTTTTGGTTGAACCGTCGAAACGCACGGGAGCAAAAGTCTCTGTGCGTTTCTGTTGCCGGACATGCCCAGTCACTGCATCATGGCGGCCCTGACCACCATGAAACGCCACGCCCTCATCCACGCCGCCGGCACTCTTGCGCTCACTCTCGTTCTGAACGCCTGCGGCAAAACGGAACAGCCCGCTGCGGCAAAGCCGACACCCGCTACAGCACCAGCACCTGTGGCAGAAAAACCTGCGGCTCCTCCTCCCGCCCCGGAACCGGTCAAACCAGCAGATCCCGTGTTCTCTGCCGCCCCGGTCGATCTTAACGGCTTTGGCAGTGAGGAACCGGCGGTGCGTGCTGACGAGCCGACGCGCGGTGTGATCGTCATTCTGCCCAAGGACATCAAACATTCGAACCAGCAGCATTGGGACCAATATGACTGCACGGCCTTCAACGCAAAGCGCTGGGGCCGCTATGAAGTGCGGGTGACCTACACACTCAGGAACGCCACGCTTGGCACGCAGTTTCGTTTTGCCCAGCAGCCGCTGAAAAAAACACTCGTGGCAGCTAGCCAGCCCAAGCGTGCCGTTTATGGGACCGTGTATGTGGATAAGAACGGCCAGTATCCCTTCTCACTCTATGCGGCGGCAACCGGCAATGAACCCGGCTTTGAAATTCATGAAGTGGCTTTCGTCCCTGCTCCTGAAGGCCCCCTGCCTGCGCAAGCCGCCGATGGTAAGATCGTGCTCGAAGCTGGCAGCGCCACGACCTGGTCGGAAAACATGCGCTACGAGCCGAAGGCTGAAAAAAACTGCCTTGGCTTCTGGACAAGCGAGGACGACATCGCCGAGTGGGAGTTCGAAGCCGCCAAACCCGGCCGCTACAAGGTTACCGTCGTGCACGGCTGCGGCACGGGTGATGAAGGCAGCGAAGTCGCTGTGAAACTCGGCACGCAGGAATTGAAGTTCACCGTGAAGGACACCGGCGGCTTCCAGAAATGGTCCGAAGCCCAAGTGGGCGAAGTTGAGATCAAGGAGGCGGGCAAACAACGCCTCGTCATTGATCCGGTGACCAAAGCGAAGAGCGCCGTGCTCGATGTGCATAAAGTGCTGCTCACGCCAGTAAGCTAAGCACATCAAGGTCAGGGCAGGTATTCGAGGCGATCCGGCACGTTGTTGTTGTTGCTGTCGAAGGGCAGCGGATCGTCGAGATCCTTGCGCTCGTCTTCATCGTGATCGTTGTCCGGCTGGAGCCAGGAATCATCGTCGTTCAGCCACTCGCCATGCTTGCGCAGCATGCGCCAGAGCTGAATCACTGCATCCGCACGCGTGAGCGGACGCTGGGCGGTGTCTTTGGCGAGGAGACCGCGATTGGCAGGCAGTTTCAGGGCAAGCGACCAGCGACAGAGCGTGCCCCAATCCGTCTTATTGTCGGGGTTAAAGGTTTTGTCCGTCGTCTCGATGCCCCAGGAGCACAGCGACTCGATGGCGGCACGATCCGCGTCGTCCTGAACGACATCCGTGAAGCGCGGAGCTACGATCATGGCCCATTGAGGAGCCTTGGACTGCGCCCGCACGAGACGTGCGAGCACGCGAGCGAGTTCGCGGCGCGTCATGAGCTGATCCGCGCCAAACGAGACACTGTCCGCATCCGCCGGCCAAAGGCCACGCACAGCAAGCATGTTCGCGGCTTCAAAGTGCAGCGCGTCGGTGGGCATGTCCTGCCAGGGCCAGATTAAGACGCCAGGGCCGCCGCTGCCGCGCACGAGGCGGAGCTGAATCTCGCGCCAGTGTTTTTGCGAGGCGGCTGCGGTTCGCGGTTGCAGGCCGTCGCGCAGGCAGATCCAGGCGAGCGTGGCACTGGCCTGGCCGACATGCATCATCTGGCCGTGCAACCGCAGCGCGCTCTGCACCACGCTGCTGACGCCGATGTTCTTCGAGCAGCCGAGCAGGCCGTTGATTTGCACAGGAACAAGACCGCGCAGCGGGAACATCGCGCGGTCGGTGTCGGAGTGCCAGCCGCGTGACGGCGTCTGCACATACAACCACGGACCGTTGCGATCTTCGCCGATGAAACGACGGCGCGTGGGATGGAAGTCGATGTTGAACTGAAAACCAAACACCGCATCAGGCACCAGCACCTTCGCCCACTTCGGTTCTCGACTTTCGGCGCGAATGTCCTGCTCGCGCAGCATGTAGAGCGCTTCGAGACGCAAACCTTCGCGCACATACGGCTTCGGCGGCAGCAGATCGGGCGTGCCGAACTCGGTGGTGAGCTTCATGTAGCGGAACGTCTGTGGGAAGTCGCCCACGCGGTCATGCACGGCGGTTTGCAGGTGATAGAGCATGCTCAGCGCGTGCTGCTTCGCGTCGTCGAAGATGATCTGGCGCTGTGCCGGCGTGAGATGGACGATGTTTTTCTTTGAGGCACCCACGCCGGTTTTTTCGAGCGCATCCACGACACGCTGCGGTAACTGGCACAGCGGATAATCCTGCACCGGCCAGTTCAAGAACGTCGCCTCGGTTCCAGCAGCCAGATCGTTGTGCCAGCGATCCACAAGACGGCGGTGCGTGTAAACGCTCCAGCCTGACTGGCTGTAAATGCCCGCGCTCATGTCGCTGTCCACCCACGGCGGTGTTTTGTCGAGCTGGGCAAAGGAACGCGGATCGTAGATCGCCGGTTTCGGAATGGTGCTGTCCTTGCCCGCTTCGCGCAGCACCAAGCACCAGGAGAGCGGATTCATCTCCTGCTGATCCGCGTCGTCGTAGGTCGCGGGCGCGCTGGCTTCACCGAAGCGGGATTTCAAATCGGCACCGGCACCGTATTTGGCACCGCTGAGTCGGATCACATCACCCCAGTCGGAGGAATCGAGGGTGAGGCGGGCTTTGATGGTCAGGTCGGACCGGTCGGACAAGTCGGACCGATGGAACGTGACTGAGGCGACGGCGCTTTTTTCCATCTGCACACCCGCAACCTGCCAGCCACGCTCAATGCGCAACACACCGGCATCGACGTACGGCTTCACGAGTTCCTCGAAGGTTTTCGCCGCCGCCGCTGGTTCGATCGTTTCGGTGCCGCAGTAAGCGTTGCCGGGCGTGGGAAGGCCGTAGGTCTGTGAGTTGTGCGCACGAATGCGGTTGATCACCTCGCTGTAGATGCCGCTGCGCGGAAAATTCACGCGGCGGCCGTTCACCGTGGTCCACTCATCGGGACAGCCGACGCCTTCTACGCTGAACTGACCGCCGAGCCAGTCGATGTCATTAACGAGCACGATCTTTTTCAAGCCGAGACGCGCGGCTTGCACCGCAGCGGCACAGCCGGATTCATTGCCACCGACGATGAGAAGGTCGGTTTCGATGACTTCGGCGTGGACAGTCACGGACAACAGCAGGAAGACAAATAGACGACTCATGGCAATGATGTGGGAAGCAGCTCAAAACAAGATGCGATATTCGCCGGGCTGCATTTCAGCGACAGCGGAGGCGACTTGATCCGCCAGAAGTTCCAGCTCAGGCCAGAACTGAATGCGCAGTTCCAGAATGGCGATGCGCCGTCCGGTCAGATTCTGCTGATAACGCAGGTTTTGGTCACAGGTGATGAATAGATCGAACTCAGGTTCCGCAGCTTTCAACAAGTCGCCGTTGCTCAGCGCCGCCCAGCCGAGCTTCGCGGCATGTATGACGGTGTGCTCCGTCAGGTGTTTGCGCAGCGGCCCCGGCGTGCAGTTATCCAGCAGAATCTTCATGCCGCCAGGCCCGGTTCGATGGCCATGCTGAAGGCGGACCGCTGTGCGGCGAAGGCCAGCACGTCTTCGCACTGCTCCCGGGTCACCGGCGGAAACCAGTCGCAGAACTCGTCGAGCGTGACGCCCTTGCTGAGATTGGAGAACAAAAATTTCACCGGCATGCGTGACTGTTTGAAACACCACTGTCCGGCCATGCGGTCGGGATCACGCCAGACCGCAGCACATTGGGACCAGTCGAACTCATTCATGCGGGCAAGTATGTTCATCCGCGCTGCCAAAGCAAGCCTGCCAATCGGTCAAGCCCCAGCCACACGCACCGTCGCATAGCTTTTCTTGCCTTTGCGCAGGATGCAGAGCCTGCCGCCGAGGAAATGATCGGCGGTCAGGGTCGGCACGGAACCGGCATCCACCTGCTGGTTGTTGATGTAGAAGCCACCGCCTTTCATCAAACGACCCGCATCGCCCTTGGAGGTGGCGAGAGCGAGGGTGACAAGGAGATCAGCGACGGATGGGATGCTGGCGAGATCGACCTCGGTGCTGGGAGCGGACGCGGTGGCTTCGATGAGCGTGCCGACATCGGCGGTGGCGAGATCGGCTCCGCCAAACAATGCCTGCGAGGCGAGGATGACTTTTTGCAGCTCGGCTTCGCCATGCACCAGGCGGGTGACTTCGGCGGCGAGGCGTTTGTGGCCGCTGCGCTGTCCAGGGTTGGCGTTGTGCTCGGCTTCGATGGCTTCGATCTCTTCATGCGTGAGCAGCGTGAACTGGCGCAGGAAGCGCGGCACGTCGGGGTCTTCGGAGTTCACCCAGAACTGGTAGAAGGCATATGGGCTCGTTTTTGCGGGGTCCATCCAGATGGCGCCGGCCTCGGACTTGCCGAATTTTTTGCCGGAACTCGTGGTGATGAGCGGGAAGGTGACGACGAAGGTCTGCTGGCCGCGCAGTTTGCGCACGAGGTCGATGCCGGCGGTCATGTTGCCCCACTGGTCGCTGCCGCCGATCTGCACCGTGCAGCCATGGCGCTCGTTGAGCACGACGAAGTCATACGACTGCAGGATCATGTAGGTGAACTCGGTGAACGAGATGCCGGACTCCAGACGGGCGCTGACGGATTCCTTCGCAAGCATCCACGCAATGGTGAAGTGCTTGCCCACATCGCGCAGCAGCTCGACGGCGCTCAGTTTGCAGATCCACGAGGCGTTGTCTTCGATGATGGTCTTGTCGGGAATGAGGATGCTCCTAATTTGCACCTCGATGCGCTTCACAAAGGCAGCGACGGTCTCGGGCGTGTTGAGCGTACGCTCGTTGGCCTTGCCGCTGGGGTCGCCGATCAAACCGGTGCCGCCGCCGACGATGGCGATGGCCTTGTGCCCATGCTCCTGCACACGGCGCAGCGCCATGAGCGGCAGCAGGTTGCCGATGTGCAGGCTGTCTGCGGTCGGATCAAAGCCACAGTAAAAGGTTTGCTGGGTCTTGAGGGCTACTTTGAGGGCTTCGAGGTCGCTGCACTGCTTGAGCAGGCCGCGCCATTCGAGATCGGCGATCAGGTCGGTCGTGGGCATGATGGGAAAAAAATGACGAGGGTAGAATTCAGAATGACGAATTCAGAATGACGAGCTGTAATTCGACATTCGTCATTCGGATTTCGTCATTACGCTTTTATGGCGTCGATCCCGGCTCGGCGCGCAGGAGTTGCGAGCCGTTGAAGCGCTCGTTGGGCTTGAACAGCCAGCCGGGGCTTGCATTGCTGACCTCCCAGCGGCGCAGTTCGAACTCGGGCAGGACGAGGTTGCTGTTCGGATCAAACACCTTGCGGCCCGTGTAGCGGCCCCAGATGCGGTATTCGGTGTTGTGATCGTCGCCGTAGGCATAGCCGCCGTCACTTGGCTGCTCCGGCAGGCGGTTTGGGATTTTCTGGTAGCGCTCGTTCATGATGACGAGCTTTGCAGTGTTCCAGTCCTGCCCTGGACTGCGCAGGTAGCCCCACAGGTGCGTGTGGTCGATGTAGAAGCGGCGACCGACGTAAAAGTCGCCACGCGGCTCCACGGCGATCTGCCGACGGCGCACATCGACCGACAGCGCCTGCTGCGGGGAGAGGCCGGTGGTTTCACAGCCGGTGATGAACACGCTGAGAAGAAGGAATAAGGCGGAGATGGCAACGTGGGGCGACATGGTGGCGCGCATTGTGAAGCGTGGGGCCGCTGCCGCAATCAGAAAGGCGGTTTGTGAGGCGGCTTGAACATTTGTCTCGTCGCCGCGAGCGCGGTTTGCTATTCCAGACAGGAATATTCCAAATCAACTCCTGCGTGAATCCCACCGACTCCCCCTCGAATTCTTCTGCGCTGCCTGATCTCACCCCTGCCGATGCGCAAGCCGTCTTCGAGCAACTTACAGCGGAAATCTCCAAGGCCATCGTCGGACAGGACGACATCGTGCGGAAGTTGCTGGCAGCCTTGTTTGCGAACGGCCACTGCCTGCTCATCGGCGTGCCGGGCTTGGCGAAAACACTGCTGGTGCGTTCGCTGGCCGCGACGCTGGGCATGGGCTTTCGCCGCATCCAGTTCACGCCCGATCTGATGCCGGGGGACATCCTCGGCAGCGAATTGCTGCGCGATGAAGGCGGCAAACTGGAGTTTGAGTTTCAGGAAGGACCGGTGTTCACCAACCTGCTGCTGGCGGATGAAATCAACCGCACGCCGCCGAAGACGCAGTCCGCGCTGCTCGAAGCGATGCAGGAACGCCGCGTGACCATCGCGCGCCGCACGCGCGATCTGCCCGCGCCGTTCCTTGTCGTCGCCACACAAAATCCCATCGAGCATGAAGGCACCTATCCCCTGCCCGAGGCGCAGCTCGACCGCTTCATGTTCTCATTGAGGCTCGAATATCCCGCCACCATCGAGGAGGTCGAGATCGTGCGGCGCACCACGATGGGTGAAATGGAAGAGCTGCAGCCTGTCACCGACGCCGAGACGCTGCTCGCGCTGCAACGCCTCGTGCGAGCGATGCCGGTGAGCGATCACGTCATGCAATACGCCGTTGCCTTATCCACCGCCACACGTCCGCATGTCGCAGGCGCTTCACAGGCGGCGAAAACCTACATCGAGTGGGGCGCCGGGCCGCGTGCCTCGCAGTATCTCGTGCTCGGCGCGAAGGCGCTGGCCTTGCTCAAAGGCAAAGCGACACCTGAAACCAGCGATGTGCGCGAAGTCTGCTCCGTGGTGCTGCCGCACCGCATCGTGCCGAACTACCGCGCCACTGGCGAAGGCCATGACGCACATGCGATCGTCGCGATGGTGCTCAAAGACGTGCGTGAACCAGCCTACTGATCGCATGAAGCAGGACACCGCCTTCGCCGACATGCTTCGCCTTGCGAAGCAGGCACCGGCGTCTTGGAATCGTCCGCCGCCGTTGCCCGTCGCGCTCAAAACCGGCCAGCCACCGCCGCTGCCGCAGAACCTCTTCAAAAGCCAGTTCCTCAATCCTGGCGAACTCGCCCGCTTCGAGAACCTCATGGTGTTCGCCCGCACCATCGTCGAAGGCTGGTTCGCCGGTCGGCACAAGTCGCCGCACTTCGGGTTCAGCGCCGAATTCGTCGAGCACAAGCCCTATGCACACGGCGACGACATCGCGCACATCGACTGGCGCGTGTATGCGCGCACGAAGAAGCTCTACTCGCGCAAATACCTCGAAGAAACCGACATGACCGTGCATCTGTTCGTCGATGCGAGTCCGTCGATGGACTACACCGGGCCGAAGCGTGAGCGCAAATTTTCGCGCGTCGCCCGCATCGCCGCCGCGCTGGCCTATTTGATGATCCGCCAGGGAGACAAAGCCGCCATCGGTCTGTTTGCCGACGGCATGATCGACCAGGTGCCACCGGGCGGCACGAAGCGGCACATTCATCGTCTGCTGCAAATGCTGGAGCGACCACCGGTGCCGGGAAAGCGCACCAACATCCCGCGTGCCTTGCAGCAGGCCGCCGCGCAGATGCGCAAGCGTGGCCGCATCGTCATCCTCTCCGACTTCCTCGGCACCGATGTGGATGCGATGTTCGACGCACTCGGCCAGTTCCTGCATCGCGGCTTCGAAGTGATGATTCTCCAGGTGCTCGATCCCGACGAACTCGATCTGCCCGCCGTCAATGTGGCGCGCTTCCGCGACATGGAGACGCATCAGGAAGTTCAGGTCGAGCCGGAAGAAATTCGTGCCGCCTATCAGCGCGAACTGAAAGCCTTCACCGACGGCATCCGCCAGCACGCCATGGGCCGCCGCATCACTTACGAGATGGTTTCGACCAAAGCGCCCTATCTGGAGGCCATTGAGGCCTACATGGGATTCAGGAGAAAATGACGAATGACGAATTTCCGAATGACGAAAGAAGCCCGAATGATCAATGACGAACGCCGCAGCGCATCCTTCGTCATTGGGGTTTCGTCATTCACTCGTCATTCGGATTTCGGATTTCGTCATTCCACCGCCGCAGCCCGATGATTTTCCAAAATCTCCAACTGCTGCCTTTCCTCCTCCCGCTCCTCGCGGTGCCGCTGGTGATTCATCTGCTGAACAAAAAGTTCCCGAAGCTCGTGCTGTTTCCATCGGTGGAGTTGATCCGCCGCAGCATGGCACAGCGCAGCAAACTCATGCGCTGGCGGCACTGGCTGCTCACGCTGGTGCGCACGCTCGTCGCATTGCTCGCGCTGCTGGCGTTTTTGCAGCCGTTCATCGCTCGTTTCGGCCAGCCGCCACCCACGCCGCAGGGGAAGCGGCATGTCGTGCTCATCCTCGATCATTCCTTTAGCATGGAGCAGCCGGACGGCCTCATGTCGCTGCGGTCGCGTGCGGGTGCAGAAGCCCTGCGCATTCTCGATTCGCTCGGCGCGGAGGATGAGATGCAGGTCATCGCCGCCGCGCGCAGCAGCAACGCCTGCTTCACCGGCTGGTCGCACAATCACGCTGCCGCACGTTCCTTCATTACCGCACTGGGGCCGGGTTATCAACGAGCGGACTTCGCCAAGACCATGGATGCCGCCGCCGCGCTCATGCGCGATGTCACCGGCACTGCGGAAGTTTATTTCATCTCCGACTTCCAGCGCACGAATTGGTCGGACGCCAGCTTCGCGGCACTGCCCAAAACCACACGCGTGTTCTTCGTTGCCGTCGGTGATGCGGCCAAAACGCGTGGCAATCATGCCGTCACGCACGCGGAAATCGTCTCTGGCACGGTGCTGGCCGGCGGCGAGGTCACGTTGATGGCGCAGATCGCCAATCACAGCGCCACAGCACTCGATGAACCCATCGAAGCTGTCATCGACAGCCGCACGAGTTTTGAAGCACGCGTCAAAGCCGCGCCGTGGTCCGTTCAGCGTGTACCGCTGCAAATTCGTGCGCCCGGTCCCGGCTGGCACACGCTTGTCGTGCGTTTGAAAAATGGCGACTCGCTGCCGCTCGATGACGCTTTCCATCTGCCGCTGCACGTCACGGAAAAAGAAGAAGTCCTCATCGCTACCGATGAACCTGCCAGCGCTCTCACCACACGATTTTTAGAGGCGGCGATCAATCCATATGCCGGTAATGCCGGTTCGCTGCTGCCACGGCGCATCGAGGCATCGAAACTCACACCCGCCGATCTCGCCTCGACGACGAAACTCGTGCTCACCCGCGCGCATGAGCTGCCGCAATCGCAGATTCGTGCGCTGGCGGACTACATGAAGGCCGGTGGCGGCACGCTGTGGTTTCTCGATGGTTCACACGATGCCAGCAACGCCCGTGCGCTGGCGGAATGGTTCTCGCAGCCCGAGGCGGTGCCGCTGCGGCTCACGCTGCGGCGTGATGCCACCGCTCCCGGCGCGGAAGGCGCGCAAATCGCGCGCGGCATGTTTGATTCGCGCTTTCTGCGGCTGTTTCGCGGCAGTGCGCGTGATGCGCTCGCGCAGTTGTCGTTTTACGAGCTGTGGCAGGCCGCACCGGTCGAACGCGCTGAAATTTTGCTGACGTATGCCGACGGCACGCCCGCGCTCGCCCATGGCAGCCCCGGGCTCGGCACACTGCTGATGTGCAACTTCTCCGTGGCCGAGATCGCCAGCAATCTCGCGCGGCAGCGTGTGTTTCCCGCGTGGATTCAAGAGATGACGGCCCAGCTCTCCGGCGAACGTGCCACCGCGGCACGCTTTGAGCCAGGCGATGTGATGGATGCCGAGGCGTGGATGCGCGAGGTGCAGAACAACGAATTCACCAGTCCAGCGGGCGCGGCCACCGTCGCCACGCGTGCGGCAAGCGGCGAACGCGTGCAGCTCACGCTGCCCGCACGCGAACCGGGCTTCTACACGCTGCTCGATGGCAAGCAGCGCATCGCCGCATTGCTCGCTGCGAACATCGCTCCGGTGGAAAGTGATCTGCGCGTTCTGGAGGGCGGCATCGCACCGCAGCAGGCACAGCAGGATGCCGTCAGCGCCAGTCAGATCGTCGCTGGCACGGATTATCATGAGCTGGCACGCGGCGCTTCAGTGTTTCATTGGTTTGTCTGGGCCGCGTTGATCATGCTGGCGCTCGAAACACTGCTGCAAACCAAGATTCGGAGGACCGTGGCATGATGCAGTTCGATCCGGTTCCAGGCTGGCCGCAGTGGTGGATACTCACCGTGATCTGCCTGCTGTTTTTCATCGTGCTCGGCCTGCGCAACGCGCTGCGGCTCGGCACCGGCAAAGCCATCGTGCTCACCGTCCTGCGCACGCTTGGCATCACACTGCTCCTGCTTGTTTTGCTGCGACCAGCACGGCGTGAAGAACTGCCGGAGGAGAAAAAGGATCTCGTCGTGCTCGCGGGCATCGACACCTCCGCCAGCATGCAGCAGACCGATGCCAACAACGCGAAGCGCATCGACGCCGCCACGCGTCTCATCGGTGATTCGGGCCTGGACGACCCACGCTTGCGACTGCGGCTCTCCAGCTTCGACGACGAAGCACGCGGCACGACCTTGGAACAGCTCACCACATTGCGTGCTGAAGGTCGTGACACACGTATCCACAATGCCGTCACCACGATGCTGCAAAATGTGCGCAAAGATGAAAATGCCGCCGCGCTGCTGCTCATTACCGACGGTCACGATTTCGAGATGACCAGCGCCGCGAAAACCGCGCTCGCTGCCCGCGCACGCGGTGTGCCGATTTACACCGTGCCGCTCGGTGCTGCGGGACAAGTGCGCGATGTCAGCCTGCGCATCGCGAATTTCCAACCGTTCTGCTATGTGAAGCAGAAATGCCGCATCAGCGCCGTCGCACGCTTCACGGGCTGCGAAAACGAACTCCTCACCGTGCAGCTTTTGCGTGATGGCAAACTCATCGAGTCCAAACAGCTCTCCACGCGTCAGGAGGCCGAGCTGCCGGTCGAATTCGTCGTCAGCGAGGAAAAAGCTGGCCAGATCGAGTACGAAGTCCGCGCACTGCCGATTTACCGCGAAACCGAAAGCGCCAACAACAGCGCGATCACTTACTTAAACGTGCTCGACGACAAACTCCGCGTGCTGCTTCTCGAAGGCGAACCGTACTGGGACACCACGTTTCTACAGCGTTCACTGATGCGGAACGACAAGATCGACCTCGATGCCGTGATTCAATACGCACCCGGCAAGCTGCGCCGCATTCGCAAGACACCAGGTCAGGACGACCTCAGGCTGCCGACCACTCGCGAGGAATTCGAGGCCTACGACGTCATCCTGCTCGGCGCGAAGACGGGTGAACTGCTGCTCCAAGAACAGCAGGCCGCGCTGGTCGATGCCGTGCGCGACGGCGGCGGTGCCGTCGTCTGCCTGCGTGGCCAAACCGGCCTCGATCCCAGTGCTGCGGCCATTTTGGAGCCGGTGGTGTGGGAGGAGACCGCGCCCATCACCGGTGATTTCCAAGTGCAGCGTGAAGGCCGTGCGCTCGCGCCATTTCAACTCATCAACACCTTCCGCACCGGCCAGCACGTGCTGCCACCGCTCACCTCGATGCTGCGCATCAAAGAGAAGCCGCCGCTCGCCGCCTCCCTGGCCGTGACACGCGACAACGCCGCGCAGATCGCGGCTGATGTGTTCATTCATCGCCCCGTTGGTCGTGGCCAATCGCTGGCGCTTGGTGCGCGCGATTGGTGGCACTGGGCGTTTCAGAGCGCGGATGCGGCCCGCGATGCGTTGTTCGACCGCTTCTGGGACCAGGTCATCATCTGGCTGCTCGCGAGTTCGGAGCACGTCTCCGGCGCACAGCACCGCCTGCGTGCCAGCACCGCGAACCTGCCGCTCGGCCAGGAGATTTTTCTGCGGTTGCAGTTCAAAAAGGACAGCAAGCCAGCTGGTCCGCCCGTGCTCGAAGTCGCCACCGGCGACGAAGCCCCCGCGCCGATCACGATGACCGCCACGGACAATCCGCTCCAGTTTGAAGCCCGCTACGTGCCGCCAAAAACGGGCCGCTTCCGTGCGCAGGTCACGCTGCCCGATGGCGCGGCGCAAAGCGCCCGCTTCATGGTCTTCGAGGAGAACCGCGAGGCCGTCGAAGTCGCCGCCGACCGCACCTACTTGAAAAAACTCGCCGAAAGCAGCGGCGGTCGCATGCTCGAGGCCGCCGAGGTCAAACCTTTCATCACCAGCCTCAAAGACGCGCTGCGGCCCGGCGAAGCGCGGTTCCGGCTCGTCAGCCTGTGGGATCGCGTCTGGGTGCTGTATTTGATCCTTTCCTTGCTCGCGCTGGACTGGTACCTGCGCCGCCGCTGGGGGCTGACCTGAAACGTCTGCATCCTCCGCATTGACATGTCGTCACGCTGACTTAAAGCGCGACTCATGTACCTCGCACGACTTCCGGTCTTCCTCGTCAGCGTTTTCGGTTCGTTCACGCTTTCGCTTCCATCCGGCATCGCGGGTGAGGCGTTCTTTGCCAAAGACGGCAAGACGGTGACGATGGGCCTGAACAATGCGCTGACGGGATTGGTGCAGGTGGACGTCGCCACGGGGAAGATCACGCAGGCGCCCTTGCCGAAGGAAATCAAGGATGAGGGCATCGACAGCGTGGCGCGTGGTGGTGACGGCGAGGCGCTCTTCCTTGCCAAAGATGCCGTGTGGGTGTGGACCGCCAAAGGGGTGAAGCGAATTTATTCTACCGCCCCCGTGGTGGGTGCCACGGATCTCTTTGTGGCCACGAAGCCGGGCACACCGCTCACGGATTGTCTCTTTGTCAGCGGCAATGAAACGGCGGACGCGAGCAGCATGGGCAGCTTTTACGGGCGCAAGCCGGGCAGCAAGGGCAAGGCGTTCGTCTCCGTCTTCTGCCGCCGTGTGAGCGATGCGACCGGTGGCGTGTTTTCCGATGACGGACGCTTGTTCTTCATCAATAACGGGGATCTGTGGGAGGGCGGCATTCAGGTGGATGATGATTCCGGCATGGAGCGGCTCGGCACACTGGTCGGCGCACGCATCGCCCCGCTGGCCATTTCAAACACGGATGAGGCCAATGGCGGCGGCATGTGGATCAATCATGTCGCTCCCGCCGGAAACTGGCTCTACGTGCAACTACGCGGCCGCCATATGGCCACGCTGCTGCGCACACCGCTGCCTGCGAAGCCGTTATATGCACCAGGTGAAGGTGATTTCCCCACGGTGAAAAATCAGCTCGACGCCATGACGCACTCGCTGACCAAGACACAGATCATCGCCGACGGTCTCGGCGACGTGTTCGGCTTCTGCGCCACCGAAGTCGCCGGCAAGCCGTGCATGTTTTACTGCACCCGCACCGAGGCTGAAGGCAAAGGCCCCGCGATGCTGCTGTGGGAAGGCGAAGGTCAGGCGCGCATCATCGGCTACCTGCCAACGGAGTGACGCCAGATCAAACCAGCGCCCAGAGAAATCCCTGAACGCTGGGAACGGAAGCTGGGGATCACATGGCCCGGCACCCCAACAGATGCCTTAGCGGCAATAAGGGCCGCCGTAGCCACCGCCATAGCCGCCACCGTAGCCACGGCTGTAACCGCCACTGTAACCGCCGCCATAACCGTAGGAGGGTGAGCAGGAACTGCGGTTGTAGCCGCCGTAGTATGAAGGGCCGGAGTAGCCGTAGCCACCACCATAGGGGGTGGCATAGACGTCACACGAGGTTAACGAGCCAGCGACGATGACTGAAGCCAGGAGAAGAAGAAGTTTTGTTTTCATGGTGGCTGGATTCGACGCGGCACCTTTCAGTCTATTCAAGCAAACGATTCCCTGCATGGCGGTGGCTGCCAATTCCCGCTTCCCATTCTGCGCCGCTCATGCCAGCATCGTGGCCACCATGAAGCATCTCCTCGGTCTCACACTTCTTTTTGCCTGCGCCTTCAACGCCTTTGCGCAGAAAGGCGGGCCGTTGCTCTCGCCCGAGATCCAGAACGATCACAGCGTCACATTCCGCCTGCGCGGACCGAAAGCACAGGCGGTTCAGCTTCGCGGCCAATGGGACAAACAGCCGGTCGAGATGACCAAAGATGCCGACAATGTCTGGAGCATCACCGTGCCAGACGTAAAGTCTGGCGTGTGGGAATACAGCTTCATCGTCGATGGACTGACGATGGTCGATCCGCTCAACCCAGCGCTAAAGCCGCAGCGCAATCCAAGCGCAAGCATCCTGCACATCGCCGGCACACCGCCGAACGTGTGGGACTTCCAGGACGTGCCGCACGGCACGGTGCATCAGCACACGTATCTCTCAAAGGCGCTAGGCAGACAGCGCAGCGCCTGGGTTTACACGCCGCCGGGCTATGAAGCCGATGCAAAGACAAAATACCCGCTCTTTGTGCTCCAACATGGCTCCGGTGATCGCCATGAGACGTGGGTCGTGCATGGCAAAGCGAGCTGGATTCTCGACAACCTCATCGCAGCCGGCAAAGCGAAGCCGATGATCATTTTGATGCTCGACGGCCATCCGCTCGGCCAAGTCCCGCGCGAAATGGCTGACAAGCGCGGCGAATCGCTCAAAGCCTTCAAGAACGAGCTTTTCGATGATGGCATCCCGCTCGTCGAAAGCCATTACCGTGTCTCTCCCGAGCGCGAACAACGTGCCATTGCCGGTCTGAGCATGGGCGGTTGGCAGTCGCTCAGCATTGGCATGACGAACCTTGATCGCTTCGCCTGGATCGGTTCCTTCAGTGGTGCCGTCGATGAAACCGAGATCAAACCCGCGCTCGATGATGCCGCCGGCACCAATGCGAAATTGAAGCTGCTCTGGATCGCCTGCGGTGAAAAAGACTTCCTCCTCGAACGCAACAACCAGCTCATCGCCACGCTCAAAGCGCGTGGCATCAACCACGAATGGCGGCTCACGCCCGGCGATCATTCGTGGCCGGTCTGGCGCGATTACCTCGCCGAGTTCGCGTCGAAGTTGTTCCGTTAATTGGCCATGGCTTCGCAGAGCAAACCATCAAGGCAGCAGCGCCCAACGATTTGGGACTGCGAGCTCAATGCGGTGCCATGGAGTTGGATATTTTTGGCCGTGTTGATGCTCTGCACCACCATGATCTGGGTGTTGTCGGAGTCCGCAGCTGCAAACAGGCGGCCTGTCGCTGAAGCGGCTACGCATCGCATCGACATCAACACGGCATCGCTGAAGGAATTGGAATCGTTGCTCGGGATCGGACCTGCATTGGCGAAGATGATCGTCGCCGCACGTCCATTCAGTGTCGTGGAAGACCTGACTCGAGTGCGCGGCATTGGCGCAGCGACTTTCGAACAACTGCGCCCGCTCATCAAAGCGTCCCAAGGCCGCCGCATCGTCGATAACCGCTAATTGCCGAAGTTGCCCGGCGGCTTGGCTGCTGGAGCAGGCTCAGCGGGCTTGTCCTTTTTCTCTTCAGTCTTGGGCGTTTCCGCAGGTTGCGTTTCGGGCGCTTTGCGCACCGTGGGTGACGGCGTGGGGACACTCTTGATCTTTCCGCCCACCTCGTGTTGTCCGAGACGCTGATTCAGGCGTTCGACCTCGTCCGCATCAAGCTTGCCATTGCTGTTATGATCCAGCCGCGACATGATTTTGCCGCCTGCGATCATCTTCTGCAACGCCTCGACTTCATCGGCGTCGATCTTGTGATTGCCGTTCTTGTCCACCTGCTTGAGACCCGCGAGCATCCGGCCTTTCCGATCATCGGCAGCCGGTGCTTTCTGGCTTTCGAGTTCGGCCAGCTCGATCTCGCCGTTGCTGTTCTTATCGAGGTTCTTCAGCGTCATGAAGGCCTTCTGCAACGCGGGCAACTCGTCGGCGTCGATTTGGTGGTTCTCATTCTTGTCGAAAGTCTTGAGGACTTCGGCGGTGACACCGTCGTGAGATGCGGCGGGTTTCTTGGGGCGTTTGCTGTCTTTGGCAGCAAAGACAACGGCAGGCAGCAAGGCTGCCACGAAGATTATTGTGCGGAATGGGGTTGGTTTCATACCTCCCTGTAACGCGACTTCATTCCCGAAGTTGCGCGGAGGATCGTCACAGCATCCCAGCCAGGTCCGCAGCAAGCTGCTTTGCCTCATGTATTGGACGCTGCGCCTCGCGCTCGACGGGCAGGACGGAGAGATCGGCCTCGTTGAAGACACGCACGGCCATGTGAAGCTGGCCGTCTTTGATCCATGTATGCGCGCCGACGGGCGTCTGGCAGCCAGCGCCGAGGATTTTCAAGAACTCGCGCTCGGCAGTCACGCGCCATTCGGTTTCGACGTGATTAAGCGAACGAATCGCTTGAATCGTCGCTTCATCACCGGCGCGGCATTCGATGGCGATGGCTCCCTGCCCCGCAGCGGGAAGAAATTTCACCGGATCAAGCACGAGGCCGTAGAGCGTGTGGGTGTCGATGTGAATACGGCTGAGGTTCGCATTGAGGAGGCCGAGGCGCAGCAAACCGGCAGCAGCGAGCAAAACGGCATCCAGCGGCTGATCACCGAGCACTTTTTTCACACGCGTGGGCACATTCCCGCGAATTTCGACGATCTGCACATCAGGACGCAGAAACTTGAGCTGCGCCGCACGGCGCACGCTGCTGGTGCCGACGCGGGCGCCCTGCGGCAAGGTTTCCAAGGTGTAAGGCTGAGCGCTGACAAGCACGTCTTCAATCGCGGCACGCGGCAGCACGGCGGCGATGGTGAATCCGGCGGCGAGATCGCTCGGCACGTCCTTCAAGCTATGAACGGCGGCGTCGATCTGGCTGCTTTCGAGGGCGATTTCGAGTTCCTTGATGAAAATGCCCTTGTCCACCTGCGCCACGTCGCTGAACTCGGAAAAGCGCAGATCCTGGCGCTTGTCACCGCTAGTTTGGATGATCTGGCGCTCGATGCGCAGGTGCGGAAACGCGGTTTGCAGGTCTGCCGTGACCATGTTCGTCTGCGTGAGGGCCAGTTCGCTGCCGCGCGTGCCGAGAGTGATTTTTTCGAGTGCCATGTCGGGGCAGCTTTTCACGCAAACCAGCCGGGACGCAAAGGAATGATGATGGCAGATGCCATCACACCTCCTGCTTCACCTTGCAGATGGATTGATCAACTTTCTCACGATCCGCCGCCGCCAGCGGATTGCCCGCATGCAACTCCTCCAGCCGCTCCCAGTTGATGAGGCTTGTTTTCAGCAGCCCCCGAATCCAAACAATGTCCTTCGGCCTGCCCGCATAGAGCTTGTTGTAAGCGACATCATGGGGATCAAGGCAGTGTCCGCGCAAACCGGTCGTGAGCGGAATCGTCGTCACGCGCTGCTGCCAGCCGGGCGGGGTCCATTGCAGCAACGTTGATTCGACATAGTCCAAATAGAAACCGTGCTCCTCAAAGAACTCACTTTCTTCTCCAGCGTATTGTTCGACGAACTTGCTGTCGAAATAATACACCGGACGGTCTGTTGGCGACATGTCCACATCCATGGATTTGCGCAGGCTGCCATCCAGTTCAGGATGGCAGGCAGAAACCGCGCCAGACCCAAGAATCCACACATCCGTCAAATCTAGCACGCATCGTTTGAGAACCTGTCCGATGCGTTGGATATCAACCAAGGTAAGCTCTTTCAAGAATCGCCTCCAGTTCCTGGGGTTCCACGAAGGGTGAGCGTGTGAATGGCGTCGAAGACCGCAATCGCTGGCCTTCGTGATCAGGTGTTTCCATGATCGTGGCGATGGTTTCGAGAGTGTTGCTGTTCAGCAACTCCACCCACTCCTCCTCCGCCATGTGCAGACCACGTTTGTCACGCCGCTCTTCGAGACGCTGTTTTGCCAAATCCAACAGCGCAGGCGATGCGCGAAGTTTTTGCGCCACGAGCTTGCCCTTTTGCCAAGAAATCCAGTCTTGAACCATGTAATCAGGCGGCAGGTCGAGCCACGGCGGAAACGCCGGGATTTCCCATGTTGCGAGATCGGGCCGCTCCAATGCGGATTGCATGGCGCAAGGATGCACTCTGGATTCTTTCGCGCAAGCGCGGCTTTGCTCACGCCACGGCGAGATCACCGCCGGGCTTGAGGAAGCCGTATTTTTCGAGCTGCTCCTCGATGATGCGCTCGCAAGCGACTAGCTGGCGTTCGCGTTCGCGGCGGCCGTCGTCGGCGATGGCCTGCAAAGCGTCGATGTCGTAGAGATAGACGCCTTCGATCTCGTTCACGGCAGGATCCACATCACGTGGCACGGCGATGTCGATGAGCAGCAGCGGATTCCAGCGGCGCTTGCGCATCACCTGCTCGATCTGCTCCGGTTTAATGACAAAATGCGGCGCACTGGTGCTGGAAATGATGACATCGACCTCATGCAGCAAGCTTTCCCATTCGTCGAACTTCAAGGCGGTGCCTTTCATCTCGGCGGCGAGCTCCACGGCTTTGTCGTAGCTGCGATTGGAGACGATGATGCTCTTGGCACCGCGGGAGAGCAGGCTTTGAGCGCAGGTGCGGCTCATTTCGCCGGCACCGACGAGCATGACGCGGCATTCTTTGAGATCGTGAACCTTTTCGGCGAGATCGACGGCCACGCTGCCGACGCTGGTGGAGCCACGCTGAATGGTGGTCTCGTTGCGCACCTTTTTGCCGACGGTGAAGGCCTGCTGAAACAGCTTGTTGAGTGCCCTGCTCGTGGTGCCGGTGTCGAGCGCGACTTTGTAGGCCGCTTTGACCTGGCCGAAGATTTCCGTCTCGCCGAGCACCATGGAATCCAGGCCGCTGACGACGCGGAAGAGATGCCGCGCGGCTTCGGCGGAGTCGAGATTGTAAAGCACGAGCGCTTCGGCGTGCTCGGGCTGTAGTTTGAAATGCGTAACGAGATAATCGCGCAACGCGGCGTGACCATGATCGCCACTGGGCAGCGAATGCGCGGCGTAAAGCTCCACGCGGTTGCAGGTGCTGAGCACGACGCTTTCCTCGAAGCCCGGCAACCCGCGCACCTGCTGCACGGCCTGCGGCACCTGCGCCTCAGGAAAGGCAAGACGCTCGCGCACCTCGACGGGCGTGGTTTTGTAGTTCAGGCCCACACAGACGAGGCCGCTGCGGTTGGCGGTCGGCTCAGGCATGCGTCACGATCCACAAAGAAATGAACGGCAGGATGAAACCGGTGACGGCCAGCCACGCGGTCTTGCGCGGCGAAGTGAAGTGCTTCCACATTAAAATCGTGATGACCGCATACAAGGCCCACACGACCCAGGAGAAGACGAGTTTAGGATTCGACACCGGAGTATGCAACGCGAACGAGATTCCCAACGAAATGCTCAGCAACAGCAAACCGAGCCGCACCAGCCGCTGAATCGCACTCGCGAGGCCCTGAATCGGCGGCAGTTGATAAAACAACCCGCCAATCTGATGACGCTTCAGCATGCGCTCTTGCACCAGATACATGACACCGGTGATGCAGGCCAAGGCGAAAGCCGCATACGCGATGAGCGCCACGGCGGCGTGCAGCTCAATGAGCGCGTTGATTTTTCCTTTCGGCGGATACGGCGCAAAACCACCCGTCAGAGCCATCACTTGCATGATGCTGACCAGCGGCGCGGTGAACAGACCCAGCAGTGACAGCCGATACCCCGAACCGACGAGGAAATAGAGCAGCACGATGCTCCACGCGATGAAGACGAGAATATCCGGCAGACTTTTCATCGGGCACTGGCCCACTTCGTTGCCGCGCAGGTAGATGAAACCGGTTTGCAGCGCAAAACCGAGCGTCATGAGGATGAATTGTGTCCGCCCTTGTTTCCACGCGCCCGATTTGAGCGCCAGCAAGGCCTGCACCACCGCACCCACAAAGGTGAGTGTGGCGGCGGCCAGGAATTGTTGGGAGAGCGTCATCGAAAAGGGGGCGGATACTCGCGGTCTTGCAGCAGTTCTGCAAGGGTGAAGGCAATTCAGGCGGCAATGTTGCCATTGCTTGCGCATCCCCGCATCTCCTCCATGATCGGAGGACCATGGCCCCTGACATTCTCGACCGCATCCGCAGCACGATCCGTGACGTGCCTGATTTCCCCAATCCGGGCATCTTGTTCAAGGACATCACGCCCGTGCTGGCCTGCCCGACGCTGCTGGCGCAGACGATTGATGGCATGATCGAGGCCACAGGCATCACGCAGGTGGACAAGGTCGTGGGCATTGACGCCCGCGGCTTCATCTTCGGGGCTTTGATCGCGGAGCGGCTCGGCGCGGGTTTCATTCCGGTGCGCAAGAAAGGCAAACTGCCGTGGCAGACGCGGGGCATTGATTACGCGCTCGAATACGGCACGAACTCGGTGGAGATGCACCTGGATGCCATCGCGCCCGGCGAAACGGTGCTGCTGGCGGACGATCTGCTCGCCACCGGCGGCACAGCAGGCGCGGCGCTGCATCTCATCGAACAAGCAGGCGGCAAGGTGCTGGGCAGCACGTTTTTCATCGAGCTGGCGTTCCTTGGCGGTCGTGCACGTGTTGCTGGCTCCGGCCCGGTCCATGCCCTCATCACTTACTGAACCCATCTGCGATGACGGAACGCGAGTACCTGCGACATCTCGGCAAGATTGCGCAGAAGTTTTTTCCCGAGGAGGACAAGCTGCCACGTGGCCGCTCGGAAACACTGCGGCAGGCCAAGGCGTTTCTGAAGCTCAAAGAGCAGCGCATTAAGCAACGGCATCGCACAGGGAGTTTCTGCGGCGTGGAAGTCTGCCGCATGCGCTCGGATGTGACTGACCACCTCGTGCGGGCGCTGTGGGCGGAGAGCGTGGCGGCGCTGTCGCCCGAAGTGCGGGCCAAACTGAACGTGAGCGTGGTCGCGCACGGCGGTTATGGCCGCCGTGTGATGAGTCCGGGCAGTGATGTCGATCTCACCTTCATGTTTCCCGGCAACAGCGGCAAGGTTTCCACCGAGGTGGCAAAGCTGATCTCCAGCTACCTGCTGTTCTTCTACGATCTGAAGTTCAAGGTCGGCCACGGCTCACGCAGCGTGGGTGAATGCCTGGCGCTGGCGAACGAGAACATCGAAACAAAGACTGCGCTAATGGAGGCGCGGCTCATCGCTGGCCAACCGGCGGCGTTTGAGGAGTTTCGCGCCCGGTTTGACAAGGAATGCATGGATGGCCGCGAGGAGGAATTTCTCAAGCTGCGCCAGCTCGACCTGAACACCCGCCACGTGAAGCAAGGCAGCACGCCCTTCGTGCAGGAGCCGAATGTGAAGAACGGCTGCGGCGGCCTGCGCGACTACCAGAACCTGATCTGGATGACGTATGCGAAGTTCCGCACGCTGAATCCCAAGGATCTCGTCGGCTTGGGCTTGATCTCGAAGGCGGGGTGGAAGGAGGTGGAACAGGGCTATGACTTCATCCTGCAGGTGCGCAATGAGATGCACTACACGGAGAAGCGTGCGGAGGATCTGCTGACGCTGCGGCTGCAGGGACCGGTGGCCACGAACCTCGGCTACCGGCATAAAACGCTGCTGCGCCGTATCGAGGCGCTGATGCACGACTACTACACGGCCACGCGCGACATTTTGCAGCGCAGCAGCGAGGTCATGGACCGCTTTCATCTGCAGGCGCTGGAGACCGGCGCCAAGAAAGGTCGGCTCATGGGCTTCCTGGCCCGCAAAAGCGCAGAGAAACAGCAGGAACGCTTCGACGGGTTCCTCCGCAAGCATGAGCGCCTCTATGCGGAAGACCCGAAAATCTTCAAAGACGACCCCGAGCGCCTGATGCGGCTGTTTTTGCACACGCAGAAGCGGCATTTGCGGCTCAGCCCGGATTTGTTCCAGCTCGTGCAGGACAACTTCCGCCTGGTGGACACGAGCTTCCGTTACCGCAAGGCAAACCGCGAGACCTTCGAGGCGATTCTGGCGAACAAGGGCGATGTGGCGCGCACGCTGCGGCAGATGCACCGCGTCGGCTTCCTTGGCCGCTTCATGCCGGAGTTCGGCGCGCTCACCAACCTCGTGCAGCATGAGTTTTTCCACCTCTACACCGCAGACGAGCACACGCTGCGCACGATCGACAAACTCGACGAGCTGAGCGATCCCACGCTCAAAGGCACCGAGCTGTTCCAGCAGTTGTTTCACGATCTGCAGCAGCCGTATGTGCTGTACCTCGCGCTGCTGCTGCATGATGCCGGCCGTGCCGCGAACAAGAAGACGCACACAGACGAAAGCACGACGCTGGCCGCCGCCGTGTGCCGTCGTTTGCAGGTCAAAGGCGAGCTGCGCAAGCTGCTGCTCTTCCTCGTCGATAACCATCTGCTGATGTATCGCACCGCGACGACGAAGAGCCTGGAAGACCCGCAGGTCATCGAGGAATTCGCCGCCATCGTGCGCACGAGAGAAAATCTCGACACGCTGCTGCTCATGACCTACGCCGACTCAAAGGGCACGAGCGACAAGAGCTGGTCCGGCTACAAGGAGGCCTCGATCCGCCAGCTCTATCATAACACGCTGCGCTTCATGAACGCCCCGGCGGACTACATGCGCCAGGTGCAGGTGCCGCTGGATGAGCTGCGCAGCGGCGTAGCGAGGCGACTCGGCGCTGGATTTGAAGCGGAAGTGGAGGCGCACTTCCACCACATGCCGCCGTCGTATTTCAATTTCCGCGAGACCGATGTCATCGTCGCGCATCTGCGGCAGTTCCGGCAGTTCTTCGTCCAGCTCGTTGAGGAGGAGGCTGACGCCGGCCTGCTGCCGGTGATGACTTGGGAAGATCACGTCGATCAAGGTTACAGCGAGCTGACCGTCGTCTGCTGGGACCGCCATCTGCTGCTCGCACGACTTTCCGGCGCTCTCGCGGCAGAAAGCATCAACATTCTCAGCGCCGACCTCTACCGGCGTGGTGACAACCTCGTGTTGGACATCTTCCGCGTGTGCAACACGAACTTCGCTGCCGTCACCACGAAAAGCGCGCGCAACCGCGTCGAGGAGGCGGTGCGCAAGGCCTTTGCCGGCACACAGTTTGATTTCAGTGATGCCATCACGCAAAAGCTCGGCAAATCCATCACCATGCTCGACGAAATCGGCGATGAAATCCCGCAGCGCATCTACGTGAACAACCATCTTTCGCCGGACCAAACCGTGCTGGAACTCCAGCTCGTTGACCGCCTCGGTTTGCTCTACGACATCTTCATGGCCATCGGCAAACTCGGCCACAGCGTCACCCATGCACGCATCGGCACGGAAAAGGGTGTCGCCATCGACGCCATCTACGTACAGGACGAAAACGGCCGCAAGCTCAGCAAGCGTGAGCAATTGAGCGAACTGGCGGATGCCGTGCATAACGCGGTGCACTTGCACCCTGCCAAGAAGTGATCGTGTGGCTGAATCGGTAAAATTCCTCGACGCGAACCGCGACAAGCCCTGGCTCCTATATCTGTCGTGTAAAGCCGGAATCACTCACTCGCCCAGCAAGCCGCTGTCCGTCAGCCACTCGGTGAAGCGATCCGGCCATTTTGCGGCGGCGCTGGGTTTGGCGTCGGGGCGGTAGCCGAAGCCGTGACCGGCGTTGGCGTAGATGTGGAGTTCGGCTTTCACGCCGGCGGCTTTGTATTTGAGGTAGAGGGTGGCCATGCCTTCGGCGATGTCGGGGCGGTCGCCGTAGCCGCATGCGATGAAAAGCGGGGGCATGCCTTTTTCGGCGCTGAAGAGGCCAGAGGTGCCGGGGTAAATAAGGCCTTGGAAGTCGGGGCGGCTGGATTGCTGCTCAATGGGATCGGCGGCGTCTTTTTGGCCGGGATCGCTCTTCATGGCGGCGAAGGCGGCGAGTTCGCCACCGGCGGAGAAGCCGAGGATGCCGATGCGGTCGGTTTTGAGGTGCCACTCGGCAGCGCGGCTGCGCACGGTGCGGATGGCTCGGCGGGCATCGGCCATGGCGTGGTCCTGGATGGTGTAAGTGCTGTCTTTTTCGCGGGCGAGACGGTATTTGAGCACAAAAGCGGCGATGCCGTGGTCGCGGAACCATTCGGCCAGCGCATAGCCTTCATGGCCGAGGCAGAGCTTGGAGTGGCCGCCACCGGGGCAGATGATGACGGCGGTGCCGGTGGCTTTGTCGGCAGCGGGGACGAAGGGCGTGATGCTGGGGTTGTGAATGTTGACGACGTTGCTGCCTTCGGTTTTTTCCGGCTCGGTGGCGCGGGATTCGGAACCTGGAGCGCCTTTTTCCCATAGCGGGAGGGCGGCGGGGGTGTCTGCGTGCGAGAGGATGGGAAGAATGAGAGTGATGAGAAGGATGGAGGGCTTCATGGGCGATGACTAACGGTGAAACGGGGGAAGTTTGCTCGATTTGATCACCTGATTGACAAATGAGCAGCTCCCGCTAGTTTCGCGCCCCCTTTTCGAGGGGAGGCCGTGATTTGTCCGGTCTGAGCTCTTCATTCTGACTTTCACCACCCCACACGCCCATGCCCAAGACGTTTAGAACCTACCAGCCCTCCAAGCGCACGCGCAAGCAGCAGTTTGGATTCCGTGCCCGCACGAAGACAGCCAATGGCCGCGACATCCTGCGCCGCCGCCGCCGTGCCGGACGCAAGCGCCTCCTGCCGAAGGGTGTGGAACTTCACTTCAAGCGCCACACTCAGCAGCACGCCTAAACCTGCTGCGGCGCTCTCCTCTCCATGCGCCTGCCTTCAAACCTGCGAATGAAGCTCGCGTGCGATTTCGCGCGGGTGAAGTCGCAGGGCAGCAGCCAGGCCGGAAAATTTCTGGTTTTGGGTGCTTTGCGGGTGGAAGCGCTGGCGGAGTTCCAGTTTGGCCTCATCACCGGGGGTAAACTGGGCAATGCCGTGTTGAGGAACCGCATTCGCCGTCTGCTGCGTGAGATTGTGCGGGCGCATCGTGCGGAAATCGCTCCAGGCTGGCAGATGGTGATCATCGCCCGCTGGCGTGCGCCGCAGGCCACGCTGGAGGAGTTGGAAAAAGACTGGCTGCGGCTGGCACGACGCATGAATCTGCTGAAACAGTCTGCCCCTGCCATCCCTGCCCCATGAAATGGCTCATCCGAATCTTCATCCGTGGCTACCAAATTTTCATTTCTCCCGTCATTCATGCCTTCGGTGGCCCAGGCTCGGGATGCCGCTACACACCGACCTGCTCGGCGTATTTTCTCCAGGCGGTGGAAACCCACGGTGCATTGCGAGGAAGCTGGCTGGGCCTGTGCCGCATCTGCCGCTGCCACCCTTGGGGCGGTCATGGGCATGATCCGGTGCCGCCGCGTGAACTAAACTGAACTTCAAAATCTCCCGAACCCCCTCTCAATTTCATGGACCGCAAAAGTTGGATCATCGTGACGCTGTGCGTCATCCTCATGGGGGTGAATTGGCACTACATGCAGGAAAACCAGAAGATTGCGCAGGCTGAGGCAGCCCGCAAAAAGCAGGAGGAGATTGCCAAAAAGCCTGCGGAGACGCCGGCAGCCCCTGCTGCGGCCGTCGCCGCAACTACGGCCACCACAGCGCCAACAACGCCTGCGGTGCCAACGGTGCCGACGGTGCCTGAAGAAACGCACTCGCTCAAGACCGGCAGTGTCACGTTTGAGCTGACTTCCAAGGGCGGTGGCATCGCACGTGCGGTGCTGGCGGGCACGGACCAGGTCACGTTGAACAAAAACGCCGTCGAACCGATCGGGGCGCTGCGGCGCGAGCCTGCGGGGCTGGATGCGATCGCCTACAAGCTGACGGCAATGAGCGACAAGAGCGCCACCTTTGAAGGCACCAGCGCCGAAGGCATCGTGGTGACGAAAACTTACTCGCTCACCGAGGGCAGCGAGGGCGACGAGCATCTGATCGATCTCACGATCACGCTGAAGAACACCGGCGCGGCACAGCATCGCTCCGAGGAATATTACCTTTACGCCGGTGCTTCGAGCGCCTTGAAGCATGATGACGCGCGTTATGACGGCTTCTTCTGGAACAACGCTGGCGATGCGGAGTACGAGTTGTCGGGCTTCTTCAACAAAGGTTTTTTCAGCGACGCGCCGACCGAGTTCAGAAAATCCTACGATGCGCTCCGCTTTGGCGGGGTGATGAGCCGCTTTTACACGCACATCATCACGCGCATGGACGCCAAGGATGCGCCAGGGAAATTCTGGTCCTCACGTCGCACCTTGGCGCAGCCGATTGATGCGGCGAACGCTGGCAAGGCCGACATCCAGGACCACGCCTTTGATGCCGCGCTGGGCCTGCCCACGCTCGATCTGGCCCCAGGTGCCTCACACAGCGAACACTATCAGATTTACCTCGGGCCGAAGGAATATGACCGCCTGAACCGCATCGGCCACCAGCGCAGTTACGCGATGTTTTACGGCTATTTTAAGATCGTGAGCATCGCGTTGTCCAAGGTCATGCGCTGGATGCACGGCATCAGCGGCAGTTGGGGTATGGCGGTCATTTTACTGACGATTTTTGTGCGGCTATGCCTCTGGCCGATCCATGCGAAATCCACCATGACGATGAAGCGCATGGGCTTGCTGGGGCCAAAGATGAAAGAACTGCAGGAGAAGTACAAGGACAACCCGCAGCAGCAGCAGATGGAGGTGATGAAGCTCTACAAGGAGTATGGCGTCAATCCGCTGGGCGGCTGCCTGCCGCTGTTTTTGCAGTTCCCGATCTTCATCGGCTTGTACAGCGTCCTGGAAGTGGCCGCTGAGCTGCGCGGCCAGTCATTCTGGTGGGTGAAGGATTTGGCGGCAGCGGACACGCAGGGGCAGTTGTTTGGCTTCAACCTCAACCCGCTGCCGCTCATCATGGGCCTGACGATGGTGGCGCAGATGAAGCTGACGCCGCAGCCGCAGACGGTGGACAAGACGCAGCAGCGCATTTTCATGTTCATGCCGCTGTTCTTTCTGTGGTTCAGCTACGACTTCGCCGCCGCGCTGGCGCTGTATTGGTCCACCCAGAATATTTTCAGCATCTTCCAGACCTGGGTGATGAAGCTTTACATGCCGGAACCAAAGCTGGAAAAAGTGACGCAGAAGCCGGCACCCAAAGGCCCGCCCACGCAGAATGCGTTCTTTAACCCGCAGGGTGGCAAGCAGGACAAGAAAAAAGGCCCCAAACCACCCCGCCTAGGAGGCTAGACCCGCATGACGCCCCTCGAACACGCACGCCACATTCTCGACGCGATGCTCGGTTATCTGGGCTTCGTGGTTCAAATTGAGGAGGACAACGGTCCCGACGGCCCGACGCTGCAATTGCTCACGGACGACTCGGATACACTGATCGGACGCCGGGGTGAGACCTTGGAGGACATTCAGTACCTAGTGAACCGCATCCTCCAGCGCCATGTGAAGGACGCCCCGCGCATCCGCGTGGATGTGGAGTTCTACCGCTCCATGCGCGAGGACAAGATGGTCGCTCGGGCGAAGGAACTCGGCGAGCGTGTGCGTGCCACCGGCCAGAACGCCGACCTGCCGCCGATGAACAGTTACTACCGCCGCCTCATCCACAACGTCTTTGTCAATGATCCCGAGGTGATAAGCGTGAGCCTGGATGGCAACGCCCGCTTCAAGCGGATCGTGCTCAAGCGCCGCCCGAAGTGAGCCGACACTCCGGCGAGGAAAATCAGGTTCGTTCTTTACTCGCAGCGTGGTTTTGAGTTATTTCTCAATACCTGCGCAAATCCACGCGAGTACCCTTTCATCGACAACCCCCATCCAACCCCGCACCACCCCATGAAATTGAGCCGTTTCCGACCTGCCCTCTGCGCGCTGCTGTGCAGTGCTGGATTTTTGCAAGCCGACGTTGTGACCCTCAAGGACGGCAAGAAGCTTGAAGGCAACATCTTGTCCGAGACGCCAACGGCGATCCGCATGAGATACCACCTGACGCCGAAGATCTGGGACGAAAAGGACATCCTGCGCACCGAGATCGCCGAAGGCGGCATCCTCAAACAGAAACCGGAAGAGGTCGAATTCATCGAGTTGAAGAAGCTGCTCCCCACGGCGGATCTCATGACGGCGGAAAAATACGAGCAACTCATCCAGGACCGCCTGCGTCCCTTTGTGAACCGTTATCCCGGCACCAAAGAGGCCGCCGAAGTAGAGAAAATCGTCGTCGCTGTGCAGGAGGAGAAGGAAAAAGTGGTTGCCGGCGGCGTGAAGCTGGAAGGCCGCTGGCTCAGCCCGGACGAAACCAAGGCGGACAACCTCAACATCAAGGCTTATGGTCTGCGTGCCGCGATGATGGAAAAAGTAGAGGCAAAGGACTTCAACGGCGCGCTCAAGGAATTCGACAAGCTCTCCGATCCACGCAACAGCTATGTTGCCTCCATCTACTACCCCAAAGCGGTCGAGGAAGTGCTCGCCATTTTGACGAAGTACGAGGCGCAGATCGAACAGATGATCAAGGACCAGCCAACCTTGCAAAAAATGCGCGATGAGAACATCAAAAAGCTCGTCGAGCCGGATCTCTCACGCATGAAGGATGCCATCGCGCGTGAGAGCGAGCTGTGGAAGACCACCTACGAGCTGGAGCGCAAATCCAGCAAGTGGTACACCCCTTACAAGTATGATCTGGCGAGTTTGAAAGCGCTTTCACAGAACATCATCACCGAGAAAAATCGCCTCAAAGAGATGGATCTCGCCATCATCACCAAGATCAATGAAGCCATCTCACGCCTCATGCGGGCGGACCTCAATGCTGGCAAGGATGCTGCAGAACTGAAGAAGATGGGAGAGGCCATCATGGAAGGTGAAACCGCCGCTGGCGGTGCAGACAACACCAGCAAGCAGTTCTACCAGAACGTCTTCCAGGCCTACCGCCAGCGCTACGCCTATGCTCAGCAGCAGCTTGCCACGCTGGCAGCACAGGCGCAGACACCGGTGGCTGCTCCGGGTGCTGTCGGCGGGTCCACGGCCATCGCAGGCACTGCCGCTCCTGGCGAGGACGCCAAAATGGCTGCCGCACTAGCGGCAGCCGGTGGTGCTGCCCCTGTAGCACCAGCAGTGACCGCCCCAGCTCCCGGAACCGCACCTGCACCGGGTGTGCCCGGCGCTGTAGCACCAGCACCTGGAACCGTGCCGGTGGCACCAGCCGCCGGTTATCCGGTCCAGCCGGGTGCCGCTGTCCCCGGAACCGGCCCCGCTGGTTATCCGCCGCAACAGCAGCCGGGCGCTTACGCTCAACCGCAGCCTGCGCCTGCCGCCCCCATGCCTGCTGTTCCGGCGGAGGAGGAAGGCATGAGCACTACCAACATGATTCTCATCGGCATTGGCGTGGTCGTCCTTGTTCTTTTGCTCACCTTGCTGGGGGGTGGAAAGAAGAAAAAGTGAACCGAGAAGGGAGCGGATCACCTTCCGCTCCCTTCAGTCGAACGAACTCAACGAAAAAGGGAGGGCCTCACAGCCCTCCCTTTTTCTTGGAAACACACACTCAAAAAACTTCGATCAACCTTCGGCGCTCTGGCTCTGGGCTTGATCCTTTACGGACATGGCATCCTTGCCCTGACGCTGACGGAGATAATGCAGGCGGGCGCGACGCACACGGCCAGTCTTGGTGACTTCGACCTTCGCGACCTTCGGGCTGTGCAGCGGGAACACACGCTCCACGCCTTCGCCATAGGAAATTTTGCGGACGGTGAAGGCTTCGTTGATACCGCAGCCTTTGTGGGCAATGACGATACCGGCGAAGATCTGGATACGCTCCTTGTCGCCTTCCACGACGCGGGTGTGTACCTTGACACTGTCACCCACGGTGAAAGTGGTGACTTCCTTCTTCAACTGCTCTTGATTGATCTTTTCGATGATTTTGCTCATGACACGCTCCTAAGCCCACGCTTCGCAAGGCCGTGAATCAGTCAGGCCGGGGGCGAGGGGCGGGGAAGATGGACAGTTCACCTGATTTGGCAACCTGTTTTTCCCCCAGGCTGGAAACCGTCAGATTGTGCCCTAGACTCCCGCCACCCATGGAATCCTCCGTTTTTGCCCTGATCCGCGCTGCCATTGTCGAAGATGTCGGCTCCGGCGATGTCACCTCTCTCTACTTCATTCCCGAAAACTCGCGTTCCAGGGCCGAAATCGTCGCCCGTGAGCCTGGAATCGTCTCAGGGGCCGAAATCGCCGCCACCGTCTTTCATGAAATCGATCCCGCACTCGATGTCGAGGTCTGCATCCCCGATGGTAGCCCGTTTAAACGCGGCGACATCCTTCTCAAGGCCGCCGGCAGCACGCGTTCCCTGCTCACGGCTGAACGCACCGCCTTAAACTTCCTCCAGCGCCTCAGCGGCGTCGCCACGCAGACGCAACGCTATGTCGATGCCGTCAAACCACACCCGGTGCAGGTTTGGGACACCCGCAAAACCACTCCCGGCTGGCGGTTGCTCGAAAAAGCCGCTGTCAAACACGGCGGCGGCACCAACCACCGCATGGGCCTTTACGATCATGCGATGGTCAAAGACAACCATCTGGCGGCCAACAGCGATCTGCAATCCCTCCAGACCGCCATTCACAAGCTGCGCGCCGAACGTCCCGGCGTGCGCATCCAGCTCGAAGCCGCCACACTCAAGCAGGTCGCGGATTTTCTCACGCTCGACGGCGTGGACATGCTGTTGCTCGACAACATGAGCACGGAGCAACAACGCGAAGCCGTGCAGCTCGTGAACGGCAAGCTCTGGCTCGAAGCCAGCGGCGGCATCACGCTCGATACGATCAAGGACGTGGCCGCCACGGGTGTGAATGCCATTTCCGTCGGTGCGCTCACGCATTCCGCGCGCGCGCTCGATCTCGCGCTGGATTTGTATTGAGCCGCGTTACGAACAAGGAAACCAGCAGGTGACGCAGACACCGCCACGGCGGCCATTCTGCACCTGCAATCGGCCGCCGATGAGATTGGCACGGTAATCCATCACGCGCAGGCCGATGCCGTCACTGCCGCCGTTGTCCTTCGTCAGGCTGCGGCCATTGTTCTCGATCTTCAGTTCGCATTCATGCTCACCATGACGTTGCAGGCTCAGTTTGACCTGCTTCGGCTTGCCGTGGCGCAGCGCGTTATTCACCGCCTCCTGCGCAATGCGGAACAAATGCATCTGCTTCTCGGGATCGGTGACGCAAATGTCGCCTGTGGTCTTACAGACGCAGGCCGTGCGGAAATTGGTGCGGATGGTTTCCGCCAGCAGTTGCAGTGCCCCGCCTAGTTCACGATGGCGCACCGCCGCCGGTGACAGGCCGTGGGACATGCGCCGCACGTCCTGGATCGCCTCCTGCACCAGTTCGCGAATGCGGCCCGCGCTTTGTTTTGCCTCGCCTTGCAGGTCATTTTCCAGCGCTTCCAGCAGCGAGGCAACGCCGGTCATGATCTGCCCCACGCCATCATGCAGATCATTGCCGATGCGCGCATGCTCCTGCTCGGAAATGCGCAGCACCTCATGCTGCAGCCGGGTGCGCTCCGTGAGGTCCGTGGCGGCGATGATCACGCGGTCAATCGTGCCATCCTTGTTCTGCGTGATCTTGCTGCGCAACTCCACGTTGCGCCATTCACCCAGTTTTGTACGCAGCCGCACTTCGACCGGCGCACTGACGCCGTTGCGGATGAGGTTGCTAAAGCGTTGCTGCGACCGTTCCGTTTCCTGCGCATCCATCAGCCCCATTTCCCAGGGCGTGCGGCCAATGAACCCCTCCAGTCGGTAGCCCAGCATCCGCACCGCCGTCTGGTTCACATGCATGATGCGCGCCTTCGCGTCCAGGATCATGATCAGCATGGAGGGGTGGTCCACCAGCGCCAGACTGAACTCCTGCTCGCGTTTGAACTTCATCTCCGTCTGCTTGCGTTCGCTGATGTCACGGGAGCACACCAGCAGCCGCCAGACTTTGCCGGCTTTGCCGCAGATCGGCTTGCAGTGCCTTTCCAGCCAGATCCACGAGCCGTCCCGGCAGCGGGTGCGGTGCTCGATGGTGCTGGTCTCGCCGCGCAAATTGGCCGCGTACGTACTTTCGACCAGTGCCAAATCCGCCGGGTGGATGCGGCTGCGCCAGTCGCTCCGCTTGAGCGTTTCGGGCGTCCATCCGGTCTTGCGAAAATAGGAAGGGCTCAGGTAGAGGCGCTTCCCTTTCGTGTCATTGAGGGAGACAAAGTCATCCATGTGATCCGCCAGCAACCGGTAACGCTCCTCGCTCTCTCGCAGCGCCTCCTCGGCCTGTTTGCGCTCGGTGATGTCCGAGATTGACCCGGCCATGCGCACAGGTTTTCCCTTCGCATCGCGCTCCGCTTCGCCACGCGCACGGAACCAGCGGTAGTCACCATCTTTGGCCCGCAGCCGCAGCTCGATGTCATACGGCGCCCGCCGTTTGAAATGCGCCTTCAAGGCGGCCTGCACCCGCGCCACATCGTCCGGATGGAGCAGCGCGAAGAAGGTGCCCTCATGGCTGCGCAGTTCGTGCTCCAGGTAGCCAAGCATCTCGTTCCACCGCGGCGAATGGTAGTCCGCCCCCGTCAAAATGTTCCAGTCCCACAAGCCGTCATGCGTGCCGCGCATGGCCCGCGCATAGCGCTCCTCACTCTCTCGCAGCGCCTCAGCAGCCGCCTTGCTGGCGCTGATGTCCGTGATCGCTCCGGCCATGCATGTGGGTTTACCTTTCGCATCCCATTCCGCCTCACCGCGCGTGCGGAACCAGCGGTAGCTGCCATCCTTCGAGCGCAACCGCATTTCGACATCGTAGGGAACGTGTTTTTTTAAATGCGCCTGCACCGCGGCCTGCACCCGCGCCACGTCCTCGGGGTGGATGCGCGAGAAAAAGGTGTCCACATGGTTGGACAGCTCGTCCTTGCGGAATCCCAGCAGTTCCTTCCATCGCGGTGACAGGTAATCCTCCCCGGTGGTGATGTTCCAGTCCCACACCCCATCCTGCGTGCCACGCACGGCGCGTGCATAGCGCCCCTCCGAAATGCGCAGCGCCTCCTCCACCTGCTTGCGCGCGGTGATGTCATGCACCATGCCCGCCAGATGCGTCACCCGGCCTTTGGCATCGAGCATCGGCGTCATCGTAACCTCCCCATGGATCTTCCCAATCGCGTATAAGCTGCACGCGATCCACTTCACCGGCTGCTTCGTGCGCACCACCCGCCGGTAGTTTCCTAGCACCATTGCCTGAGATGCCTGCGGGATGACCTCCTGCGCACGCTTCCCCACCACCTGGCTTTTCTTCAGACCCGTGGACTGCAAAAAAGCACGATTGACCGCCACAAAGCGAAACACCCCGCGCGGCTCGACGGCGATGCAGAACAAAATAACGTCCGCATGCTTGAAAATCAGCGCTTCGACACCCGCCTGACCGCTGACGGCAGGCAGACCTGGCACACCTGCCTTGTTCCTGCCTGTCTTGGGTTGCCTGCGTGCCTTCATGTGGTGAAAGCGTGATTCAAGAAGAAAACCGCCGGGAAGTCCACACTTTTGCAGTTGCACCGCTTACTTCGTCACCGGCTCATACTGCCAGCTCCAGTCGCCAAGATAGCCAGGCTTTCTCAACGCACCGAAATCCTCCGGCTTGGTCACGTTCACTTTGCCGTCATCGTCTTTGCCGTCAAAAGCCACGGCCCACAGCATGTAGCGGCCGTTGTTGGTCATACGATAACGCATTGGCTTGCCATCGCACGGATCAAGCGGCACCGCTGGCAGAAACTCCGGCACCAGTTCATCGAGCCGCGCGGGATACTTGGTATTTTTGAGATAAAACCGCTCCAGAGCGATCGCCGCGACGGCCTGACGTGCCCGCGCTTGCGCCAGCAAGGCATTGGCACCGATCTGCCGCACCGCAGGGACGATCATGCGTGCCATGATGTAATCAGGGTGCAGGAGGACATTCCTCTTCTCCATGATTTCGCGACCCATCGCCTCTCCAGCACGAACCACCGCCGCAATGCCCTCTTTCTTCAAGGGTTGGATCAAATAGCGCAGTTCCATCTCCGCCATCACACTTTTCCAGTGGTCAAACAATCCGTCCGGCAGGACTCGATAGGTGTTCGCCGAGAGAGCACTCACGTCTGAAAGTGCCGCAAGCTTCTCCTGGCTGATTTTCTTTCTGCCAGCGACCGCCTCTTGGAGAAACGCCAGCGTACTCAAGCCTGCAGCCATTTCGCCGCGCATGGCCAGCAGCAGCGATTTGTCGCCATCATCAGCCATGAAGGCATTCTGCAGCAGGTGCAGATCCGCGTCGGTCAATGCTCGCTCATGCAGTCCGTGCCACACGGCCTCGGTTGCCATCGTATTTACCGTCATGCCCACGAGAAATCCGATCAGCAGCGCCTCCGACTCACACGCAGTGCTTAGACGGTGTGCCACAAGAATGCTTCGCGTGGCAGCCTCACTATCTTGAGCATCCACAGCTGCCCGTGCGCGCAGCGCCAGCGTGCGCGCCAGCGTTTGTGCCATCGTGTAATGCGGCACTTGCAGGCTAAACAGCATCTCCGGCATCTCACGCTCACGCATGCCAGGCGTAAACATCGCCTGCGGACGTTGCGTCGCTTGTTCCGTGAGTTGTTTGAGCAGTGGAAACTTCGCATCCAACGCATTCAAAAGCTCACGGCCGGCAGATGACGAATCTGCGGGCAGATCGAGAAACTTCGATTCACGCGCAAACCTCACCCAATCGGCCATGGCGGTGACCTGCCCCAAAGAAACCCCCTTCGTGACGGGAACCTTGCTCTGGGTGTTCCATTTCATCGCTTCGAGCGCCTGCCGCTTCGCTCCAGGTTCACCTTTGTTCGCATCCTCTTCGATCACTGCGGCGATGCCGCGCAGTGGTTCGATAGCGAGAAGGTTGGCCGGCTCAGGCGGGGTTTCGGGCAGCAGTTTGCGAAAGTCGAGCGACTCACCTTCGCGTTCAATCATTGCCAATGTTGCGGTCCAACGACGTTTACCACTCCAGTTCGTCCAGACGAACAAAAGGAAGACGAGCGTGACGAGCGTGATGACCAACCACAACAAAATGCGGATGAAACGATGGGAAAAGATGCGGCGGAGCATAAGGTTGAACGAGTGAAGGTTAAATTAAAATCAGTTGGCGGCTAGCAAGGCCTCGATGGAGGCCGCACGTTGCTGCCAGAGCATGGAGGGAGCCGTGTTACTCAATGTGTCAGACGCTGGTGTGTCAGTTTCGGCAGGTGTGGTGAAATACATCGCCACAGTCGCCGCCCAGGCCACGCTCCAGCCTGCGACGAGCCAGCGTGGTGTGCGCAGGGCCGGCTTTGAGCGCTGCAACATCTCGTTGCGCCAGTCCTCCGGCAATGCGCGCCGCTTCAGCGCACGCAGATCGTTTTCAAAAGCATCGGGGTTCGTGTTCATGTTCGTAGTTCGGGCTTTAGCCCGTTTCAGGACGGTTTCAGTTCGTCGTAGAGCGGCCGCAGCTCACTCCGCAGTTTCTCCAGGGCGTAGCGATAACGGCTGGCCGCTGTGTTCAACGGAATGCCCTGCACTTCCGCGATCTCTTCAAAGGTCAGCCCATCCCACAGCTTCAATTGCGCCACGCTGCGCTGCTCCAGTGGCAGTAACGCAAGGGCGCAAGTCAGCCGCCTCGCAAGTTCTTCCTGGTCGGGATCATCCTGCGTAGCAAACATCTCCGGCGGCATTTCTTCCTCCGCACGCCGTCTCACACGATGTCGCCGCAGCCAGTCAACCGCCTGATGATGCGCCAACCGCAGCAGCCAGGCACGCAGGTTCACGATTCCAGACGGAATCGACTGCCTTGCCAGTTTGATGAACAACTCCTGCAGCAGATCCTTCGCATCGGCCTCTTCACCGGTGAAGCTCGTGAAGTAATGAAACAGCCCCGCCGCATGGGCGTCGTAGAGTTCGGGCAGTGTCGGTGCGGCAGGCATGCAGTCGGTAGTTTCACGGACAGGACGCATGGCGGCGAGATTTTTGTCTGCATGAATCTGCGAAACAGGCATTTCACCCTGCAAAATTACTCTTGTAATCCCTTCATGCGGCAGCATCCTCACGCCCAACTTTTCTCAACTATGCCTCCTCCCAAACGCAAAGGCCCATCACGCAGCGGCCCCAATCGTGGTCCCTCACGCGGCGGCCCACCCAAGCGCAACGGCCCACCGCCGCCACGTTTCGTTCCACCGCCACGTCCGGTAGATCCTGTGGATGAGGCCAAGCAGAAGGAAGAGGCCATCGAACTCGAGGGCACCATCGCCGCCGTGCTCGCCGGCACCATGTTCCGCGTCAAGCTGCGCAACGGCCACGAAGTGCTCGCCCACATCTCCGGCAAGATGCGCAAGAAATTCATCCGTCTCGTCATTGGCGATGCCGTGAAGCTCGAAATGTCACCCTACGACATGGACAAGGCACGCATCGTTTACCGCATCGGCTGAGTTTTCGCCCGCAATCGCGCCCCATGGCCGGAGACATCGTCTATTTCGATCTCGAAACACGCCGCACCGCCAACGACGTGGGCGGCTGGGGCAACAAGCACATGATGGGCATCTCCGTGGCCTGCACGTTCAGCACGAAGGACAACGAGTACTCCATCTACACGCAGGACGAGGCCCCTGCGCTCATCAAACAGCTCAAAGCGGCCGATCTGGTCGTGGGATTCAACCACATCGGCTTCGATTACGAGGTGCTCAAGGGCCATGACATCCTGTTTGACCCGGCCGACGTGCCCCACAGCCTCGACCTGCTCATCGACCTCGAAAAAGCCCTCGGTCATCGCATCAAGCTCGACGCCGTGGCTGCCGCCACGCTCGGCATGGGCAAAACCGCCGACGGCCTTGATGCGCTGAAGTGGTGGCAGCAGGGTGAAGTCGCCAAGATCGCCGAATACTGCTGCTATGACGTGAAAGTGACCAAATGCGTCCACGAATACGGCGCGAAGCATGGCCATGTGCAATACCACGACCGCAATGGCCGCGAGCAGAGCGTCAAAGTGGACTGGCAGGCATGACGCCGCTGTTTCGCCTCCTCATGCGTACCGGCTGGGCACCGCTGCTGGTCCTCGTGTTCCATCAGGCCATCATGCGCACGCCGTATCGCCAGCAGCTCGATTTTGTGATGCATTACAGCGGCGGCGTGGCCATCGCGTTCTTCGCCTGGCATGCGCTCGACTGCTTCGCGTCCTGGTTCGGCACACTGACCGCCTTCGCCCGCTACCTCTTCACCTTTACGCTGGCCTGCACCGTCGGGTTGTTCTGGGAGTTCGCCGAACTCTATTCCGATGTCGTTTATGGCTCGCACATCCAGCACAGCATTCACGAAACCATGCGCGACCTCATCGCTGACGCCACCGGTGCGCTGACGACACTGGCGCTGGTGTTTGTGGTGCGCTGCTTTGCCAGGAATCAACCGCCTGCGAGCCAGGTCTGAAACGCGGCCTCTGCACGTTGCAGCATCTCGGCCTGATTGCGCCGGAGATCGCTGAACTGGTTCCATGCCGTCAGATCTTGTTTGGAACCCGTGCCTTCAATCTCGGCAATGAATTCCGTCACCAGTTCCAGCTTGTCGCCGTGCTGTTCGCGCAGATGCGCTTTGCAGGCCACGCCCGTCTCGTGCAGTCGATTTTTGGTTCCCAGAGCCATGCGCACTCATCGTGCGGCCCTTGAGCGAAGTCACGCAATCTCCTTGGTTTCGTCAACGTTCTAAGCGCTGCATGACCACGCCTGACTTCCTCGATGTCTCCCGCCGCCAGTTTTTCCGGCAGTCGGGGCTTGGGCTTGGTTCGGCTGCCTTGGGATCGTTGCTCGCACGAGATCTGCCTGCGGCGGAGCTGGCACGGCGACCTCATTTTGCGCCGAAGGCGAAGCACATCATCTACCTGCACATGATCGGAGCGCCGTCGCAGCTCGATCTTTACGATTACAAGCCGCTGCTGCAGAAGATGGATGGTGAGAAGTGCCCCGAGGAGCTGACCAAAGGCAAGCGCTTCGCCTTCATCGGCGGCGAGATGCGGCTGGCGGGCACGGAATTCAAATTTCAACGCCACGGGCAGAGTGGGCTCGAATTGAGCGAGCTTTTGCCCAACCTCGGCACCGTGGCGGATGACATCTGCGTGGTGAAATCTCTGCACACCAACGAGATCAATCACGCCCCGGCGCAGATGTTTCTGCACACCGGTTTCGGCCAAGGTGGACGCCCAAGCCTCGGCGCCTGGGTCACGTATGGTCTCGGGGCCGAAAATCGCGATCTGCCGACCTACGTCGTGTTGCTTTCGGGTCCTCCTGGTGGCGCGGGATCAACTCTCTGGAGCACCGGCTTTCTGCCAAGCGTGTATCAGGGCATTCCCTTTCGTGGCAGCGGCGAACCGGTGCTCTTTCTCGGCAATCCGCCGGGACACAGCACCAAGGACCGCCGTCGTGTGCTCGATGCGGTGAAGGCGCTCAACGAGCGCCAGCTCGGCATCGTCGGTGATCCCGAGATCGCCACGCGCATCAGCCAGTATGAAATGGCCTACCGCATGCAAACAAGTGTGCCGGAGCTGATGGACATCACGCAGGAAAACAAGGCCACGCTCGACATGTATGGCGCACAGCCGGGCAAAGCCTCGTTCGCGAACAACTGCCTGCTCGCCCGCCGCCTCGTCGAACGCGGCGTGCGCATGGTGCAGCTCTTTGATTCCGACTGGGATCATCACGGCGGCCTCAAACAGCGCCTGACGGTGAAAGCGAAGGATGTGGACCAGCCGATGGCCGCGCTCGTGCGCGATTTGAAGCAACGCGGCCTGCTGGACGAGACGCTCGTCATTTGGGGCGGCGAATTTGGCCGCACACCGTTGCGCCAGGGCATCAATGCTGACGGCACCAAAACTTCAGCCGGCCGCGATCATCACAAAGACGCCTACACGATGTGGATGGCCGGTGGCGGCATCAAACCGGGCGTCGTTCATGGCAATACGGACGATTTCGGCTTCAATGTCACGGAAAATCCCGTCCACACGCACGACTTGAACGCCACCGTGCTGCACCTGCTCGGTCTCGATCACGAACGCCTCACCTTCCGCTATCAAGGCCGCGATTTCCGTCTCACGGACGTGCATGGGGAGCTGGTGCCGGGCATCATGGCGTAGCGCCAGACTCAGACAAATCGAATCCGGCCTGGCAGAGTCTGTGTTTGATTTTTTGGAGCCTTGCCAGATGCTTGAACCATGAACACGCCCCTGAGCCTTAACCTGCCTGCTGATCTGCTGCAAAGCGCGCGCATGACGCTTGACGAAGTGCGGTTGGAGTTGGCGATCACGCTGTTTCGACTTGAAAAGCTCTCGATGGGTCGTGCGGCAGAGCTGGCGGGGGTGCCGGTGGCGGATTTCCAGAGCTGCCTCGCGCTGCGGCAGATCGGCCCGCATTATGATGTGCAGGATGCGCTGGCGGATGCAGCGCTGCTGCAACAACTGCGGCCACGTCCATGATGGTCGTCGCGGATGCCTCGCCCTTGATCGCCCTGATCCGTGTCGGGAGACTGGAGCTGCTGCGGCAGTTGTTTGGACAACTCATGGTGCCGCAAGCGGTGTGGCAGGAAGTGGCGTTGAGTGATCCATGCCGGGCAGGAGTGGCAGAACTACAGCGGGCTGATTGGGTGGAGCGGCGGCAGGTAAGCGACACCGCCCTGGTCCAACTGCTGCGTCAGGATCTTGGCGCAGGCGAGTCGGAGGCAATTGTGCTGGCGCGTGAAGTGAAGGCGGACGTGTTGCTGATCGACGAACGACTCGGCAGATCAGCCGCAACACGGCTCGGCCTGCCGATCACGGGCTTGGTGGGCGTGTTGATCGAGGCCCGGCAACGCGGGTTGCTGCCAGATGCCGTGCAAATAATCCAACAACTGCGCCAGGAAGCGGGTTTTTGGATTTCGGATGCACTTGCGACTCTAATTGAGAAAGCTTGACGGGCCTTCCTCGCAAAAGCGGGTAAGCGGTACGAACTGCTGGCGCGGGTTCGGCGTGGCGGTATCGTACCGGCCTGTCATTCGACAGGCCCCTTTTTACCCCCTTTATTTTCTCATGTGCGGAATCGTTGGATACATCGGCAATCGTCAGGCCAGCCCGATCCTGTTGGACGGGCTGCGTCGTTTGGAATATCGCGGCTATGACTCGGCGGGAATGGCGCTCAATGGCGGCGGCGAAGACCTCCGCATCGTGAAGCGGGCCGGTCGGATCGACAATCTGCGCATCGCCGTGACAGAAGCGAATCCGCAGGGCACCATGGGCATCTCGCACACCCGCTGGGCCACCCACGGTCCGGCCACAGATGTGAATGCGCACCCGCATCCCGATCAATCCGGCAAGCTGGTGCTCGTCCATAACGGCGTGATCGAGAATTATCAGACGCTGCGTGATCAACTCATCGCGAAGGGCCACACCTTCCTGTCGCAAACGGACACCGAGGTGCTTTCGCATCTCGTCGGCATCTACTTCGACGAATCGAAGGAGAAAGATGGCACGCTGCGCCTCGTCAACGCGGTCAAGGCCGCGCTCGCACGCGTGAAGGGCACCTACGGCATCGCCGTGATGCATGGCGATCTGCCCGGCGTGATCGTCGGCGCACGTCTTGGCAGTCCGCTCATCATCGGTCTCGGCGATCACGAGCATTTTCTCGCCAGCGATGTGTCTGCGGTCGTCGCCCACACGCGTGATGTGGTTTATCTCAATGACTATGACATCGTCACGATCACCAAGGATCGTTACGACGTGCAGTCGCATCAAGGCGTCCCCGCCGAGGTCAAGGTCAGCCGGGTCGAATTCAATGCCGACGATGCCGAGAAGGGTGAGTTCCCGCACTTCATGCTCAAAGAAATCTTCGAGCAGCCGAATTCCCTGCGCAACGCGATGCGCGGCCGTCTTTCCCGCGATGAATGCACCGCCGTGCTCGGCGGTCTGAACATGACGCCGAAGGAGCTGGTGCAGATCGACCGCATCATCCTTGCTGGCTGCGGCACCGCTTATCACGCCGCGATGGTGGGCGAATATCTCATCGAATCCCTCGCCCGTGTGCCGACGGAAGTCGAAATCGCCAGTGAGTTCCGCTACCGCAACGTTCCCACGAACAAGAACACGTTGCAGTTCGTGATGAGCCAGAGCGGCGAGACCATCGACACGCTCGCCGCGATGCGTGAAGGCCAGCGCAAAGGCATTCGTTGCCTCGGCATCGTCAACACCGTCGGCAGTACCATCGCCCGCGAGAGCGATGGCGGCGTTTACATCCACGCCGGACCGGAAATCGGTGTGGCGGCCACGAAGACCTTCACCTCGCAGGTCGCGATCCTCACGCTGCTCAGCCTGCTGCTCGGCCGTATTCATCATCTCTCCAGTGTCGATGGTTTGGAGATGATCGACGAACTCGAAGCCCTGCCGGACAAAATCGTGCAGATCCTCAAGCAGACCGACAAGATCAAAGCCATCGCCGAAAAACATGCGCACGCCGAAGGCATGCTGTTCATGGGCCGCCAGATGAACTACCCCGTCGCGCTCGAAGGCGCGCTGAAGATGAAGGAAATCAGCTACATCTACGCCAGCGGTCATCCCAGCGCGGAGTTGAAGCACGGCGTCATCGCCTTGGTCAAACCGGACATGCCGTCGGTTTTCATCGCTCCTGGTGATGCTGTCTTCGACAAGAACGTGAGTAACATCGAGGAAGTCCTCGCCCGCAAAGGCCCCGTCATCGCCGTGACGACCGAGGGCCGCACGGAACTGGAGCGCCTTACCAAAGATGTGATCTACGTGCCCGACTGCCCCTCCTACCTCACGCCGATCCTGAACGTCATCCCGCTCCAGCTCTTGTCCTACTACACCGCCGTGGCGCGTGGCTGTGATGTGGATAAACCAAGAAATCTGGCGAAAAGCGTCACGGTGGAGTAAGTTAGCCCGTCTGGAAGTCCAGACGCCCCACCATGTCCGACAACCCGCTCCGTTTAAGCCGCACGATCTTCATCG
>JAYVIO010000148.1:0-14912 GCA_043770175.1 Verrucomicrobiales bacterium | reverse complement strand
TGACAAAGCGGGGCGGGGAAGTGGTGGTGGGCAATTTTTCCGACTTCAATCCCAGCCGCGATTACATGGAGCTGCTGGGCGACTGGGTGCTGCAGCATCGCACGCGCGATCATCTGCGCGAACTGGCGCTTGAAGCAGGTGCTGCGGCGGATTCGATCGACGTGCAATGGGAACCTGAGGGCGTGAACCTGTTCCTGCACGTTCGGCGCTAACGGCGAGCTTCACCTCAGCCACGCCCTGCCGGAGAGATTTGATCGTTGCACAGCATTGCTTGAAACGCGGAGCAGGCAGGCTACAGCGCAGGGATGTTCCGTGTTTCCATTCTCCCGCTCGCTCTTCTCATGCTGTTTGGTGCCCCCCGCGTGGATGCGGAAACGCCTGATCGCATTGTCTTGATGGTGAGCGTGGATGGCCTGGCGAACTTCTACCTCGACGATCCCGTGGCGGAGATCCCGACACTGCGCCGCCTGGTCGCCGAGGGGGCGCGTGCGCAGGGCATGATTGCCTCGATGCCCACGGTCACCTGGACGAACCACACCACGCTGGTCACGGGCGTGCATCCCGGAAAGCATGGGGTGCTTGGCAACAGCGTGCTCGATCGCACGAAGAACGAGATCGTGCCGCTGGTGGTCGATCCCCTCTTCAACAAGGACGAGATCGTGAAGGTGCCGACGATCTACGACCTCGCGAAGCAGGCGGGATTGAAGACGGCCGCGCTGATCTGGCCCGCGACTCGCGGGGCGCGCGCGCTGGATTGGACCATCCCGGATGTGGGCACGCTGGCGCTGGTGAAGCAGTTCGCCACGCCCTCGCTGCTGGAGGAGTTCACTGCGAAAGGCATCCCCTGGGGCATGCAAGAGGAGTGGTGGAACACCGAGCGCATCGCCGAGCGGGACCGCATGTTTGCGCAGATGGGGAAGCATCTGCTGGGCGTTCATCGACCGCATCTGCTGCTCATGCATTTCGTGGAGCTCGATCACGCGCAGCACCGGTTTGGTCCCCGCTCACCGCAGGCCTATGCCGCATTGAAAAATCAGGACGCGTGCGTGGGCGAGCTCTGGCAGGAACTGCAGCGTACTCATCGCGGGCGCGCGACGCTGGTGGTGGTGTCTGATCATGGCTTCATCTCCTACCGTCGCCGGATCCAGCCGAATGTGCTGCTGCGGCAGGAAGGGTTGCTCACCGCGTTCGGGCCGCGCATCACGGGCGGCAGTGTCCGCGCCGTGGCGCAGGGAGGCGCCTGCTTTGTCTATGTGCTGCGGGAGGAGGGCCGTGCGGCGCAGGTCGTGAAGCTCGCGGAGCAGTTCCGCCAACTGGAAGGCGTGGGAGCCGTGATCACACCGGGCGACTTCGCTGCCCATGGGCTGCCTGATCCGGCGAGGAACCCGCAGATGGCTGACCTCGTGCTGTCCGCGACGAGCGGTTTCAATTTCGTGGACTCGCCAGTAGGCGATGTGGTCGTGACGCCGTTGGATGAGGTGACCAAAGGCTCGCACGGATCGGACGCGGCACAGCCGGACATGCACGCGGCCTTCGTCGCCTGGGGCGCGGGCATCCAGGCGGGGGCAAGGTGCGGTACGGTCAGCAACACCTCCGTGGCATCAACGCTTGCCGTCTTGCTCGGCTTGAAGGTGGAAAACATGGACGGTCCCGTCTTGCAGCCGCTCTTGGAGGGCAAGTAGGCCGCTTTTGTGCCGTCAACAGATCATCCTGGGAACTCTGCGGGAACGGCGGCAACGCCGCGCCTCACTTCCCCCAGCCGCTTCGCCTTCACCGCGTTAAACCGGTGAAGGCGGAGCTTTGATTCCGCAGGGCCTCACTTCTCCGCCTTCGCTTGCAACGACCTCGGCTCCCACACGCGCGTCGCATCGCCGGGGCCGGTGGTGGCTAGGCGTTTGCCGCTGGGGCTGAAGTTCAGCACCCAGGGGGCGGCGATGGGGCCACGCAGTTCTTCCAGCAGCTTGCCGCTATCGGGGGCCCAAATCTTGATGCTCAGGTCCGCCGAGCCGCTAGCGATGGCCTGGCCCGTGGGACTCCACGCCAGCACGGTGATCGGGCCGTCGTGCGCGCGGAACTGCGCCGCACCGCCAGCGTCGCCTCGTCGCGGATGCGGATCATCTTATCCGTGCCCGCCTCGATGAAGCTCCGTCCGTCCGGCGACATGGCGAGGTGATCCATCGGCATCGGATGCATCATGGACTGCAACACCTTCCCCGTAGCGGCGCGCTTACCTCGGCTGCTTCGCCTTCCACGCTTCGTAGGCCTGCCAGAACTCGGCCACGGGGCGCGGGCCGTTGTGCTTCTCGCCGGGGAAGGCATCGGCATCGATGGTCTCCAGCGTCTGGCTCTCCCGCAGCGGCATTAGGGACTCGGGCAGCACGTCCAGTGTCAGCCGTTCGAGCTTGGGCAGGGTGAGCACTGGCGTGAAGTCGGTGATGCTCTTGCAGCCACCCATGAGCAGGGTCGTCAAGGGGGCACCTTGCAGGGCGGAGATGTCGGTGAGCTTGGGCGACCCCGTTAAATCAAGTGTCTCCAACGGCATCCCATGCAGCGGGGATAGGTCCGTGAGCTCTGGAACCATATGATCGATTTTCAGGTGGCGAAGCCTCATGCCCCGCAGCGGCGACAAATCCTTGGCCGGGGTGCTGTGCAAGTCCAGATACTCCAACGGAGCATCCTTGATGGGGGTGAGGTCGGTGACCTTTGTGTCGTGCATACTCAACGATACTAGCGGCATCCCACGCAAGGCTGCGATGGACTTGACTCCGACACAGACACTGAGGTCAAGGCTCATGAGCCGCATTCCCTTCAGCGGCGTGAGATCGGCTATGTCGCGGGATTGATTCAGGACAAGTTGGGTCAGAGGCATCCCGGCCAAAGGGGACAGATCACGAACCGACGAATGAAGGAGAGAAAGATCGTCGAGCTGCATGCCCCTGAGCGGTGAGAGGTTCTGCAACCTGCTGCTGTAGACGTTAAAAGAGCGGAGGGGCATTCCTTGCAGCGGCGAAAGGTCAACCACCGCGCATCCATGTCCGGATTTGTTCAAATTCAATGATTGAAGATTCATCCCTCGGAGCGGTGCGAGGTCGGTGAGCAAGGGTCCTTCGACCTCCAGTTTATCGACGGGCAATCCTCGTGCGAATTCCAACGAAGGCACCGGTTTGCCGGTCACACTCATCAGCTTGACGGATCCGTCCTTTTCGATTCCCAAGGAAAAGCTGCCTTTCTCCAGCTTTGAACTCAAATGGCGTTCGAGGAACTTGACCCGGGCCGCGGCATCGAGCTGCAGCTTGTTCGCAAAGACGACGGCGGAGCCGGTGGCGCCGACGGCTTGCAGGTGCGCGAACACCTCGCGCGCCGCGATGCTTTTCCAACGATCAGCGTCGGGTGCGGCGGCGAGTGTTTCGACGGCGGAAATCAGGCTTCCAGCCTGAGACGGCACGAGGGTATCCTTGCCCGCACTCGGCTGGGAGCCGGCAGGCCGTGTCAGGCTGGAAGCCTGACTTCCATGCGGATCGTGCTCCTGCGCGAGGCGCAGCGCCCCGGCGGCGTCGTTCCATTTTTCCAGCCCGAGCAGCACCCATGTGCGCTGCCAGCGGGCGCGGGTGAGCGAATCATCGAGCGCGAGGGCGGCGTCCATGTCGCGCAGGGCGTCGGTGAAGCGCTGCGTGTCGGCCTCGATCTCGGCGAGCTTGAGCAGCGCGGGGGCGCTCTGCTTTAGATCGGTGAGCGCACGCTCGGCGCGGTGGCCTTCGAGGATCGCCTTGGTGCCGAGGACGGAGCCAACGAGGAGCACGGCGGCCACGCCGAGGGAAGCGGCCTTGTTGCGCTTGATGGCAAGGGTGGCGCGCTTGAACCAGCCAGCCTTCTCCGCGCCCGTCGCGAAGCCGCCCTGATACTTCTCAATGTCCGCGCTGAAGGCCGCGACGTTCTGATAGCGCTTCGTTTTGTCGAGTGTCAGTGCCTTCATCGCCACCGCTGACAACGCATTCGGCACACGCCCGCCCGGCATGTGCGGCAGCGGCGTGATCTTCTTCGCTTCGAGCACGTCGCCCTTGGTCTTTGCAGTGCCTTTGCCCGTCGTGGCACCAAATTTCGTGGGTTCGGTGATGTTCGCCATCTGCACCTTCTCCAACACCTCCCAAACGTCCTTGCCTTCGACAGGTGGACGCAACGTGAGGATCGCATACAAGATGCCACCGAGGGAGAAGATGTCGCTGCGCTCGTCGAGTTCATTCACCTTTCCCATCGCCTGTTCGGGACTCATGTAGTTCGGCGTGCCCATCACCGCGCCGTCCATGGTGGCGGTGAAGGAGTCGGTAGAGGAGCGCGGACACTCTTGTCCGCCGATTGGATCCGGAACAGAGCGGACAGGAGTGTCCGCGCTCCCTTCATTGCCAAGTTCATTCAGAACCTTCGCAATCCCCCAGTCCATCACCAAGACCTCGCCGAACTCGCCGACCATGATGTTCTCCGGCTTGAGATCGCGATGGATGATGTTGTTCGCATGCGTAAAGGACAAGGCGTCGCACACTTTGCGAAAGATGGTGAGCAGGCGGTCCAGCGTGTAGTGCTCCAGCGCGTCCTTTTTCTCACGCCTCAGGTCATCGAGGATGTGCTGCTGCGTGCGGCCCTTCACCAGCTTCATGGTGTAGTAGATCGCACCTTCCGAATCACGACCGAGGTCGTGGATGGGCACGATGTTCGGATGCTCCAACCTGCCAAGCACCGCCGCCTCCTGAACAAAGCGACGCGCCTGATCGCTGCTCGCATGCGGATCGAGCATGACCTTCACCGCGATGGTGCGGCCGAGTTTGCAATCCTCGCCTTCCAGAATCGCGCCCATGCCGCCCTTGGCGATGCGTTTGCCAAAGACAAAGGGCACCGGCGAGTCAGGATTGGCCCCCATCACGGCCACTTCGGACGGAGGAGACGCCACCGGCTTCGCCACGGCGATGGTCTGCATGTCGTCGGACATCGCAGCAGGTGAAGGTGGGCTGACTCGCAGCGTCGCCAAGTCATCCGGGAACTCTGCAGGAGAGGTAGTGTGCGGATCGTCAGGCGCGGCCATGCGGCGGATGCTGGCAGGAGCGCGAGCGTCTGGCAATCACGATTCACACGCGCCGGGATGGCTGAGCAGGTTCAAGGCAGCAATGGCCGCCACTCGCCGCTCGCCCATTCGAGCATCTCGGTTCCGCGAAACTGCTTCTTGTAGTCGTAGGCGCTGCTCTCGTGCGTGGCGTAGCCGGGGTAAAGCCAGCGCAGGCCGGCTTCGTGGCAGTGCTGGATCTCCAGCAGCATCGTAAAGATGCCGAGGCTGCGTTTGCACTCCGCCGGATCAAAGATGCTGTAGATGCTGGAGGCGGACTCGTGCCCCACATCGAAGAAGCTGGCAGCGATGAGGCGCTCGTCGTCAAAGACGCGCACCATGCGGCATTCGCAGGGGCCGGTGGCGGGATCGGGGCCAAGGAAGGTTTCGAGGTCTTCGGGCACGTTGTGGGTGAAGCGCTGCTTGTGGCGCTGGAACATCGAGCGCAGGTCGTCGTCGAGGGCGGCGGGGCCGATTTCCCAGCGCAGTGCGGTGTTTTTGGCCAGCACGCGACGCTGGCTTTTTGTGGGGGTGAATTGCACAAGGTCGATGCGCAGCGGCGTTATCGTTTGCGTGCTGCCATCGTTGGCCTGCTGGCTGCTGTACCGAAAGAAATACCTGCCGAAATGCCGCCAGCCTGCCGCCCACACTTTGTCCATGAGTTCCGCTGGCACGGAATCACAGATGAATGCGTCATCGAGGGCGGGCGTCATAGGCTCTCAATAATCCAGTCCCGCAGTTTGACAATCCCGCCGCCGCCCGCACACTCGTAAAACCCCTCACGCGCATGAACTTCCTCGACCGCATCGAACGCGTCTTCTTCTGGCTCTCCGCAGCCTCCTCCGACAATCTCGACCAATGCCCGGCTTGGGAGCGGCGCAAATACGTGGCCTTTGGGGCGACGGTGCTGGTGCCATCGATCTTTGCCATCATCGCCTGCGCGTATGCGTTGAGCACGCTGACGGACAACTGGCTCATCATCGCGCCGGTGTCGCTCGTGTGGTCATTCATCATCCTCACCGTGGACCGCGCCTTGCTGGCGACGTATCGCGCCTATCAGGGCTTTTTCCGCAAGGCGGCACAGTTCTCACTGCGCATGGTGGTGGCGGCGCTGATGGGCATCACCATCTCGCATCCGCTGACGCTGCTGCTGTTCAAGGACACCATCAGTTCGGTCGTCGAGAGACATCGTCAGGGCGAGATCGAAGCGGCGCGTGAAGCGTCCAAGCAGCAAAAAGTCGCCGTGGAGGCGCGCATCGTGCCGCTGGAGGCCGAGATCGCGAAACAGCGTGAAAATTGGACCGCAACCTTCAGCGCCAAGTTCCTCGATGAAAATGGCAAGCCCATTGAAAAACCGCTCACCGACGAGGAAAAGCAGCTCAAGGCCTTCCGAGACGGCAAAATCGCCGATGCGGTGGCTCCTGGTAAAACGCGGCTCGAAACGCTCGACACCGAAATGGCGAAGATGAGCGCCGATTACCAAAAAATCGCTGAAGAACTCAATCATTGGCAGACCGAGTTCGAGCGTGAGGTCAACGGGCAACGCAGCGGCATCATCGGCCTCGGCCCGCGTGCCAAAAGCATCCAGGAAGACCAGCTCACCTGGCGCCGTGCCGAATCCGCCCGGCTCAGCGGCGTGCTGGACACGATGACGAAGAACCGTGTCGCCCTCATGGCCGAAATCAAAGCCGCCGAAGATGGTGTGAACGCCGCACTCGATGCCAAAGCCGCCGAAGAAGCCGCGCTTAACAAGGCCGAGCAGGCGCGTATCGCCGCGTTGAAGCAGAAAGTACAAACAGAGCAGGCAGATGCCTTTGTGGGCCAGCAGAACGCCATTCGTGAGACCTTGAAGACGCAGATCGACACGCTGCTGCTCCAAGAGAAAAACATGCACGAGGAAATCACCGCCATCACGGCGGATGAGACCACCCGCATTGCCAAGATCCACGCCGAGCCGCGGCGCGACATCCTCACGCAGACGCTGGCGCTGCATGAGCTGTTTGAGAGCGGAGCGCAGGGCGGCATGTTCGCGCTCGTCGCCTACCTCGTGCTCACCATGCTGTTCATGCTGGTGGACACCATCCCGCTGATCGTGAAATTCTTCTCCAAGCCCGGTCCGTATGACACGATGCTGGACCGCGAGGAGATGGGCTATGAGGGCGAACGCAAAGCCTTCCTCGATGGTTTCAGCCGCCAGATGAAGGAGCTGGGTGACAGCAAACTGCTCAATTTGACGCGGAACAAGACGCTCGAACGTGCGTTAATCACAGGCGTGGACGGTGCTCGGTCGGCGAAAGAGTTTCTGGTCTATCTGATGGACCAGGAGCGCGAGTTTGAGGAGAAGAACCGTGCCGCACGCGAACTGGCCGCCACCAGCGGCGTCAGCCGCACGGCCGATGCGCTCGAAGAAATGTCGCGCAACTTCTACGCCGATCTGCGCGCACGCATGGAGCAGTTCTTCCGTGAGGATGGCCACCGCACGCCGGCTGCTGGCCGGGTTTAATCAAGCAAGAGCACTTCCATCTCAGCGTATGACTGAGTGTGAAAGCCCCGCCGCTCAATCGCCGTGACATGCTGCGCAGTTCTTGCGCGGGATTCGGGTATTTGGCGTTGCAGGGCGTGCTGGGCCTCGAATCTGCCCAAGGGGCGGTGATTGATCCGCTGGCGGCGAAACGGTCGCATTTTCCGGCACGGGCGAAGCGGGTGATTTTTTTGCTGATGAAGGGTGGTCCGTCACAGGTGGATACATTTGATCCGAAGCCGCTGCTGGATCGTGATCATGGCAAGCCGCCGCCATTTGCGCTGCCACGCGTGAAATTCGCGGAGACCGGCAATTTGCTGAAGTCGCCGTGGAAGTTCAAACAGTATGGCCAAAGCGGTCTGCCCGTGAGCGATCTGTTCCCGCATGTGGCGAAGCATGTGGATGACCTGTGCATCATCCGTTCGATGCATGGCACGAATCCGGCCCACGGCGGCGCGTTGCTGAAACTGCACACCGGCAGCGACACGTTTGTGCGGCCGAGCCTCGGATCGTGGGTCAGTTACGGCTTGGGCACGGAAAATTCCGATCTGCCGGCCTTTGTCACGATCTGTCCAACTTTGGCGCATGGCGGCGTGAACAACTGGGGCTCCGCGTTTCTGCCTGCGCACTGCCAGGGCACGCCATTGGGCAATGCGAGTATTCCGGCGGATCAGGCGGTGGTAAAACACATCCGCAGCAAGTCGCTGACGCCGGAACTGCAACGCGCGCAGCTCGATCTCGTGGCGCAGATGAATCACACGCATCTGGATGCCGCCGGGGCCAATGCGGCGCTCGAAGCGCGCATCAATTCCTTTGAACTGGCCTACCGCATGCAGTCAACGCTGCCAGATTTGCAGGACATCTCGGGCGAAACCGAGGCGACCCGCAAGATGTATGGCCTCGATGACCCGGTGACGGCAAATTTTGGCCGCCAGTGCCTCATGGCGCGGCGTTTTGCCGAAAGCGGCGTGCGCTTTGTGCAAGTGACGCACAGTGATGGTTTCGTGCAGTGGGATCAGCACAGCGATCTGCTCAAAGGCCACACCGAAAACGCCGCCGAAGTCGATAAGCCCATCGCCGGGCTGCTGGCGGACCTGAAGTCACGCGGTTTGCTGGAGGACACACTCGTTGTGTGGGGTGGGGAGTTTGGCCGCACGCCGGTGGCGCAGGGCACGGACGGCCGTGACCACAATCCGCACGGCTTCACGATGTGGCTGGCCGGTGGTGGCAGCAAGCCGGGCACGGCGTACGGCGCGACGGACGATTACGGCTACTACGCCGCCGTGGACAAAGTCCACATTCACGATCTGCATGCCACCATTTTGCATCTGCTCGGTCTGGATCACCTGAAGCTCACCTATCGCTACGCTGGACGCGATTTCCGACTCACAGATGTGGCGGGCGAGGTGGTGAAAGGCGTTATCGCGTGAGTTGGGAGTCCCGGCTTCAGCCGGAAAAAATGGCGGCAGGAGATGCGGTGATCAAAGACCTGGCGGTGGCCTTTCCGCCTGAAGGCGGGACTCCCAACTACGGCCAGAGGGCATTCAGCACTGCGGCCATGCGTGCTGCGGCTTTCACCATCTGGGTGCCGACGACGGATTTTTGTTTATCGGCGTAACCGGCGGGCAATTTGATTTCGATGCGGGTGATCTTCGGGCCTTTATCGGTGGTGTTGAGCGTGCAAGGACCGAATTCGATGCCGGCATACGCAGCTTTGGCCAGGGCGACTGATTCGCCTGCCCATTGCTCCGCCCAGGTGTGCACATCGCCGGGGGTGGTGGTGTTGATCTTTGGGAGGGCGTCTTTGAGAATTTTTGAGAGGCTGCCGAGGACGACGAGCTTCTTCACCAGTTCAAAGTCCCACAGCGCATGCATTTGGTCGTACTTTTCCGGGCCGAAGAACAACTGATTGCCGCCGCGGTCCTCCAACTTCTCTTTTTTCAGCGGCAGGCATTTGTCATGGGCGGTTTGCAGCACGGGATGCTGCGGATCGGTGACATCGAAGAAGCCGCTGGAGCAGTGCATGGGCTGATGGATGTCGCCGACGAGATGCACGAGCACGCGCAGGGCGGTGCGGGCGTCGAACACGGAGGATTTGCCTTCGAGCACGGCGATGCAGTGGTTGATCTGCTGCACGATGTCATCACGGGTCGTGAAGCCTTGCGCTGCAGCGTAGGAGGTGGTGTCCAGCGGCATGTCCACGTAATGCCAGGTGAAGTGGAAGGGGAAGGCTTTGATGAAAGCAGCGGCTTCCGCGTCGCCGACGAGCGGTCCTTCGTTTTTCCCCACGTCACGCACACGATCCAGCCAGACGGCGGTCATTTCCAGTTTGTCGCCAGCTAGGGTGGCATCGACATGCTGCTTGGCCTGCGGGGTCAGCAGAGATTGCGCCACCTCCCAGATGGCAGCGTGGCCTTGATCAGCCCAGGAGTAACCGGATGTCGGAAGAGCGCAAAGTAGCGCGGCTGAGGCCAGCAGAGCTGTCGAAATGTTGCGCATGATTAGTTGGGGGCGGCGATTTGCAATCGCCGGGCAGGAGATGGCGATTAAAAATCGCCACCCCACTTACTGAATGAAGAAGAACTGGCGGGTGTTCAGCACGGTCCACAGCACATCGCCACGATCCATGGTGTCGGCGTTGTCAGCGATGGGTTTGAGCAGTGCGAGTTCCTCCGCAGTGGCCTTGCGGCTCAGCAGGCTGAGATAAACTGCGTTGATGACGGCGTCACTGCCCTCCTTTTTGGCCCGCTCCAAGGTGCGTGAAATGCTGGTGTAGCGGTTCATGAGGTTGCTGAAGACCTTGCCGTTGAGCAGCATGAGCGCCTGCGAGACGCTGGCTTCGTCGTTGGCGTTTTCGACGAGTTCGCGGTCACTCTGGCCGAATTCGCGCAGGAAGTGACCGTTGGGGGCGGGGCTGCGCAGGTCGGCGGCGCGGAGCATGTAGGTGTCGCGGAAGGTTTCCCAGGCCTTGAGGGCGGCGCGGTCCTTGTCGTCGGTGACGGCAAAGCGCTCGGCGTCGGCTTTGAAGCGGGCTTTGGCGACTTCGCCGAGTTTGGCGCGACGTTGTCTGGCAAGGATGCCGAGGGCTTCCTCGAGGTCGAGGTCTTCGCCGTCTTTTTTGAGCTTGAGGGCGGCGGTGACTTCTTTGGCGAAGTCTTCGTCTTTGGTGAACTCGTCGAGCTTGCCCTCGCGGGCGAGTTCGGCGAAGCGCTTGAAACCGGCGTCATAGACAATGGCATCGACGGCTTCGTCGATGCGTTTGCGCTGGCTCTGGATGGCTTTGCGGGCTTCGCGAATGGCATCTTCGTCCTTCGTTTTTGCAGCGGCTTCCATTTTTTCCTGGGCGGCGCGCACTTCGGCGGCGAGTTCTTTTTGTTTGAGGGCGACCTTGACGCTGCAGGCCTGGAGCTGCTGCGGCGAGAGGCTGTTGAGGGCGCGGTCGAGCCATTCGATGCGGCGGATGGTGATCTCGGCTTCGACTTTGGTTTCGATGCTGGGCTGGTCGGCGCCGGGCTTGTAGAGGGCGACCATGCTGTCCCAGATCTGCTCGGCGCTCATGCGGCGCAGCAGCGGGCCGGGGAAGTGATAGACTTCACCGAGTTCCACATCCTTGGCATAGGCAACACGCTGGTAGGCCTGGGAATTGAGGATGGGGCGCAGGACGGCCTTCATGTCATAGTTGGCGGCCTTCAAGGTGTCCTCGAGGAAGGTCATGAGCTGCGGATTGCTCGGAACGGTGCTGTCGGTGATCTCATCGACGGGTTCGATGAGGCCCTGGCCCATGAGCTTTTTCCACAGACGGTTGGCGATGACGGTGGTGAAGCGCGGGTGGTCCTTGCTGGTCATCCAAGCGGCGTAGGAGTCGATTGGCTTGGTGCTGTCTTTGACGATCTTGCCATCTTTGCTGAAGGAGGCGGGGATGAGCGGTTCGATCTTCTGCTTGGGCTTGGCATCGGGGTATTGATAATCGTGCGGGAGAACGAGGGCTTTTTTGTCCGTCTGGTCGAGCACGGTATTGTAGCGCAGCGGGCGGAGGATCTCGCCCATGGCGCGGCCGATGTCTTTGCGCTCGACGCCTTCGGGCAGGTCGAATTTGGTCACGGCACCGCCGTAGCGGTTGTTTTTATTCTTGGCGGCACCACCACCGTACATGGCCTGCGCAAGCAGGGGATTGGTAAGGCCGTTGCTGGCGGTCATGCCATAGGTGTGCGCAGCCATTTGGTAGTAGTCCATCTGCGTCCATTTATCGAACGGATGGTTGTGACATTGCGCGCAGACCATGCTGGTGCCGAGAAAGATCTGGGTGGTCACCGCCATGTTATCGAGCGGCATGTTGTAATCGCGGATGTAGAAGCCGATGGCGCCGTTCTCGTAGGTTTTGCCGTCCGCCGTGACGGCTTCACGCACCAACTGGTCGTAGGGCTTGTTGTCACGCAAGCTCTCCTTGAGCCACCTGGAGTAGGCATAGAAAGCAGGCATGCTCTGACCGCCGCCGACCATGTTGCTCTTGAGGCGCAGGATGTCGGCCCAGTAGTTGTAGAAGTTCTGCACGTAGCCTTCACTGGCGAGGAGAGCGTCGATCAACTTGCTGCGCTTGTCCGCTTCGCTGCTCTTGAGAAATTCGGTGGTCTCCTGGATGGTCGGAATGCGGCCGACGACATCGAGATAGACACGGCGGACAAAGATTTCATCGCTTGCGGCGGCATTGGGCTGAATTTTCTCCTTCGCGAGTTTCGCGTTCACGAGATCGTCGATCTTCGCGGCGGTGGCTTGAAGATCAGGGGCGGCAGCGGCCAGGGTGAGGCCGCATGAGGTGAGGAGGATGCAGAGGGAGATCGTTTTCATGAGCGAAAGCGAGGCAGGAGTTTGGGGGTGGCGCGAAAACGGGCGGGGCAGGGGGGTCTTTCAGCTTCTTTGTCATTATTGGCAGCTCAGAGTTCAGATTCCCAGATTTTAGCTTTGACAATTCCTGCCCCTTTCCGACAGAATGAGTTTTAACTTATGAAATTGCTACTGTCACTCGCCCTGATCTCCATCCTCGCCTCCTGCACCGGTATGCAGAACAATCCGCGGCCCACGGCCGAGCTTCCTTGCCGCGTTGCTCCGCAGACCAATCAAGGCCTCGGCTATGTCAGCCAGGGAGTTGGCCAGGTGGTCACAAGTTCCTTGGATGTGACGGATGACACACTGAATTATGGCGGCATCGTCGTTGATCGGCAGGCCCGCGACTACACCAACATCGGCATGAATGCCGTGCGCCGCACGGATGACATCGTTTACCGTGAGACAACCCGTTACGTTGACTACGGCATGGACACGGTTGACAACGGTGCGAGTTACGCCGCCAGCGCGATCACCCGCTGGCCGGCTGTTCCGACGGGGATTGTCCAGCGCGGACTGGGTTCCACCCGAAAAATTTATCAAAGTTCCGTGGCTGCATACGGCGAGGCTGTGAATCGCACCTATTGGTCGTTCTGGAATGTTTTCACCCCGCCGGAACCGAAGCCTTACATGGTCGGCAGTTTGAATGACCTGCATGGTGCTCATGCCCTTCCTGGTTCGGGCTGGCACTGCCAACTGCCGCAGATTCCAGTGGAGACGGTGGTGGAACAGACTGCCGCCAAGAATCCTCGGACAATTTACAAATGAGATTTTTCACGCGGGAGCGGTCGCTGAGACCGCTCCCGTTTTTTTTGCCCACATGCCGTTGCAGGCGTTGTTTTTCGATGCCGCAGGGACGCTGATCCGACCGGCGGAGCCAGTGGGAACAACCTACGCGCGGCTGGCCGCCCGGCATGGCCTTCAGGCAGGGCCGGACGCGTTGATGCAGGCGTTTCGTGCAGCTTGGAAAGCAACCACCGCTCCGCTGCATCCACAGGGGCAAGCATCAAACGACGATGATCGCGGCTGGTGGCAGCACCTCGTGAGCGATGTGTTTGCTCGAGTAATGGGCGCGCCGCTGCCAGCAGGCACCGTGAACGATCTTTTCGGCACACTTTACGAACATTACGCGCAGCCGCAGGCTTGGGTCGTGTTTGACGATGTGATGCCGGCTTTAAACGAACTTGTGCGCGATTACCGCCTCCTCGTGCTCTCGAACTTCGACCGTCGTTTACGCAGCATCCTCGCCGGGCACGATCTGCTGCAATTTTTTGAGCACGTCATCATCTCGAGCGAGGTTGGAGCCGCAAAACCGCATGCCCGGATGTTTCAGGCCGCGCTTGCTGCCGCAGGCTCTGTGCCGGAGCATTGCCTGCACATCGGCGATGAATTGAAATGCGATGTCGAGGGTGCGCAAAGCCTCGGCATTCAGGCATTTCTAGTTGAACGGCCTGAAAACGGCCTTGCCACGCTGGTTCAGAAAGTCCGCTCCGGGGCATATTCTGGCTTGATAAGCCTCCGTTGATGAATACATACCCGCCCCGTTTCCAAAGGCGCAGGTAGCTCAGCGGTAGAGCAGTTGGCTTTTAACCAATTGGTCGAGGGTTCGATCCCCTCCCTGCGTACCATTTTCTCCGCTGCAATGATGCGAGCGGCATCGTGACTGAAACTTCATGGACCGCAGTGGCGTTAACCGCCGCGCATGAATTCACCTCTCCTTGTTTCCGCCGCCTGTCTCTTCACCACCGCTGTCTTTGCCGGTGACTGGAATCAATGGCGCGGCCCGGATCGCAACGGTGTTTCACAGGACACCAGCCCCATCGCCGACACATTTCCGGCGGAAGGCTTGAAGAAGCTCTGGGAGAGCGAGTTCATCCCCAGCAACGAATATGGCGGCCACGGCAGCCCGGTGGTCAGTGGCGAGCGTGTCTTCCTCAGTGTCGTCTGGCATGAACGCGTGGTCTCCGAGACGCGCGAGATCGACACCGAGGTCATGCAGATTCTCAATTACCGTGGCACCACGCCGGAACTGGCGAAAAAACTCGAAGAAACGCGTCTGAATCTGCCCAAGCTGAGAGGTGAGAAATTTGACGAATGGATCACGCAGTGGCGCAAGGACAACCTTAACGAAAAAGAGGAGATCAACATCGGTTCCTGGGTCACTTCGCGATTCAAGGCCGGCAAAGCCGCCATCGGCCTCGAATGGCTTGATAAAATGTCGAACCGGCAAAACAAGCCGTTCCCCAATGCCGCCGCCTACACCAAGTGGCTTGATGACGAAGGTTTTCCACCGGACGTGAAGGAAAAAATGATCGCCGTCGTGCCAAACACCGTGAAGGTCGCGCAAGACGTGATCCTCTGCCTCGATCTGAACACCGGAAAGCAGGTGTGGAAGTTCTCGAAACCCGGCAAGCCCAG
>JAYVIO010000147.1:0-14942 GCA_043770175.1 Verrucomicrobiales bacterium | reverse complement strand
TCGCATCGCGGCTCTCGAAGCACTCGCGAGTCGGGCGACGTGGACGAAGGCGATGCTGGATGCGATTTCAGAAGACAAAGTCAGCGCCAGTGGCTTCCCGGCTCCGGTGCGGCGCGCGCTGGCGACGAGCAAGGACAAGGCGATCCGCGATCAGGCCTTCAAGGTGCTCGGCGCGTGGCAGGATTCGTCGGACGACGTGAAATCACTCATCGCCGCGAAGAAGCAGGCCTGTTTGACCGGCGAACCCGATCTCGCGAACGGGAAGCTCATCTTCACCTCCACCTGCATGGTCTGCCACGAGTTCCATGGCGGCGGACAGAAGGTGGGACCGGATTTGATCGGCAGCGGGCGCAGCAACCTCGATGCGATCCTCGCCAACGTGATCGATCCAAATCAAATCATCGGCAACGGCTACGAAAACTTCACCGTCGCCACGAAGGATGGTCGCACGCTCGCTGGACGCGTCGTCGAAGACACGCCGGGCCATGTGAAGCTGCTCGGCGCTGGCGGTGCCGCACAGGTCGTGCCGCGCGATCAAATCGCCACGCTCACCAACACGAAGCAGAGCCTTATGCCCATGGGCTTCGGCGCTTTGCCGGATGCGATGTTCCGCGATTTGATCTGGTACATCCTCGCTCCGCCCGAAGAAGGCCCGCTGACACCCGCCAAGAAGAATTTGCTCATCAAAGGCGTCGAAGTCGCCGAAGCCCCTGCAAAGCCGAAAGGCACCAACTGGCGTGCCATCGACTGGGAAAGCGTCAGTTTGTGGAATCCCGACTGGAAGGTGTCTGCGCCGGATTTTGAGCGCACGCCGGTGAAATTCGCCGAGTACCACGGGAAGACGAATGTGCTCATGATGCATCCGTTTGAGAAGACGAAACCTGCCAGCTTTGAGCGGAAGTTTAAAGTCGAGGCTGGCAAGACGAAGCTGAAGTTCAGCGTCGCCGCCGATGATCGCGGCGATTGGATCGTCAAGGCCGAGGTCAATGGTCAAGTCGTCAAGGAGATGGCGGTGGACCATGAGAAACCGCGCTGGAAGACCGTGGAGGTCGATCTGACGAAGTTCGCAGGTCAGGAAGTCACCGTGCGGCTTGAAGCACATGCGAGTGGGTGGAACATGGAGTTCGCGTATTGGGGTGGCATCACGCTGGAGTGACGGAGCGCGAGTATGGCGCAGCCTCCTCGCCATTTGTCAGGCCCAGCGCCAACGAATCACCTCAAAACAGGCGAGTGGTCTGCGACACACTCGCGCTCCACCAGAATGTGCTGGAGCAGGCAGGTGGAGCAGATACCATGCTTGCGAAAGCCGCCGCCAGGACTAGTTTATGCCCGATGAAACTCCGCCTCGATCTGCTGAAGCATCTGACCGCCCAGGACATTCTGGAAGCGGCGCAGGAGACGGTGCACCGCTTCAAACCCGAGCCGCTTTTCTCGCAAACTGGGACTGGGAGTCTGTCATCAGCATCAACCGAGGAACGTGCGCGCGAGGTGGCGCACAGCATGGAGTTAACTCGGAAACTGGAGGAGCGTGCGCGGCAGAGTGGAACGGCAGCCACCGCGACGAGCGGTCACTAGCCGAGACATTCGATCTGCTGCGCTCTTACCACCGCAAAGCACCGTTTCTGTTCTTCAACGGCAACACGTTCGCGGCCATTGGCCGTGAGCTGGTGCTGGCCCTGTTCAGCGACATGCCGACCGCTCGCAGGCGTGAGCTGGGTTCTGCCGTGGGGCACTACATCGCCGGTGTTTTGGATCGGGATGCCATGACACAGATGATCTTGAGTCTGTGTGAGAATGCTGAACTGCTGCCCGGCATGCGGGTGAAGACACTGCGCGGCACGACGCATGGCGTAGTCGTCCGTTTGCTCGACGACGGCAGGGTGGTTTGGCGCACGGAGAGCGGCACAGAACTCATTGCGTTGCCGGAGGCGCTGACGACGGCGGTTTGAGGAGCCTGAATTTCCCCTGTCGCAGGCGCAGGAAATCATGCAGGATGCGCCTATGCGTTGCGCCCCCGCACTTCTTTTCTTTTTGGCTGTCAGCGTGAGTCTTCACGCGGCACCGACGACTCCTGCTCCGGCTCCAGCCGCGCCTGCCACGAAACCGGTGGAAAAGCCGGCAGTGAAACCTGCACCGAAAGCGGAACCTCAAACACCGGCTTCGCCACCCGTGAAGCCGCCGCCGGAGGATGCGTATGTGCAGATGGAGATGTTGACGCGGGCGATGGAGATGGTGCGACAGAATTACGTGGAAGAGTCAAAGATCACCTATGAGGAGCTGGTGGAAGGTGCGCTGGAAGGCATGCTGAACCGTCTGGACCCGCACTGCGAGTACATGGGCAAGTCGCTGTTTGAAGACATGCAGCGTGAACAGAGCGACACGTCGGAGGGCATTGGAATTACGATCGCGCTGCGGCAGAACGTGCTGACGATCATCACCGTGCGCGATGACGGCCCGGCGAATGCGGCTGGCGTGCTATCAGGTGATCAACTGGTCCGCATCAACGAGGTGCTGACGGATTCGGTGGGCGTGGCGGAGGCGATGCAACTGCTCAAAGGCAAGGCGGGCGAGGAAGTGCGGCTCACGGTGCGCCGTCCAGGCACGAAGCAATTCCTGGAGTTCAAAGTGAAGCACGAAACGCTCACCGAGACCTCTGTGCATGATCCAATGCTGCTAGCGCAGAAGATGGCGGGTGAGTACAAGATCGGCTACGCACGCATTTCGCAGTTCAACCAGCCGACGGCGCGTGATTTGAGCAAGGCGCTCGATGAACTGGAGAAAGAAGGCATGCAGGCCTTCGTGCTGGATTTGCGCAACAACCCCGGTGGTCTGGTGGACAGCTCGGTGGCGGTGTGCGGTGAGTTTTTGCCGGAGGGCACCGTCGTGGTGACCACGGAAGGCCGTGTGGCCTCGCAGAATCCCCCGCCCTTCCGCACGCCATCACGCAATGGCAAGGAACCGCGCAAGTATCCCATCGCGGTGCTGATCAATCACGGCAGTGCGAGTGCGAGCGAGCTGACGGCGGGTGCGTTGCAGGATCTGAAACGGGCGATCGTGGTCGGCACGACAAGTTTTGGCAAAGGATCGGTGCAGACGATCCTGCCGATGAAAAATGGCGCAGCGATGCGGCTGACGACGGCTAAGTATTACACACCGAGTCATCGCACGATTCACGAGAACGGCGTGGAACCGAATATCGTCTCAGCGCTGACGACTGAGCAGGAACTGCGCATCTCCAAATGGCGTGCGTCCCACGGCACTGGTGAAGCGGCGGCGCTTGAGCTGGCAGGTCTGGGCGATCAGCAGCTCGAACGTGCGGTCGATTCGCTCAAGGGTGTGCTGGTGTTCGATGCATTCGTGGCACCGGCACTGGCACCCGCAGCGAAGTTGCTGGAGAAGAAGGACGAGTGAACAAGGAGAGGGATCATCTTGATCCCTCAAACCGGGGCCAGGATGGCCCTGCTCCTGTTATTCCAACAAGCCGCGCGCGATGATGGCATCGACGGGGTTGTGATCGTCGGTGAAGACGTATTCGGAACGCGCAACCGTGCCGGCGGGGATGTGGGTGCGGATGAGGCGCTCCTGCCAGGAACCGGGCGTGACGTAGCGATCCACGATGAGCGGCTTCAAATCCTCGCGCGATGCCATGAGAATGACGTTTTGCGTTTCGTCACGGCGATAGCCGACGGAGAAGACTTCCACATGAGGGAACACGTTCCGCACGGTGGCGAGCATGCCGGAGGTCAGCTCGGATTTGGGTCCGGTGATGGCTGCGATGAGGTTCATGATGAAAACGCCTTTGGGTTCCAGATGATCGGCGATCTGCTGATAAAACTCGCGAGTTGCCAGGTGTGGCGGGATCTGGCGGATGCCGTTGTAGGCATCGCCAAAGATGAGGTCCCATTTTTTTCCGCCGTTTTGCAGCAGGAAGCGACGTGCGTCACCAGCATGGGCATTGACGCGAGGAAACTCGTCGAGCTTGAAGAACTTGCGGCCCACTTCGATGACCTGCGGGTCGATCTCGACGACATCGACAGCAGCTTCGGGGAAATCGCGCGAGACGTTCTCCGGCATGCCAAAAGCACCGGCACCGATGAACAGAGCGCTGCTGACTTTGGCAGGCTCGCGCAGCAGGGCGAGCTTCCAGTATTCCTGATACGGGAGGATGAGATCGCCGGTGTTCGCGTCCATGCCGCCTTCCATGGTGGAATCGAGCTGGAGCACACGACGCGTTACTTTGCCTTCGGTCTGCTCGCTAACCTCGATGTGATGATAAAACGACTCGTGCTCAAAGATGACGCCCGGCTTTGGCTTCGGAGTGGTCATCCAGCTCATCGAGAAGGCGAAGATGCCGCTCAGGATTACGGGAGCCTGCTGCTTGAGCGAGTTTTTTGCGAGAAGGAACGCCGCGATGGCCAGAAGCAGCAGAATCGTGGCAGTGCCAAAGAAAATGCTGCGCACCCCGAAGGTGGAGAGCAGGAAGAAGCCGGAGAGGAAGGTGCCAACGAAGCTGCCGAGCGAGCCCAGCATGCTGATCGTGCCTGCAGCGGCACCGACATGCGTATCCTTGAGTGTGAGGCTGTAAAACCGCACCGCTGCCGGTGAAACGGCACCAAGCAGAATTCCAGGGATCGCAAAGAGCAGTAGTGAAATCATCACCGGCCCGGCGATGAGGCCATGGGCGCTTAAATTGGCCGCGAAGACAGTGTGGAAGGCTGGAATGAAGAAGGTGAGCACCGCCGAACCGGCGAGGAGCCAGCCCAGAAGATCGAGCGCCATCTTGCGATCCGAAAGATAGCCGCCGAGATAGCCACCCGCGCTGAAAGCGATGAGGATGACGCCGATCAAGGCGGTCCAGGTGTAAACGCTGTTGCCAAAGAACGGCGCGAGCAGGCGATAGGCACAGATTTCGATGACCATCATCGCGGCTCCGGCGAGGAAGCAGGAGATGCCGAGGAAAATGCGCGTGCCACGGGTGGACGCGGCGTTGTCCGCTGATGCTGCGGGAGATTTGGATGGAGTGCGTGACATGCGGATTCGCGGTTGTCGGTCAATCGTTGTAAAAGACGAGGCTCATGATCTTCCAACCGGTGGGTGTCTTGATGAGCGTGAAGCAATCGGTGCCAGTGGTGATGTCGGCGCCTTTGGTGAGTTTCCAGCGGACGCTGGCCTGGGCGGTGCGGTCGTCGCGCAGGATTTTCATGTCGGTGGGCACTTCGGTCATCGGCACGGACGTGGTGGCGTGGCTGAGTTTCTGACCATGAAGGAAATCGGTGAGACCTTGAGTCTGCGGCATGCCTTGATGCACGAAAGTGATGCGAGCCTGCTCATTGAAAGAGGCACCGTAGCTGTCCATGTCCTTCGCCGACCAGGTGGAAAAGTAATGCGTGATAAAGTCTCGAACGTCTGTGTCGTCCAACTTCGGTCGGGAGGGCTGGCAGGCGACCAGGAAACAGGACAGGATGACGAGGGAAACATCACGAAGCTTGTTCATGATCGTCATCGCAGCGGTTTACTCTTCAGCGAAGGCTTCTTCCTCGACGCCGAGCACTGCCAGAATGCGGTTCAAGTCCTCGACGCCGTAGTAATCGATCTCCACACGGCCCTTTTTCTCAGCGTGATGGATGCTAACGTTCGTGGTCAGGTGCTGGATGAGCTTTTGCTCCACGGCCTCGATGGCACGGGCGAAATCGGTTGCCGTCGGTTTTGGTTTCGGCGGTGGCGGTGGATGCAGGATGCCATCGATCACTTTCTCCGTGGCGCGGACGGTAAGGCCCTTGGCGACGACTTGGTGGGCCACGCGTTCCTGCTCGTCGTGCTTGCGCAGCATGAGCAGCACCTTGGCGTGGCCGGTGGAAATCTTGCTGGTGGCGAGCATGTCGCGGATGCTCGCGGGCAGTTCCAGCAGCCGCATGGTGTTCGCGACGGTGGCGCGATTCTTGCCGACGCGCTGCGCGATGTCCTCCTGGCGCATGTGGAAGTCCTTGGCGAGACGCGAGTAGGCCTGCGCCTCCTCGATGGCGTTCAAGCCTTCGCGCTGAAGATTCTCGATGAGCGCCATCTCCAGCACGTCCTTGTCGCTGGCTTCGCGGACGATGACGGGGACTTCCTTGAGACCCAGCTCACGCGAAGCGCGGAAACGACGCTCGCCGGCGATGAGTTCCAGCTTGCCGTTCACCCGGCGCACAATCAGTGGCTGGATGATGCCGTGCTCACGGATGGACTCCATGAGTTCGGAGAGCTGCTCGGTCGGGAACTCTTTGCGCGGCTGGAGCGGGCTGGGGACGATTTGATCAAGCGTGACACGATTGACCACATCTCCTGGAGCGGGCTGCGCGAGGGCAGGCAGGCGCGACACTCCCGACACCGACGAGGGTGACGAAATGAGTGCGCCGAGACCTTTTCCAAGAGCCGATTTTGCCATAGGGAGGGCGAGACTAGGGAGCAGGCGCGGCGTTGCAAACCGGAATCGCAGTGAATCTGCCTGCTGCATCCAAGGCTTTACCCGAGACCGATTTCGCTCCATCTGATGGCTATGAAAAGCATGACCGGATTTGGCAGGGGCGAAGCACAGCGCGCAGGGGTGACGTGGAGCGTGGAATGCAGCGCCGTGAACCGCAAGCAGCTCGAAGTGGCAGTGAATCTGCCGCGTGAACTTGCGGAGCTGGAAAACGCCGTGCGCACCGAGGTTTCTGCGGCTGTTTCACGCGGTCGCGTGAACGTGGCGGTGCGCAAGGAGGCCGCAGGAGCGACCGCAGACGCGGTGCGTATCGATCAAGCGCTGGCAGCGCAGTATTTTCACGCGATGCATGCGCTGGCCTTGAAGCTGGACATTCCACCGCAGGTCGCGCTGGCGGACATCACGCGCTTGCCTGGAGTTTTGGGCATGGCGCAAACCGAATCCACGGTAGAAGAAGCGTGGCCGACGATTCAGGAAGCGCTGGCTGCAGCGCTGAAACAACTGGCCGTCATGCGTGCAGCAGAAGGCGCAAGTTTGCGTGCGGACATCGAAGCACGGCTGCGCACGATTGAAGCGCTGCTGGATTCGATTCGTGCGAAGGCCGCGACGGTGCCGGAGTATCAGCGCAAAATGCTGCGTCAGCGTTTGGAGGAGGCGGGCATACCGCTGCCACTCGATGACGAGCGCCTCGTCAAAGAAATCGCCATGTTTGCGGATCGCACCGACATCTCCGAGGAGTTGTCACGTGCTGCGAGCCATGTGAAGCAATTCCGCGCTTATCTCGATGCAGATGCACCCGCCGGACGCAGCCTGGATTTCCTGCTGCAGGAGTTCTTCCGCGAGTTCAACACGATGGGATCGAAGTGCAACAACGCCGAGATCGCGCATCACGTCGTCACCGCAAAGACCGAGCTGGAGAAAATTCGCGAGCAGGTGCAAAACGCGGAGTGAGACTCATTGCGCCACCGTCTTGAACTCGCGCCATTCCACTTGGTCGAAACGGGTGGGGCTTTGATACGAGGCCAGGCCGAGTGCGAAGCGGCGCTGATTCGGTGTCCAGCCCCAGGGCGCAGGAATCGACAACGGCTGTCCCGCGATGTCGAATTCCTTCTTCAATTCGCCATCCACGCTCACCCGTACTCGACCGGGCCGCACCTCGACGAGCATTTCGTAGCTCCGGCCGTTCTCCAGCGGGAAACGGAAGCCGTAACCATCCATGAGCGACTGCGCGCCGATCATCTGCACGCCAGCCAGACCTTCACTCCATGCATCGAGATCACAGCTGCCGAGCGTGCCGTTGGCAGTGAAGAACAGCGCCACGGAGTGCGCGCCGCTCAAGCGGGTAAACTTCATGCGCACGTCATAGAACTCCGGCATCTCGCGTTCCAGCAGCAGGACGCCAATTTGATCGCTGGAGGTCACGACGCCGCCGGCCTCCTTCTTCCAGCCGCCTGAGATGACATCGCGATAAATCTGCGCGCCGGCCAGTCCATCACGCCACGGGCCAGGTGGAGTTGGTTGATCGCGATTCAGCCAAAAAAACGCCCCGACGGCCAGCAGTGCTGCCAAGGCCGGCCACACACGCCTGTGCGAGGTTGTTTCCAGCGCGGCGAGGAATGCCGTCACGCTCGCAAAACGGTCAGCAGCCTGAGGTCGTAGCGCGCGCATCACCACCCGGCTCAAAGCGGCCGGCACATCGCTGCGCACACGATGCGGCGGATCAAAACTGCCACGTGGCGTCTGGCCGGTGAGCAGCTCGTAAAGAATCACGCCCAGCGCATAGATGTCACCGCGCGCATCGACATCCTGGCCACGCAGTTGCTCCGGCGGCATGTAGTCCACCGTGCCCACGGCTGTGCCGGCCAGCGTAAGCCGGGTCGTTTCACCATGCATCGGCAGCGCCAGGCCGAAGTCTGTCACACAGGCGGTGCCATCCAGCTCGATGAGCACATTCTCCGGCTTCATGTCCCGATGCACGATGCCCGCCGCATGCGCCGCCTGTAAACCAGCGGCGATCTGCCGGATGATCCGCAGCGCCTCCGCCACCGGCAGCCCTTTCGGATGCCGCAGCAGCAGCTCGCGCAGGCTGCCGCCCTCGATGAGCTGCATCACAATCGCTGCACTGCCATCCGCCGTGCGCTGAAAATCATGCACCGCAACGATGTTCGGATGCCGCAGCCGCGCCATCGTGCGCGCCTCGCGCTCCAGGCGTTCGAGAAACAGCGGATCGTCAGCGAGTTCGCCCGCCAGCACCTTGATCGCGACATCGCGATCCAGGCTGATCTGCCGCGCCAGAAACACCGCGCCCATGCCGCCGCGACCGAGAAGCGTCTCCACCTCGCATCCTGGCACTTCGACGAGTTCAACCGCCTCCAACGCCATGCCTTGCGCCATGAGCGCATCGGGTTGCAGTCCGGAAAGACGGCGGCGGGGACTGGGACTCGGCTGAGAATCGGTCATGCGGCATCACCCAATCGCAAACTCACTCTCCACGCAACACTTCCATCAGATAGGTCATCTCCTCGTCCACGCTGCAGCCATCCGGCTGCGTTTCGGCGATCTCGGTGCGCAGCGCCTCACGAAACCGGGCGCGCAGGCGATGCACGGCCACTTTGAGGCTGTTCACACTCAGGCCGAGTTTCTGCCCGGAGTTTTCATAATCATCCGCGCTGGCATCCCCGGTCAAAAACGGGCGCAAGACGACAAAATCAGCCGCTTTGCCACGCGCCCCCGCCTGCTGCTCCAGTTTCGCCATCGCGTTGTCCAGCACGGTCAATGCCCACTGGCGGTCAAACATGTGATCCGCGCTCTCACCTTCGATCTGCTCCACTTCATACCAGGCCTCGGCCTCCACTGCATCAAACGAGATGATCTGACCACCGCCGCGCTTTTGCCGTGACTCCTTGCGCTGTTCATCATTCACATGACGACGGAACGCCGTAAGCATGAAAGTTCGCATCTTGCCCAAAGCGGGATCAGCGGCGGCAAAAAGCTGCTTTTGCAGCACCTGCACAAAGAATCCCTGCACATAATCCTCCGCATCCTGCGGAGACGCGCCAAAGCGCCGGCTCCAAGAATACAGCGGAAACCAGTAGGCCCGGCACAGATCCGCCAGCGCCCACTTCGCCTGCTCGTCCTGCCCCTGCGACTGAAGCACAAGGCTCCAGCGCGTGGGTTTGAAATTGGCGGCGGCGGTTTCAGGCATCAGGATGGAGTCTTTTGCGCGAATGTAACCACGGCCCACGATTCTCCAATACATCCTCATGCAATCACGCACACTCGCCTTCCTCCTCGCCGCCATCACTGCTCAAGCCGCGGATCCAGCGCCAGCCAACTGGCCGCAGTTTCGCGGAGCCGACTCGCGCGGCGTCGCGGCCAGCGCGGATTTGCCAGATCGATGGTCGGAGACGGAGAATGTCGAGTGGAAAGCGGAGATTCCTGGACGTGGCTGGTCATCGCCCATCGTGTGGGGAGATCGTGTCTTTCTCACCACGGTGATCAATCACGGCAAGACGGAGCCTTTGAAGAAGGGTCTCTACTTTGGCGGTGACCGCCCGGAAATTCCGACCAGCGAGCATGAATGGAAGGTGATGTGCCTGGGACTCACCACTGGCCAAGTGATGTGGGAGAAAACCGTGCGCAAAGGCCGTCCTTTGACACCGATTCATATTAAGAGCAGCTACGCCTCGGAAACACCCGTCACGGATGGCAGGCACGTCTATGCCTGCTTTGGCAGCGTCGGCATTTTCTGCTTCGATTTCGATGGTCGCGAGGTGTGGCAGCACGCGCTGCCCGCATCCAAGATGCGCAACAACTGGGGCACCTCCGCCTCGCCCGTGCTGCATGGCGAGCGCCTGTATTATGTCAGCGACAACGACGAGCAGTCCTACCTCCTCGCACTCGACAGACACACTGGCAAAGAAGTCGTCCGCGCATCGCGCTGGGAGAAGAGCAACTGGTCCACGCCCTACATCTGGCAGCACGACAAGCGCACCGAGATCATCACGCCCGGCACCGGAGCCATCGTGAGCTGCGATCTCAATGGCAAAGCGCTGTGGAAACTGCGCGGCATGTCCGTCATCACCATCGCCACGCCCTATGCCACCGACGGCCTGCTCTACGTCAGCTCTGGTTATGTGGGCGATAAAATGAAGCCCATCTACGCCATCAAACCCGGTGCCAGCGGCGATCTCACACTGCCGGAGGGGCAAACGAGCAGCGAATTCATCGCGTGGTCGAATCCCGGCATCGCGCCCTACAACCCGAGCACGCTCGTCCACAACGGCCTGCTCTACGTGCTCTATGATCGTGCTTTGGTCAGTTGTTTCGATGCCAGGACCGGCGCACAGCACTACGACCGCCAGCGCCTCGAACGCAGCGCCGGCTTCACCACCTCCCCCTGGGCCAGCGGCGACCGCATCTACTGCCTCAATGAAGACGGCGTGTGTTATGTGCTCCGCGCCGGCAAAACCTTCGAACTCCTGCATCAGAACACCCTGGCACCCGACGATCTCTGCATGTCCACGCCTGCACTCGTCGGCGACCGCCTGCTCATCCGCACAGACAAGCGGCTGTATTCGATCCGGCAGCCTCGGTGAAAAAAAGTGCCCTCAGGCTGTAACCGCCCGCCGTAAACGACCAATGCATCTGCATGAAACTCCGTTTTCTGTTCCTTTTCGCGCTCGCCTGTGATTCGCAGGCGGCGCTGCTGCATCGCTGGTCATTCAATGCGCCTGCGGGCAATCCTGCGTCGGGGACGACGTATGCGGACACGATTTCCGGCACGAATGCCACGCTGCGTGGCAATGGGGCGACGCTGAATGGCACACGCATCACGCTGCCAGGGAACACGACGAGCGGCACGGCGGAGGCGGGGATCGCGGCGTATTTGGACCTGCCGAACGGGCTGATCTCATCGAAGACGAACCTCACCGTCGAGATTTGGGCGGCACCGATTGCCGCGCGGTTTTACCAGCCACTGTTCGACTTCGGGCGCATGAACACGGCAGGTGATGGAGCGGGTGCGGCGGGTGAATGGACGGGCACGACGGGCGCGGTGCCGCCGACATCGGAGACGAGCGATGGCATCGCGCTGCTGATCAATCGCGACACCAATTTGAACACACAGCGGCAGGGATCGCGCCTCAATGGCGGCACGCCGTTGTATCTGGACTCGAATCTGGCGACCACGGCGGGAACGACCTACCACTATGTGTTCACATTTCAGGACACGGCCGGCGGCGGCACGGTGTCGTGGTATCGAAATGGCGTGCTCGTCAGCTCGGGCACGGTGACGTTTCATCTCAGTGATCTGGAGGACGTGAACAACTGGCTGGGACGCTCGCAGTGGAACACGCTCTCGAACGCGAACGCAGCCTACGACGAAGTGCGCATCTACAATCACGCCTTCACACCCGCCGAAGTCACCGCCAGCCAGTCTGCGGGGCAGGACGCGATTTTCGCGCCGCCCGTGTTGCAACCGGACAGTGCCACGCTGCATCACGGGCAGAAGGTGCGCGTGAATGTGCTCGCGAATGATGAAGCAGGCGCGAATCCGGCCACAGTCGCGATCGTGCAGGCACCGCTGTTCGGCACGGCGGCGGCGGATGCCAGCGGACGCATTTTATACACGCACACGAGCGGCACACCGGTGGGTGACAGCTTCACCTACCGAGTGAACAGCGCGGGCGGCTTCAGCACGCCGGTGGCAGTCACGCTGACCTTTGCGACATCGCTGCGGATTCCAAATGCGACGCTGAATGTGCCTGCCACGCCGCCAGTGACGACGTATCAAACAACTCCCGCCTTTGGCGCGCTGACCTTCAACCAGCCCATCAACATGGCGACGGTGCCAGGCGACACGCAGCGGCTGTTCGTGGTGCAACGTCCGGGTTTCATCCGCGTGATTCCGAGCGTAACCGCGCCGACGCCCACATCGTCCCTATTCCTCGATCTCGCGGCGCTCTGCACCTCGCGTGGGGAGACGTTGCTGACGAATGTGGACCGTGGGCTGATGAGCGTGGCATTTCATCCGCAGCACGCGAGCAACGGGCGTTTCTTCGTCTGGTACTCGGTGCAGGCGGGCGGGCAGAGCTACTACCGCATCTCGCGCTTCAATGTGCAGGTCGGGAATCCGAACTTGGCGGACACGGCATCAGAAGTAGTGCTCATCCAGCAGCTCGATCCGAACGGATTCCACCTCGGTACGGACATGCATTTCGGCAACGACGGCTACCTCTACGTCTCGACCGGTGACGGTGGCGGACAGAATGATTCGCGCCGCTACGGCCAGCGCATCGACCTCAATTTCCACTGTGCGCTGCTGCGAATCGACGTGGACAAGCTGCCCGGCAATCCCGAACCGAACCTTCATGCGAGCGTGCCTCGTGACGGTGGCATCGCGCGCTACTCGGTGCCGGCGGACAATCCATTTGTCACTGCGAATCCAAATGTCGTCTTCAATGGCGTGAGCATCCCGGCGGCGAACGTGCGCACGGAATTTTTCTCCGTCGGACTGCGCAATCCGTTCCGCTTCTCGGTGGATGCAACGACCGGAGAGATCTGGGTCGGCGATGTGGGGCAGGACGCGCGCGAGGAAATCAACCTCGCCACGAACGGCGCGAATTTTGGCTGGTCGTGGCGTGAGGGCACCCTCGCAGGACCAAACGCGGGCGAGGCGCTGCCGGGCTTCACTTACACGAACCCGCTCCACGAATACGTCATCGGCAACGGCACATTCCAAGGCCACTCCGTCACTGGCGGCATCGTCTATCGCGGTGCTGGTATGCCGACACTCACCGGTGCATATATTTTTGCCGATTACGTTGACGGACACATCTGGGCGCTGCGGCGCACGCCAGCGGTGACCGTCGAGCGGCTCACCGGCAATGCGGGGCAGGTCGCGTTTGGCGCTGATCCGTCGAATGGCGACGTGCTCATGGTGGACATTGGCGAAGGCCGCATTCAGCGCCTCGTCAGCAGCACCGACACCAGCAGCTACCCGCAAACACTGAGCGAGACAGGCCTGTTCGCCGACTTGAGCGATCTCGCACCCGCGCCCGGCCTGCTGCCATACTTCATCAATCTGCCGTTCTGGAGCGACTACGCTCAAAAACGCCGCTGGTTCATCATTCCCGATGCTGCGGACATGACGTGGAGCCGCGAAGGCGCGTGGACTTATCCCGATGGCATGATCTGGGTGAAGCATTTTGATCTCGAAACCACGCGTGGCAATCCTGCGACCGCGCAGCGCATCGAAACCCGCGTACTCGTCAAAAACGCCACTGGCAGCTACGGCGTGAGCTACCGCTGGAACGCCGCGCAAACGGAGGCCACGCTGGTGGCCGACGCGGGTGAGGCATTTGACATCGACATCATCGGAAATGGCGTCCCGCGTGTGCAACGTTACAGCATCCCAAGCCGAGCGCAGTGTCTGTCATGCCATACAGCGCAAGCGGGACACGCGCTGAGCTTCAACACACGCCAGATGAATCGCAGCGAGACGATCCACGGTCAAAGCGGCAATCAGATCGACCTCCTGCGCCTCGCCGGATACTTCACCAACACCCCCGAGTCGCCGAACCTGCTGCCGCGTCATTTGCGACCCGATGAATCCGCTTTTTCGCTCGAAGCACGCGCACGCAGCTATCTCGCGGTGAATTGCGCGAGCTGCCATTTCACCGGCGGCACCGCGCCTGGCAACTGGGATGCCCGCGCGCACCTCACACTCGCCCAAACCGGCCTGATCAACGGCACCGCCACACAAAGCGGTAACGATCCGCTCAACCGCCTCATCGTTTCCGGCGACACCATGCACTCCATCGTGCTGAACCGCATCGCCGTGACCAACGGCTTCACGCGCATGCCACCGCTCGGCAGCAATGAACTCGATCAAGGCGGCATCGGTGTGCTGACCAACTGGATCAACCAGCTCACTTCACGCCAAAGCTACGCTCAATGGCGCACGGCTCACTTTGGGAATGATCCCAATGGAGTGCCGGCTGTCGATGCCGATGGTGATGGTCGGAGCAACGAGCACGAATTTCTGGCCGGATCATTGCCTCTGAGCACCGGCGGTCCCGCCCAGCCGCAGATCAGCGTCCAAAACGGCAGTGCCAGCCTCGGCGTGAGTTTGCCCGCCAACCGTCGTTTCCAGATCGAAACCTCGACCAACCTTATCGACTGGCAGCTCTGGGATGTGCCCGGCAACAACGGCCTGCCACAGCCAGCAGGCACCACAGTCTTCACCACACCCGCCAGCATCGGCCAGCGCTTCTTCCGCGTGCGGATTGAGGAGGAGTGAGCCTGCGGTTCACGTTCCACCCGGCCTTGGCAGGTTTTTTGGAACTGACTTCGGCGGGGCTGGCTTGGCTTTGCCGTCCTCGGGCAGCCAGGCTTCGGGGGCGCCGGCTTTGGTCATGACATCGCGCAATGTCACGCGGGCGCCGTCGCGGCGCTTGCTCTCCTCGGCGGCTTCCATGAA
>JAYVIO010000146.1:0-14953 GCA_043770175.1 Verrucomicrobiales bacterium | reverse complement strand
TGAGCTGGAGCACAAAGGTCTGCTGCGCGGGGCTGCGGGCCTTCATCTGGATGCCCCAGTCGAGATACAGCTCAAAGGTGTTCGTGGTGATGGCGATGTCACCGAGACGCAGGACGTGCAGTTCCATGTCGTAAGGCAGGAGTTTGTCCGCTTCCTCGAAGCGCTTCACGATGCCTTTTTCGAGTGCGAGCATCGTGATGACGCGGTTGTCCGGTTTTTCGACGACGCTGTATTGCGCGATGTTCTTCTTCGCGTCCTCATACTCGCGTTCGAGGATCTTGCGTGGCGGCAGCGGCAGGTCTTCAACGATATGACCAAAAGGTGCGTCGGTGCGGATGTCGGCCTTCGCGGCATCGACCGTGTCGAAAACGGCATTGCTGATGCGTCGGCCGAGTTCCTGCTGGCGCGTGAGGCCGCGTAGCTTGGCCATGCGCGTCTCGGCGTCACGGCGATACTGAGGATGGGACGACTGATCGCCCGCTGCGCTGCACCAGCCAAGCACGTTGAGGTCAGGCATATTCAATTTGGCCTTCAACTGCTCCCGCGCGTCGTGCCAGAAATCGGCATTGAGCGCACTGCGGCTCTCCACTTCCTGCGACGGACACGCGACATTGATCGCGACGGCCTGGAGCTGCTTTTCGGCATTCCAGAAGAACAGCGTCTCGATTCCCGAGTCGGAACCGGCTTCCATGTGGCGGAAGCGCGCGTCGTTGGTCTTCGCATACATCTGCGCGTGGCCATCGGCGAAGACAGATCGGCGATTCTCGCCGATCTGCGCAAAACCGAGCGTCCAACTCACGCCGCCGGGCTTGCGGCTCTTCCACGCTTGCACAGCGGCCTGCGAGAGTCGCTCCACGAGAAACGCGGTGTATTCAGCCGGCTGCATCACGCCCTCCTTCGGGATCGGATAAGTGATCAGCGTCTCTTCTGGAATCTCCGAGGTCACCGGCGCGGTGTGCGTGTGCGTGGCGGAGACGATGACCTTCCGCACATCAAAGTCGGGCAGCAGTGGCTTCAAATGTTGGCGAAATTGCGCCAGCACGGAGTGATGAATACCCACGAGGTCGCAGGAGATGAGAATGCTCTGATCGACCACCCTGCCGCTTTCCACCGATTCAATCGCCACCGCAGCGGCGATGATCGGCGCTTCCACACTTTGCGAAATGCGCGTCCCAAACTGCCCCGCGAGCGCCACAGGACGATCCGGTGTGATACTCACCGTGGCGGAACCAATGCGGAGTTCAGCGGCGTGGATGCTGGCGGCGAGGCAAAGACAGAGAGCGATGAGTTTCATGGCGATTGGCTAATAGTGGTGCGCACATTCCTCTATGCGGAATCTAGGAACGCTCGCCGCACAGAGGACTGTGCGGTCCACTTTGCGCGGCAAGTCCTCGTCATCGGTTCGCGTAGTGATGACAACTCATGAAATGCTTCCTCCTCGCACTTGTTTTTCTGCCCCTCACCGGTTTTGCGGCAGACACTGCTCGCCAAGTCGGAGCCGCTTCGGTGGACATCACGCCGGATTATCCGGTGCGGCTCAGCGGCTATGGGGGCCGCCGATTGCCAAACACCGGCGTCTCGCAGCATATCTTTGCGAAGGCACTCGCGATTGGCAGTGACGAGGAAGGCCCGGCGGTGCTGGTGACGGTGGACAATGTCGGTGTGCCGGGATCCATGCGTGATGAAGTGCTGCGTCGCCTCGCAACGAAGAGCAAGGCGATCGGCGAACGTTTCGCGATCTGCTCCAGCCACACGCATTGCGCACCGATGTTGATTGGCGTGCTGCCGAATCTTTTCGGCATGGACGTTCCGGCGGAGCATCTGCCTGCCATCGAGCGCTACACGCGTGAACTGACCGACAACATCGAAAAAGCTGCGCTGGCGGCTCTGGCGGATCGCAAACCGGCCACGCTGGCCTGGGGCGTCGGCAAAGTCGGTTTTGCGGCGAATCGACGAGCGTTTCCTTTGAAGTCGATTGATCACGATATGCCCGTTTTGCGTGCCACAGGCGCGGATGGCAAGGTTCGGGCCATTTTCACGAGCTACGCCTGCCATTGCACGACGATTGGCATCGACGAGATCCACGGTGATTGGGCCGGTGTCGCTCAAGAAGCACTGCAACGCGAGTTTCCAGGAGTGATTGCGCTCACCGCACTCGGTTGTGGTGCGGATCAGAATCCGAATCCTCGACGCACGATGGAGTTGGTGAAGCAATACGGCGAAGACCTCGGTGCGGAGGCGAAACGTCTCGCAACGAGTGAACTCAAGCCAGTGGACGGATCGCTGGATTGTCAGACAAAGCAGATTCAACTCGCTTATGACAAACTGCCGACGCGCGAGGAATGGCTGACGCTCGCCGAATCAAAGACGGCCGCGATTGCCTATCATGCGAAGAAGAATCTCGCACGACTGGATCGCGGCGAGAAGATCCCGACGGAACTGCCTTATCTCGTGCAGCGCTGGAGTTTTGGTGACGACATGGCGATGGTCTTTCTGCCCGGCGAGATCACGGTGGATTACTCCCTGCGCATCAAGCGTGAGTTCGACCGGTCGCGAATGTGGGTGAATGGCTACTCGAATGACGTGCCGTGCTATGTGCCGTCGCGTCGAGTTTTGGATGAGGGCGGCTACGAAGGCGCTGGCGCGATGGTCTATTATGATCGTCCCACGAAGTTCGCGCCGGATGTCGAGGAACGCATCATGGGCGCGGTGCATGCGGTGATGCCGAAGCAGTTCCTCGCCACGGCGGCGCAAGCATTGCCTTTGCCGTCGGCGATCACGTATCCCGATCACTCGAATCTGCTCGTCGTGCGTGATGCCAAAGGCAATGAGCGTCCGGTCAAAACCGCCGAAGATTGGGCGGAACGTGTCGCACACATCAAAGCGAACATGCAGCAGGTCATGGGGCCGCTGCACGACACATCACGCTGGGCACCGCTGGATATAGAAGTCGTCTCCGAAGAGAAGACCGCGAAGTATCTGCGCCGCAAAGTGCGCTTCACGCCTGAAGTCGGCGACCGCGTGCCTGCGTGGCTGCTGATCCCGAACGAGCTGCCTGCGAGCGGCAAAGCACCCGCGATGCTGTGCCTGCATCAGACGACGAAGATCGGCAAAGACGAGCCTGCGGGCCTCGGCGGGCTGCCATCGCTGCATTACGCGCATGAACTCGCCGAGCGCGGTTATGTGTGTCTCGTGCCGGATTATCCATCGTTTGGCGAATACCCCTATGACTTCAAAAAGCAGAGTGCGCATCGTCTCAGTGGCTCGATGAAGGCGATCTGGAACAACCTGCGAGCCGTGGACTTGCTCGAAACACTGCCGCAGGTAAACAAGGACCGCATAGGCGTCATCGGTCACTCGCTTGGTGGACACAATTCACTCTTCACCTCTGCCTTTGATGTTCGCTTGAAGGCCGTGGTCACGAGCTGCGGCTTCACGCCCTTCCACGACTACTACGGCGGCAAAGTCGCCGGCTGGACCAGCGACCGCTACATGCCGCGCATCCGCGATGTGTATGAAAACAACGCTGACAAGATCCCCTTTGATTTCTATGAGGTGATCGCCGCCATCGCACCGCGTGGCGTCTTTTCCAACTCACCGCTGAAGGACAGCAATTTTGATATTGGCGGCGTCCGCAAGGCATTCGCGAAAGCGGGTGAAGTCTATGCGCTCCTCAAAGCCGAGAAGAACCTCACGCTCGTCACACCGGATGCGCCGCATGACTTTCCCGAGGCGGAACGCAGGGCGGCGTATAAGTGGCTGGACGGGCTCTTGAAGTAACCGCATCAATTTCCAACCATGAACCTCCGGTGTCTCTTCGCCTTTGCGCTCTCCTCGTCGCTCCATGCGATGCAGATCGAAAAGAACGTCGCCGTGCCGATGCGCGACGGGACCGTTTTGCGCGCGGATGTTTTCCGGCCGGATGAGCCGGGCACTTTTCCCGTGCTGGCGCTGCGCACGCCATACAACAAGGAGACGGGCAAGCCGGACGCTTATGTGAAGGCGGGTTACATCGTGGTGAAGCAGGATGCGCGGGGGCGGTATGCGTCGGGTGGGAAGTGGGAGTCGAACTACCGCTTTGAGACGCATGATGCGGAGGATGGCTATGACACAGTCGAGTGGGCGGCGAAGCTTCCGGGCTCGAACGGGAAAGTGGGGATCTTTGGCGCGAGCTACAATGCCTTCCTTCAGTGGAAACTCGCGCCGCTGCGTCCGCCATCACTCGTGTGCATGTCGGCGCATTCGATTCCCTCCAGCATGAGTGCGCTCGAAGGTCCGGGCACGATCCGGCCAGGGCGGCGCTTGAATTGGTTTTACTGCGGCATGGCGCCGGACATGCGCCTGCGCTCGGGCGCGGAAGGCGTGAAGACGAAGGCGGAAGCGGCCAAGCTGTGGAAGGACGGCGAAGGCGAGCGGCTGCTGCATTTCCTGCCGTGGTTCGAGTTGCCGAAGAATGTCTTCGAGGATGAGAAGGAAGCGGTCGAGGCTTGGATGCGTGAGCCGCATCGGGATCCGATGAACCTGCTCGCGGGTTGTCCGGAAATCAGCGTGCCAAATCTCGACATCGTTGGATGGTTCGACCACTGCAACGATGGCATCGAGATGCACATGGCCATGCGGCGTGTCGGGAAAACCGAAGCGGCACGGCAGCAGCGGCTCATCATCGGTCCGTGGAGTCACACCGGCCGTGGCGGCAGCAAGGTGGGCAATGTGGACTTTGGAAAGTCCGCCGCGATGGACATCGTGCAGGCGGAGATCCGCTGGCTCGATTATTGGCTGAAGGAAAAAGCGAATGGCGTGAACAAGGACTCGCCCGTGCGCCTTTTCGTCATGGGACGCAATCAATGGCGCGATGAGCAGGAGTGGCCGCCAAGCCGTGCGAAGTCGCACACGCTTTACCTGCACAGCAGCGGCAAGGCGAACACGCCCGCAGGTGATGGACGCCTCACGAGCGACGCCGCAGCCTCGGGGCGCGACAGCTATCGCTATGATCCAAAAGACCCCGTGCCGACGCTGTGGAGTCCGCAGATGTTTACACTGCCCGCCGACCAGGCACCGCTCGCCAAGCGGGCCGACATTCTCGTGTATCAAAGCGAGCCGCTCACCGCGCCGATGGAAGTCACCGGCTATCCCGAAGTCGTCCTCCATGCCGCGTCGTCCGCGCCCGACACGGATTTCTTCGCGAAGCTCATCGACGTCGCGCCCGATGGCACGAACCGCGACATCGCCAGCGGCATGGTGCGCGCGCGGTATCGCGAGGGTCTCGACAAACCGAAGCTGCTCACACCCGGCGAGGTCGTGGAGTATCGCATCAAGCTGCGCCCCACCTCGAACGAGTTCCAGACCGGCCACCGCATTCGGCTCGACATCACGAGCAGCGATTTCCCGAACTATGATCGCAATCACAACACCGCCGCCGATCAAAATGCCAATGCGAAACTCGAAATCGCCGAGCAAACGATCCACCACGGCGGGGTAACGGCATCGCGGCTGATTCTGCCGGTAAATGCGCAGCCGGGGAAGTGATGAAGCTGGGCGCAGGCGGTCTTTAGCAACGAGCTGCCTTCCGCTTCTTCCCGATCCGGCCCATCTGTTGCACCTTGCGGATGTAATCGGGAGCGAAGGGGACTTTGCACTCGGTCTTGCCCATGTCCACGCTCACGCGGCCGATGCGTTCCGCCATATCGAGCGCCTCCTGCGTGAGCGGTGCGACGAACGAACCCAGCGCGATCACGAAGCCGTTCATCGCATAGCTCACGTCGTTCCGGGCTTGGTGAAGGGATTTGCCGACGCCCTGAAGCAACTGCCTGAGCTTTGGCAAATCGAGATCGCTGTCGGGCTTGATGCTGACCAGCGCGCTGAGTGTCGCCCAGCCTGAGGCTGCGGTCCGCTCGTCCTTGGAGGCGATCCATTCGAGAGCCAGCTCCCAGCCATGATCACTCTCGGCGGCGACTGAAGACACCACGTAACTGGCGATGGGATCATGCGTCGCAGTGTCCAGCCAATGCTGGAGGTCGCGCTGGGTCATGCGTTTCTCGTCCACGATCAATCCGGCGAGATACATCGCGTCGTAGTTGCGCGTCGCGTAGAGTCCAAGAGCCAGCTCGTATTGCTTCTTCAGCCGCTTTCGGATTTTCTGAAGCTCGCTGATTTTCACGCCGAACATCGGCTCACGCACTCCGTGGTTGAGCATCACCTTCTTGTAGGACGCAGTGCCCAGCGCCTCCAGTTCAAATAGAATGGCGGCGACTTCCGAGCTTGGCTTTGTTGTTGCAGAAAGTGGCATGACGGCTGGTGAATGCGGTTTGAGAAGCGACTGCTCGCTTGCGACTTTGCCCGCGGACCTGTCATTTTTACACCAGAAAGTCGTGGTAGGCGCGTTGAAGTGAATGGCTGAGCGTGTCAGGCACTTCACCGCCAACTGCATTTCCCCATGAAAACGACGACTCTCATTCTCATCGGCCTTGTCGGCATGTTTGCGATCGCGCAAGGCAAGGACATCAACACTGAGCGCCTCTGGACCAAGGACACCAACAAGGACGGCAAGCTCTCGAAGGAGGAATTGGGCGACAAGTTGTGGCAACGAATGTCTGCGCAGGATGCGAACAGCGACGGTGCCCTTGATGCGAAAGAGGCCGAAGCGATGTCGAAAGAGGGTCGCCGTGGCAAAGAGGAGCAGGAGCGGCCTGGTGGTGCAAACCTGTCGTTTCAAGTGCGCGAGTTCAAAGCATCGAATGGGCAGACATTGCGCTACAGCCTCTTCGTGCCGGCTGAAAAATCCGAGACACCGTTGCCCCTCGTGCTTTGCCTTCATGGACTTGGGGGCAACACGCAGGCCGCGAATCTGCTCGCATCGGCGGAGATGCAGAAGAAGCACCCATGCATCGTCATGGCACCGGCGTGTGGTGACCGATCGATGCGCTGGGCCAAGGGCGATTTCCGAGGTGGTGAAGGACGTGAGGTGATGCCTGAGCTGGTCGAGACGCTCGATGCGGTGATCGCGGAGACCAAGGCGGATTCCGCGCGGATTTACATCACCGGCCAGTCGATGGGCGGCATGGGCACCTGGGGGGCGATTGCGCGTTACCCGCAAAAGTTTGCTGCGGCGGTGCCCGTGTGCGGCATCTGGGAGACGCAGGATGCACCGAAAATGAACGGCGTGGCGATCTGGGCCTTCCACGGCGACAAAGACGAAGCTGTGCCCGTGAGCGGCTCCCGCGACATGATCGCCGCGTTGAAGCAGGCCGACGTGAAGCCGGAGCCGAAATACACCGAGCTTCCGGGCGTGGGTCACGGCAGTTGGAATGAGGCCTACAACACTGCGGCGATGTGGGAGTGGATGTTTGCCCAACGCCGCCTGCCAACCCCTTCGAAGTCGTGAATACACATCCATCCTCGATCACCCGCTGACGTTTCGTGCGCACGCCATTGATCGTCCAATTCGCCAGCGGTGCCGCGCAGATCATGGCGACGGAACCGTAACCAACACATCCCATGAAACATCCAGCCAGCCTCACTCTCTGTGCGCTAGCCTTCGCAGTGGCAACCTTTGCCGCCGAAGCTCAGACGCCGCCGACCCTCAAGACCGAAACATTCGACCGCGATCCCGGGTGGGAAGGACACCAGAACCGCGTCGTGCCCACCGAGATCAAGAAGGTCACGCAGGACTTCGGCTATCGTGCTACCCATTTCGCGGGCAAGCAGGCCGGCGAAATCGGTGGCCGGGTGCATCGGTCGCCGGCGCGCGCATCTTATGCCGTGCCGATTCCGGTCAAGACCCTGGCGGACAAGCTGGCGGCGTCGGGCACGTTTGCCATCACGGCGAGCGCCGGTTCCAGCGGTGCGTTTTTCGGTTTCTTCGATTCCGCATTGCCGGGCGAGCGGCAGAGCACGCTGGGCTTCCATTTTGCCGGGCAGGGCAAGGGCGCGCGCCTGACGCTCCGGCTTGTGACCGGCAAGAATCAAGCCTGTGGCACCAAGGTCACGCCGTGGGAGGGCAAGTATCAGCCGCCCTCGATCAAGAACGACGGGACGCGCTACACCTGGACGCTCGACTATGATCCGGCTGCCGCGGACGGTCGCGGCCAGATGCGCTTCGTGATCCGCAGCAACAGCGCGCAGCCCGACACCGCCTTCGAGGGCAAGACCTTCACGGTCGATCTGCCTGCGGGTTACAAGGAGCACGGCACCAAGTTCGATCGCTTTGGACTGATGAACTCGATGAAAGCGGGCAATCCGATGACCATCCATTTCGACGACCTTCAGTTCGACGGCAAGACCGAGGACTTCAGCCGCGACCCGCAGTGGCAGGGATCGGGCAATCAGGTGACGCTCGAAGAGCGCGAGCAAAGCGGCGCGCACGACTTTGGATTCAGCGCGCAAACAAACTTCGCGGGAGAAACGGCGGGCGAAGTCGGCGGCATCATGTGGCGCACCGGCGACTATGCGTATTACGCCGACCGCGTCGCGAAACTCACGCTGGAGGACCGCCTCGTGGCCAGCGGCAAGGTGGTGTTGATGGTCGGAGCGCCGGACTCGGGCATGCATGTGGGGTGGTTCCAGAGTAACGAGAAGGAAGAAGCGCCCAACCACGCCGGCAATTTTCTCGGCATCAGCGTGGGAGGGCCGAGCCGCGTAGGGCACTATTTTGTGCCCGCCTACGCGCCCTTCGCCGAAGGGATCGAACACAAGGAAGGAAAGCAACACCCTGAAAATCGGGCGTTGAAACCCCAGCAGGGCCCGGTGCTCGTGCCTGGAAAAGTTTTCGAATGGACGCTCGCCTACGACCCAGCCGGAAACAAAGGAACGGGCGCGCTGACCCTGACCATGGCTGGCCAGACAGTGACACTCAACGTGAAGCCGGGTCATAAGGCGGAGCAGAAAACCGCGGGAGCTTTCTTCGATCGGTTTGGTCTGTTCACGACTCACGTCGGCGGCGGCGTGGTGAAGATTTACTTCGACGATCTGACTTACACCGCGAATCCGGCACCCTGAGCGTTCACTAAAGACGCGCGATCCAGTTCTGAACACATTCTTCGAATCCAATTAAAACAGAACTCCATTTCTCCATTACTCCGCTGCTCGCGTTCTCGATGGGGGTTTCGCGAAAGAGCTCCGCGCTTCGCTGCGATGCCACGGTGCCTCAGCCGCCGAAGTTTCACCAAAAATGCCTGAACCAACGAAAATCACCGGTCGCCGAAAACCCCGTAAAGAAGAGCGGCGTGGCGATCTGGGCCTTCCACGGCGACAAAGACGAGGCGGTGCCTGTGACTGGCTCGCGCGACATGATCGCCGCGCTGAAGCAGGCAGGCGTGAAGCCGGAGCCGAAATACACCGAGCTCCCGGGCGTCGGCCACGGCAGTTGGAATGATGCCTACAACACTGCGGCGATGTGGGACTGGATGTTCGCGCAACGTCGCCAGGCAACATCATCAAAACCGTGAATACACAACCATCCCCGATCACCCGCCGTCGCTTCGTGCGCGATGCCGCTGCTGGCGTTGTGCTGACCGGGATCGCACCCGCGCTCAGCGCTGAAGCACCGCCGAAACAATTTCGTCTTTGGGCCATCGGCGATCCGCACATTGAAACAGACCTCAAGCACGGCCGCGAATCGCTGGCGGATGCGATTCGCCAGAGCGAGCAGGGCGGGAAAGATGGCGCGCCGCCGTTTGACTGGGACATCGCGATCAATGTCGGTGACTTCTCCGGTAACCAAGGTCCACCCGAAGATGACGAAGGCCGGGAACTCGTTCGGCAGTTCGGGGCGCTCACAAAACATCGCCGCGAGGACTTCTACGACATCGCCGGCAATCACGACGCTAGCCGCGCAGGTGAGCCGCAGATGGCGTGGTTTCGCAAATGGGTCGATCCGCTCGGCGAGAATACCGCGCACTCCGGCGTGGATCCGAAACGTCGGCACCATCCGATCACCGGAACATGGGAGCGCTACGAGTTTCGCATCGGCAACCTGCTCTTCCTCATGATGAGCGACCGCAACGACCTACCGCTGCCCATGGGGCGCGGCAAACGCGGCGGCTATCCGTCGGGTGCGGTCACGAGCGAGACGGTGGCTTGGTGGAAGGAACGCGTGGAGGCAAATCGTGAATCAGTGATCATCAGTGCGCATCACCACATGCTGCGAGAGACGACCGTGGGCTCCGGTGATTTCGAAGGCGGCAATCTGAATGCGGATGGCAAATACAAAAGTCGCTATCACGGCTACCAAAAGGACGGCGGCAGCCCGGAAGGCTCGTCATATCTCTACTACGTCGATGACAAACCGAAGGCGATGGCTTTCGAGCGCTACCTCGAGGCGCATCCCGGCGCGATCGACCTGTGGTTCGGAGGACACACGCACACGAATCCCGACGACGACTTCCATGGTCGCACGCACATCGAGCGCAAGTGGGGCGCCACGTTCATCAACTGCTGCGCGCTCACGCGATTCCACGTTGCCGAAAAGACACGTCCGTTGAGCCGACTGCTCACCTTCACCGAAGGCAGCACCGAAGTCCGCGTGCAATGCTACCTGCACACCGACACACACGCGCCGCAAGGCTGGTATCCAAAGGCCGAGCGGAAGATCAAACTCGGGAAGCCATTTCGGATGAGCTGATGCCATGAGACTGCTCGCGCTGTTCCTCACCGTTACCTTCGCACATTTCGGAAGGTGCGCCCTTCAAGCTGCCGACGCTTCGGTGCCGCCGAACATGATCGTCATCCTCGTGGACGACATGCGTTGGGATGATCTCGGGTGCGCAGGGCATCCTTTTTCGAAGACGCCGCACATGGATCGCATCGCGACGGAAGGTGCGCGTTTTCTGAATGCCTTCGCGACCACGCCGCTGTGTTCGCCGAGTCGCGCGTGCCTGCTCACGGGGCTGTATGCGCATGCACACGGCATCACGGATAACACGGAGCGCAGCGCGCAGAGCCACAAGCTGGTGACGTTTCCGCAGGCGTTGCAGAAGGCGGGCTATCAGACGTGTTTCATCGGCAAGTGGCACATGGGCAATGATGACTCGCCGCGCACGGGCTTCAATCACTGGGTGTGTCTGAAGGGACAGGGCAGCACGTTCAATCCCGAGGTGAATGTGAATGGCAGCAGCCGCAAGGAGACGGGCTACGTGACGGACATCCTGCACCGGCACGCGATGAAGTTTCTCCAGCAGCCGCGCACGAAGCCGTTCCTGCTCTACTTCGCGCACAAGGCGATGCATCCCGAGATGACGCAGCGCGCGGATGGCAGCGTGAGCGATCCCGCGGCTTCGAATTTCATCCCCGCCGAGCGGCACAAAAATCTGTATGCAGGCGCAACGATCCCACGTCGCACAAACGCGCTCGCCGCACCGCAGGGAAAGCCCGCACTGCAACGCACGCTGGGCGATCTGCCGCCGCTGAGTCCGCAGACGGGCAGCACGGATGAATCCATCCTCGGTCGTCTGCGCATGCTGGCCGCAGTGGATGAGAGCCTCGGGGAGATCCTGCGCACGCTGGAAAAATCCGGCAAACTCGACCGCACGCTTATCGTCGTCACCAGCGACCACGGCTATTTCTACGGCGAGCACGGCCTCAGCGTGGAACGCCGTCTCGCGTATGAGGAAGGCATCCGCATTCCACTGCTGATGCGCCTGCCCGGCGTCATCCAGCCGCACAGCACACCCGCCGAGGTGGTCCTCACGCTCGACCTAGCGCCGACGTTGCTGGAGTTCGGTCGCACCGCATCCCCGATGCCTCTTCACGGGCGATCGCTCGTGCCGCTTTTCAAAGACAAGCCCACCGCGTGGCGCAGCGATTTCCTCATCGAGTATTTCACCGACAAGGTATTCCCACGCATTCATCAGATGGGCTACCAAGCCGTGCGGAGCGAACGCTGGAAACTCATCCACTACACGGACCTCACCGGCATGGACGAACTCTACGATTTAAAAAGCGATCCGTATGAGATGAAGAACCTCATCGCCGATCCGAAGGCGCAAGCCACCATCGAAGAACTCCGCAACCGCCTCACGCACCTTATGAAAGAGATCACCACACACTGATACCAATCACGATTATTCCTTTGCCGTTGGCCCCCGCTCACAGGCCTGGCACTGCGCTCACAGGCTCGGTCCCCAAAGGATGCAGCACTTCCTGAAACCCCTCTGATTCCTCATCGATTTTCTCTGCGCGGACACACCACTCACCCCACCAATCCTATGCGTAAACCATCCTCCCCGCTTCCTTCCGTCTTCAATGGAGTGACTCGCCGCCATTTCTTGACGGTATCCGCCGCCGCGTACCTCGCGCCTCGTGCGGCGGACGCGGCCAGCAGCAACTCCGAGTTTCAGTTTGCCTATCTCACCGACATTCACGTGCAGCCGGAAAAGGGCGCGGGTGACGGACTGAACCAATGCTTGCGCGCCGTCAATGCGCTCGCGCCGCGGCCCGACTTTGTGCTCACCGGCGGGGATCTCGTCATGGACTCGCTGCTCGCGGACCACGCGCGCATCAAGGTGCAGTGGGATTTGTTCGACGAGTGCTGGAAGCGTCTCGATCTCCCCTCGCACCACACCATCGGCAATCACGATGTGGGTGGCTGGGCGGCGGGGTCGTTGCTGCGGCCCGAAGATGCGAATTACGGGAAACGCTACTTTGCCGATCGCTACGGAAAAGGCCGCACCTACCGCAGCTTCGATCACCAAGGCTGGCACTTCATCCTGCTGGATTCCATCGGCCACGACCCGGACACCGAGCGCGGTTTTCTGGGTTGGATCGTTGACGAGCAAATGGACTGGCTGAAGAAGGATCTCGCGGCCACGGGGAAATCGAAGCCGGTGATTATCGTGACGCACATCCCGCTCTTCTCCGTCTGGACCCAGATGACTGGCGACCCGCGAAAAGGCACGAACAAGGAGGGCCTCGTCAACAACGCCCACGTCGTGCGCAAGCTTTTTGCTGGCTACAACATCAAGCTGGTCCTGAGCGGACATGGGCATCTGCTCGAACGCATTGAGATTGGCGGTATCAGTTACATCCAGGGCGGCGCCGTCTGCGGCTTGTGGTGGAAAGGACCGGTCTTCGGCAATCCCGAAGGCTTCGCGGTGGTGACCTGTCGCGCCGATGGAACTTTTGCCTTCGACTATCGCGGCTACGGCTGGAAATCTGTCCGGTGATCCCCGCGCCATGACCAACGCCTGCCGCACGCTCCTTGTTGCATTGTTACTGGCCGCCGGCTTCCGGCATTCAGGTGCACAGGACGCTCAACGTGCGCCCACGCCGAACTTCGTTTGGATCATCGCCGACGATATGTCGCCGGACACTGCGGCTTACGGGTTGAAGCAAGTGAGCACGCCGAATCTGGATCGTCTGGCCGAGGAAGGATGTCGGTATACGCGGGCCTATGCCACAGCACCGGTGTGCAGTTCCTCGCGCTCCGCTTTTATCCTCGGCTGCTATCAGACGACCACGGGACTGCATCCGCATGATGTGGAGAATCCACAGCCGCTGCCCGCGCCCTACCGGCACCTGCCGGGCCTGCTGCGCGAGGCGGGATGGTTTGTCACGAATGCCGCGGCACCCGGCGCGAAGCGTAGCGGCAAGACAATCACGAAGGGCAAGACGCACTACAACTTTGCCCACAAGGCCGAGGAGATGTTCGACGGCGACGACTGGCGGAAACGGAAGCCCGGGCAGCCATTCTTCGCGCAGTTCCAAATCACCGAGCCACACCGGCCCTTCCCTATTCCTGCGACCTTCGACGAGGACAAGCTCCGCGCCATCGAACTGCCGCCGAACTATCCCGATGTCCCGCTGATGCGGCGCGACTGGTATGCGTATCAACGCAGCGTCGAAGTCGTGGACCAGCGCGTGGGTGTGATTCTGGATCAACTCAAGGCCGAGGGCGTGCTCGACAATACCATCGTCATGTTTTTCGCCGATCACGGACGCCCGATGCCGTGGGGCAAGCAATGGCTGAGCGTCGAGGGATTGCAGGTGCCGCTGATCCTGCGCGGGCCGCAAGTCGCTCCGAAAAGCATCGAGGATCGTCTGGTGAGTCTCATCGACCTCGCGCCATCGATGCTGAAACTCGCAGGCCTCCCCATTCCGCAATGGATGGAGGGCAGGCCAATGCTCGGCGGCGAATTTCCCGAGCGCGCCGTGCTGTTTGCGGCGCGCGATCGTTGTGGCGATGCGATGGATCGGATCCGCGCAGTGATCGGCCGTGACTCGTGGCTCGTGCAGAACTTCAACACCGATCTCCCGCGACTCCATTGGTCGGGCTACAAAGAGGCCAGCTATCCCGGAATGCCACTGCTGCGCGTGCTGCAAGCATCCGGCGGTCTCGACCCATTTCAATCCCGCTGGCTGGCTCCGACCCGACCCGCGCTCGAATTTTACGACCTGAAGACCGATCCGCAGGGCCTGCACGATGTCTCACAAAATCCCAAGCATGCCGCGACCATCGCCGCGATGCGCCAGCAACTCGATACGTGGATGGGCAGCAGCAGAGATCGCGGCGCCTCCGGCGATCCAGCAACGGAGCCGCCGATGGAGCAGATTCAACAAGACAAACGCGCCGACTATCAGGGCACATGGAAGGCCCGCATTCAGAAGCCCGAGCCCACCGACGCCGAGCGTCTGGCGTGGTGGATGAAGGGCTACGGTTTGGAATGAAACATGAAGAAAGCCGTTCGCCCGGCCTGCCCGCTATGCCTGGCGGCGAACACGTTGAGGTGAACCTCGGCAGCCAGCGATCAATCAAGCGAACTGTGTTCGTTCTGTTGTCACCATGAAATTCACCCTCACCCTGCTGCTCCTCGCCACGCTGCTTCACGCCGCCGAGCCGCTGCGGATCGAGACCACGCTCGTGGATGGCCAGGCACTCAGCTTCTCCACGTTTCAGAGCAACAATCAGAAGGTGGTGCAGAACAAGCGCGGCATCTTCATGACTCACACCCGCACGCGGAAT
>JAYVIO010000145.1:0-5043 GCA_043770175.1 Verrucomicrobiales bacterium | reverse complement strand
CTGTTCCGAGCCGAAACGCCTTTGCCCCATGCCAGTAGCCGGAGACCAGCAGCACACCGTCATGATGCAACGGCTGCGCGATGCTGACGCCATACGTGATCTCATAAGGATAGGTCCAGTTCACCGCACCGCTGTCGGGATTGAGGCTCTGCACATGCTCCGGCCCCCAGGCGATGAGCTGACGCGTTCCGGCATGCGTGATAATCTCCGGCGTGCAGTAGCCCGCGCGATCAGGGCCGCCGCGCCACACTTCCTTGCCACTGTTTTTGTCCAAAGCGATGACGGAACCGTCCTTTGCGCCGACATGGAGCAATACGCGATTCCCATCGACCACGGGCGATGCCGCGAAGCCCCAAGTCGGAATCTTCGCACCGCAGGTTTCGACGGTATCGACCTGCCAGAGCACCTTGCCTGTATTCGCATCGAGACACATAGCCACACCCGTTGCTCCCAGCGCATACGCCTTGCCATCCAGAATGTTCACCGAAGCACGCGGCCCGGTTCCGTAATCCATGCTGCCGTAATTCACTTCCCAGATCTGCTGCCAGACTTCCTTGCCAGTCGCCGCATCGAAACAGAGCACGCGTTCGATTTCCTTCGGAGTTTTGAGGCGGTCCATCACATAAACCAGCCCGCTACTGACGGTCACACCGCCGAACCCGGCCCCAATCTCGGTTTTCCAAAGCCGCTCCGGTTCCTTCTTCGCAAAGTCCGCCGGAATGCCGGTTGGATTCCATCGCCCATCGGCGTTTGGACCGCGCCAGCGTGGCCAGTCTTGGGCTTGAAGATTCAGTGCGAGAAAGGAGATCGTCAGCAGGAGCTTCATGCTTGGTAATCGTCCCGGCGGTGAAACTTCAATCATCCACAGACGGAGGAAACCGGCCGAGGAATGCTTCTTCCGAACGGATGGTCAGCATCACAAGCCGGTTCAGCTTCAAAGCATCCACCGTGGCACGGCCCGTGGGAGTGACGCCAGTCAGGCGAAAGCCGTTGAAGCGAAAGTGAGCCGTCCAGCGCTGCTGCCGGGGATGATAAAGCCTGACGAGACGATGTGTGACCGGATCGACGGAAGATTGTCGTGCGCCCTTGCGCAGCGAACATGACACACAGGCGAGGGCGAGGTTTTCAGGCGTTGTCAGCCCGCCATCCATCTCGGGGGTGATGTGATCGATGTGAAACAGCGCCTCCTGGCCTGCCTGTGACAACCGGCAATATTCACACCGGTTCCCGGCGCGTTGTGTCACGAGGCGGCGAATGGATGCCGGAACGGTCATGCGGCGCGGCGTGAAAGCCGACGGGCACGAAGTTTCAATAAAGAGAGCCATTCAGCCATCTCGACCAGACCCTCGGCTTCGCGGCGCTCGCGCACGGTCAGCTTGATTCCCTTGTCTTGACGGTCCAGCAACTCATCGAGCCTGCTTTGCACACCGGAAGGAAGGCGCAGGCGGCTGATGTCTTTGGGCGTCGGCATTTCAAGCCGGATGGTCTTTGGCATGGTTAATTGTGGTCCGTTGCAGCACAAAAGTCGAGGTCAAAAGCGAGTGTCAAGCCATGCCTCCGACAAAAGTTTTCCACATGTGGTGGTCATCAGTTGCCGCGTTGGGTGGTCTCGCTAACTCCATCACTCCCAACCAGAGATTTCTCATTTCCAATTTCAGCTTTCCAATTTTCAGCCATGTCTGCTGCCAACGAACTCAACATCAATGTCGCTCACGTCGAGCGTGTCGCCAAGGAACTGGGCCTGCGGGCCATCCAGGTCGGCGCGACGGCCAAATTGTTTGCCGACGGTGCCACGGTGCCGTTCATCGCCCGTTACCGTAAAGAGGCCACGGGGTCGATGGATGAAGTGCAGATTCTGAATGTGAAGGAGCGCATGGAGCAATTGGTGGCGTTGGATGACCGCCGTGGTGCCATCGTAAAGTCTTTGGAAGAGCGCAAGCTGATGACGGACATCCTGCGTGCGAAGATCGACAAGGCGGAGACGATCAATGCTCTGGAGGATATTTTCGCGCCGTTCCGTCCGAAACGCCGCACGCGGGCCACCATCGCGAAGGAAAAAGGCCTGGAGCCGCTGGCGGACTTCATTGAGGCGAATCTCATCACGCATGGCGCCGATCTGAGCGCTGAGGCGGCGAAGTTTGTGAACACGACTCACGAAACGGAAGAGCTGCGTGTCAAAGATGCCGCAGATGCGCTATCAGGCGCACGCGACATCATCGCGGAGCGCATCAGCGACCACGCGGAAGCGCGTGCGACGTTGCGAAAATTCTTCACGGAGCAGTCCACGGTCATTTCCAAGGTCATGTTTGGCAAGGAGACCGACGAGGAGGCGCAGAAGTTCCGCGATTACTTTGATTGGAGTGAGCCGCTGAAGTCGATCCCGTCGCACCGCATGCTGGCGATCCGTCGTGGTGAAAAAGAAGGCTTCCTGCTCATGCGCATCACCCCACCGGAAGACACGGCGGTTAAGATGCTCGAAAACATCTTCGTCAAAGGCGGCAATGCGTGCTCTGACCAGATGAAGCTGGCCTGTGCGGACAGCTACAAGCGCCTGATGAGTTCCAGCATGGAAACCGAGACTCGCCTGGAATCCAAGAAGAAGGCGGACACTGAATCTGTGCGCGTGTTTGCCGATAATCTGCGCGAGCTGCTGCTGGCGGCTCCGCTGGGCCAGAAACGCGTGCTGGGCATCGATCCGGGCTTCCGCACGGGCTGCAAGGTCGTGGTGCTCGATGCGCAGGGGCAGCTTTTGTTCAACGATGTCATTTACCTGCTCGGTGATGGCAACAGCCTGATGCATGCGAAGACGTTGCTGACGAATCTGGTCGAGCGTTTCAAAATTCAAGCCATCGCCATCGGCAACGGCACCGCCAGCCGGGAAACCGAGATGTTTGTGAACAAGATCGGCCTGCCGAAGGCGATTCCGGTGATCATGGTGAATGAAAGCGGCGCGTCGATTTACAGCGCCAGTGAAGTGGCGCGTGAGGAGTTCCCGGATCAGGACATCACCGTGCGTGGCTCGGTTTCCATCGCTCGTCGTCTCATGGATCCGCTGGCGGAGCTGGTGAAGCTTGATCCGAAATCCATCGGCGTGGGGCAGTATCAGCATGATGTCGATCAGAACCTGCTCAAAAGCAGCCTCGACAACGTGGTGATCAGCGCGGTGAATGGCGTCGGCGTGGAGCTGAATACGGCGAGCAAGCAGCTCCTCAGTTATGTTTCCGGCCTGAACTCCAGCCATGCCGCGAACATCGTGGCCTTCCGCAACGAGAACGGCCCGTTCAAGACACGCAAAGACCTGCTCAAGGTTCCGCGGCTCGGCGACAAGGCCTTCGAGCAGGCGGCGGGCTTCCTGCGCATCCGTGATGCGGCGCATCCGCTGGATGCGAGCGCGGTGCATCCTGAGCGCTATCCGCTGGTGGAAAAAATGGCCGCTGAGATCGGCTGCACAGTCAGTGATCTGATGCAACGGGCGGAATTGCGCCAGAAGATCGACTTGAAGAAGTATGTGAGCGCGGACGTGGGCCTGCCGACGCTGCAGGACATCATGAACGAGCTGGCGAAGCCTGGGCGTGATCCGCGCAAGCAGTTCGAGGTCTTCAGCTTCGCTGAAGGTGTCAGCGAGATGAAGCATCTCACCGTCGGCATGAAGCTACCGGGCATCGTGACGAACGTGACGGCCTTTGGCGCCTTCGTGGACATCGGCGTGCATCAGGACGGCCTCGTGCATGTGAGCCAGCTCAGTGACACCTTTGTGCGTGATGCGGCAGAAGTCGTCAAAGTGGCGCAGCGCGTGCAGGTGACGGTGACGGAAGTGGATATTCCACGCAAGCGCATCGCGCTGAGCATGAAGTCGAAGCCGGACTTTGAGAAGAAAGTTGGCAGTGGCGGCCCACGACCTGCGGGTGCCGCTCCAGGCGGCCAGCGCAGCTTTACTAGCAGCGGTGGTGGCAATCGCAGTTCCGGCGGCGGCATGGGCAATCCCTTTGGCGGTGGCGGCGGCGGTGACTGGTTTACGGCGGCAGCGCAGAAGGGGAAAAAGTAGCCGCGGTGGTTCACCCCAGCCCTGAGGTGCCCATTGAAAATGGCGAGTACGAACTACAGAAAATATTTCTGAACGGGACATGGTGCGTTCTCGTCGGAAACTGCGCTCTTGCCACCAGGCTGGTCGCCTTTTACGATCAAGCATTCTCTCTCATGAAAACATCTCTCCTCGCTTCGCTGGCCCTGCCGCTGCTGCTCACGCAATGTGTCGAACCTTATTATGGTCCGAGCGGTGGTGATCCGTATGCGAATCCTTATCGCCAAGACATGCGTGACCAAGGTTCGCAGATGAACCGCCAGGCCTATGAACTTGGCCAGCAGGATGGACGGTCGGATGCGCAGCAGCGCCAAAGCCAGAACTACAATCGCTATCGTACGCGTTTCGATCGCAACACGGAAATGGCCTACCGCGATGGTTACAATCAAGGCTACAGCCAATCACACAGCAGTCTCGGAAGCGGTTATTTAGACGGGTATGGCAATCCGGGAACTGCACAACCGCCTGCCCGCGATCCAGCCTATAATCAAGGCTACGACTACGGTCTGCGGGATCGAACAAGCGGACGTGTGGCAGATCCGGCGGCGCAGGTGGGTCGTTATGATCCGCGCTACCGCTCCAGCTTTGATCGCGGCTACTACGACGGCTACAATTCAAGCTCCTCGCAGAATGCACCGCCGAGTCAGGGCGGCGGCGGGAACCTGTGGTTCCGTTGAGTGTGGAAGCGCTTTGAAGGTCACAAAAAAATCACCGCCATGGCAGTGCCGTGACGGTGATTTGGTTTGGAAATGGAACGGGCGGAGAGCCGGTTATTCCTGAGCGGCAGTTTCGGGAGCAGCGACGGGTGCTGCTGCCTCGGCGGCGACTTCGACAGCCTTTGCCTTGGGCGTTGCGGCTTTTTTGGCGGCAGGTTTCTTGGCCGCAGCTTTCTTGGCGGGCTTGGCTTCGGATTTGGCGGTGCGCGCTTTGCGGGAGACGCCAGCCTTGGCGAGGGCCTTCTT